>CAJKBW010000111.1 GCA_905198295.1 uncultured Oscillospiraceae bacterium | reverse complement strand
GCGACCGGCGAGGCGGCGTGTCCGCCGATGACGGAGCCGGGCACCGCAAGAGGAAGCCAAGGTTTTGCTTTCCTAAAGATCAGGAAGGGAGACGCGGCAGCCCGGTGGGCTGCTGCGTCGCGGGAAACCCTATCCAGGGATTTCCCGATGCGGCGTGAGGCTGCATTTGTGCAGGCGGCTGTCGGGAAACGGGTTTTGCGGCAGAAGGAGAAAGCCGCTGCCAAAGAAATCGTTTTGCGGAAAAACGACACAAAAGGTTTTCGCGTTCGCGACCGGCGAGGCGGCGTGTCCGCCGATGACGGAGCCGGGCACCGCAAGAGGAAGCCAAGGTTTTGCTTTCCTAAAGATCAGGAAGGGAGACGCGGCAGCCCGGTGGGCTGCTGCGTCGCGGGAAACCCTATCCAGGGATTTCCCGATGCGGCGTGAGGCTGCATTTGTGCAGGCGGCTGTCGGGAAACGGGTTTTGCGGAAAAACGATATCAGAAGTTTTCGCGTTCGCGTCCGGCGAACGCGTGCGGCCATTTTTTAAAAAGCGGTGGGGTCGGGGACGGTTACGTCCGCGCGGTTCAGGCTGTCGGGAAACGGGTTTCCCGGCAGACGGAGAAAGCCGCTGCCAAAGACAGCGGCTCTCGGTTTGTAGGACAGGATGCCAAAGGGCGGATCACCCGATGGCGGAAATATCGTAGGGGGTCTGCTGATAGACAAAATAGTTCAGCCAGTTGGAAAACAGCAGGTTCGCGTGGCTGCGCCAGAGCATGGGCGGCACGGCTTCCGGATTATTATCCGGGAAATAATGGTAGGGGATTTCCGGCGACAGCCCCCGCTGTATATCGCGGTTATACTCCTTCGCGAGGGTCATCCGGTCGTATTCACAATGGCCGGTGACAAACACCTGCCGCGCATCCCTGGCGGCAACGATGGCCACGCCGGCGGTTTCCGCCAGCGCCAGCACCTGCAGGGCGTCATGCTGCTCAATATCCCGCTGCGTGACCTGCGTAAAACGGGAATGCGGCATGTAAAACACCTCGTCGAAGCCGCGCAGCAGCGGATGATTGGGGTCGAGCGGACGGTGCTTATAAATACCGGACAGCTTTTTGCCGGTCGAATATTTCGGCACCTGATAATGATGGTACAGCCCCGCCTGCGCGCCCCAGCAGATATGCAGCGTCGAATAGACGTTGGTCAGCGACCAGTCCATGATCGCGCACAGCTCATCCCAGTAATCCACCTCGGTAAAATCCAGCGTCTCCACCGGTGCGCCGGTGATAATCATGCCGTCGTATTTATTCTGCCGGAGCTGATCGAAGGTATGATAAAACTCCAGCAGATGCTCTTTGGAGGTGTTTTTCGAGGTATGGGTGGCCGTCTGCATCAGATCAATATCCACCTGCAGCGGCGAGTTGCCCAGCAGGCGCAGCAGCTGCGTCTCGGTTTCCACCTTGGTCGGCATCAGATTGAGGATGACAATCTGCAGCGGACGGATATCCTGATGGGCCGCCCGATGCTCGGTCATGACGAATATATTCTCCGACTCCAGTATTCTGGCCGCCGGGAGATTGTCCTGAATGCGAATCGGCATGTGCGTTCTCCGTTTCCCTGCCCCTGTGACAGGCAGTAGGTGTTCATAAATTCCAGTATAGCAAAGTTACCGGCCGGCTTCAAGCGCTTTTTTGCAAATTCTACCCGGCATATACCGAATCGCCGGTTGATAAACCATACGGAAAATGCTATAATACCCCCAGCATATTGACGCGGGGGATAGAGCATGCTCAAAAAACTGCCGCAATTCTTATCGGCAAAATTCCGGAAGATGAAGCCCGGGCAAATTCTGGCGGCCGGGTTCGGGGCAACCATCCTGCTCGGCGCCCTGCTGCTGATGCTGCCCCTGGCGCATCTCGACGGGCAGACGGTGGGCTTTGTGGACGCGCTGTTTACCGCCACGTCCGCCACCTGTGTGACCGGGCTTACGGTGGTGAACACCGGCCTGACCTTTTCCCTGTTCGGGAAGTGCGTGATCATGGTGCTCATTCAGATCGGCGGGCTGGGCTTCATGACGATGGCCTCGCTGCTGTTTATGGCTTTGGGCCGGCGGATTTCGCTGCGGGAGCGGCTGATTATCCAGGAATCCTTCAATGCCGATTCCCTGCAGGGGGTCGTGCGCCTGGTGCGCAACGCCGTACTGGTGACCTTTACCATTGAGGCCGCCGCCGCGGTGATTCTCACCGTTCGCCTGGTGCCGGAATTCGGACTGGGGGAAGGGATTTTCAGCGCGGTTTTCCTGTCGGTATCCGGCTTCTGCAACGCCGGGTTCGATCCCTTCGGCTTTGCGAATTCCATCGAGGAATACGTGGGCGATCCGGTGATCAACATCGTGCTGATGCTGCTCGTTTTTCTCGGCGGCATGGGCTTTGCGGTCATTCTCGACATCCTGAAAAACCGCCGTTTCAGCAAGCTGATGCTGCACAGCCGGATCGTTTTGCTTATGTCGGTTTCCCTGCTTCTTTCCGGCGCCCTGCTGACGGCGCTGCTCGAGTGGAACAACCCGCGGACGCTCGGCGATCCTTCGCTGAATCCGGCGCAGAAAATCATGGCGGCCTTCTTCCAGTCGGTTACCCTGCGCACGGCCGGCTTCGATACGCTCGGCCAGGGCGAGCTGACCCCCGCCGGGCATATGGTGAGCATCATCCTCATGTTTATCGGCGCGGCGCCGGCCTCCACCGGCGGCGGCATCAAGGTTTCCACCTTTTTCGTGCTGCTGCTGGCGGTGTGGACCATTGCCCGCGGAAAAGCGGATTTCAATGTGTTTCAGCGCCGGCTGAACGTGCAGGTTGTCCGCCGGTCGGTCGCCATCTTCTGCCTGGCGCTGGGGCTGGTCCTGGTGGATACGGTGGTCATCTGTGCGGCGGAAACCTTCTCGGGCGGCAGCGAAACCGTGGCCGACATCCTTTACGAGGTGGTTTCGGCGTTCGGCACCGTTGGGCTGACCACCGGCATCACGCCGCAGCTGCATGTGGTATCGCGCATCCTGATTATTTTCACCATGTTTATCGGCCGTCTCGGGCCGCTGACCGTATCCATGGCGCTCGCCGGCGGACCGGGGCACCCGGACGCGCTGCGTTATCCGGAGGACCGGCTGATGGTGGGCTGATGCGCAGCGTTTGAGGGGGAAAATCCGGTGAACGGGAGGAAGGCGGGATAAGGCGCGCGGCTGTGCCGCCGCGCATGGCAGGAGAACGCGGCGGTGCATCGCCTGTCTTTCCGCCGCCGGAACCGGGCTTTGTTCGTTCCGGATCATCTTATCGTTACACAGGCTTTGTTTTCAGGAAAGGAATGGTCGCAGACATGAAACAGATTGCGGTTTTGGGGCTGAGCCGGTTTGGGGCGAGCGTCGCCGTCTCGCTGGTGAAAAACGGCGTCGAGGTGCTCGGCGTGGACAACGATCCCGACAAGGTCGCGGAGATGGTCCACGACCTGACCCACGTCATCCAGGCGGATATTCTGGATCCGGATGCGCTGGATTCGCTGGGACTGCGCAATTTCGACGCCGTTGTGCTGAGCATCAAGGAGATGGAAACCAGCTGTCTGGCGACGATGGCGCTCAAGGATCACGGCGCCAAATATGTGGTGGCGCAGGCCGGCGGCGACGCGCACGCGACCATCCTGCAGCGCATCGGGGCGGATAAGGTCATCTGCCCGGAAAAGGACATGGGCATCCGGCTGGCGCGCAATATGGCCGGCAACAACATCGTCGATTACATGGAGCTGACCAACCGGCACAGCCTGATGGAGCTGGAGGCGCTCGATGAATGGGTCGGGCACACCCTGCAGGAGAGCAACATCCGTACCCGCTACGGGCTCAATGTGGTGGCGATCCGTTCCGGGAAAAATATGCGGGTATCCCCGCAGGGCACCGATTTGATCCACGACGGCGATCTTCTGGTGGTGATCGGGGAAAACGACGACCTCGAAAAACTCAACCGGCAGGCGGCGAAAAAAAGTAAGTGATCCGGCATCCCTACCCTCGATTGACAAAGACACACAGGCTCCAAAGCCGCCGAAAGGGCAGACTGACGGCGTTCTCAGCTGAGGGAGGGCGGCCGCAGGGCGGGGAGGATAACGCCTGGCGGGCAGGGCTTTCCGCCCCTAAAAACCTTGTGTGCGCTTGTCAATCGCGGGTACGGCAGCCGGATACATATATGTTATATCCATAGCGTAAAAATGGGAGGATGGAACGAATGGCAAAATGGCGAAGACTGGCGGCACTGCTTGCGGCAGCGGTGATGATGGCCCTGTCCCTGTGCGGGTGCAATGTGGTGCTGCTGCTGGGAAATCTGGAGGAGACTTCGTCGCCGGCGACCTTTACCAGCGACGACGGGCGTTATTCCCTGACCGCCACCGCGGTCTGGGAAAAGGATCCCGACTCGGCCAACGCGCTGTTTATTCAGCGCACGGATGCCCGCGAGGGGTATGTGACGGTTATCCGGGATGCGAAGGCGGAGCTGGAGAGCGGGCTGACGCTGCAGGAATATGCCGAATTCTACACACAGACGCTGGGCGATACCCGCGAAGACACGAGCGTGGTGCGCGGCGCGCTCAAGGAGCGGCCGGCGTATACCTTCGACCAGCGGGGAAGCGTGAACAATATCCGGGTGGCGTACCGGGCGTACTGCCTGGAGACGGACGACGCTTTTGTGGCGATGATCGGCTGGATGCGCGCTTCCGATTGGGCGGAACACGAACAGGAGCTGCAGCAGGTGCTGGAGAGCCTGACCATAAATGAGTGAGGATTGAGGAGGGGAACCTATGTCGCGGTATATTGTGGATATGAATACCGGAAAGCCGGACGATTTCATCCGGTTTGTTTCGGAGGATTATTTTGTCAAGGAAGGGTTTAAGCAGGAGCTGCGGGACGGCGAGGTCATCTGGCGAAAGGGGAGCGGCTGGCTGACTGCGCCGCAGTTTATCAAGCTGCTTTACCAGAACGGGCAGGTTCATCTGGAGGCATGGCTGAAATATCCGGTGCTGCCCGGCGTTTTTGTCGGGGAGATGGGGGTGACCGGATTTTTCGCCGCCATTCCGAAAAGTATGCTGAAATCTTCGGTAGACACCCTGGTCGCGCTGTTCTATCAGCAGCCCGCTGTCCCGGTTGCGGCGCCGATGCCCGGGCAGGTACCCGCCGTACAGCAGCCGGGTGTGCCGGCAGGCACACCCGCAGCGCCGGCCGCCGGCACGCAGGCGGCACCGTATCCGCCGGCCGGTGCTTATGCGCCGGGCACGCCCTATCCGCAGGGGGTGCCGGTGCAGCCGATCCCGGTGGCGGTACATAACCCCACCGGCAAAGCGACGCTGTCGCTGGTGATGGGGCTGGTCAGCCTGGTCGGCCTGCTGCCGTTTGTCAGCTGGGTGGGGATCCTTACGGCGGTTGTCGGCATCGTCAATGGACGCTCCGGTATGAAAACCACCGCCCGCAAGGTCGCCGTCGCCGGCTTTTCGATCAGTATTGTGCTGCTGATCCTGAACAGCATCAACCTGATTGCCGGGATAATCAATCTGTTTCTTTTCCTGTAACGAAAACCGCCTGTCCGACATGGACAGGCGGTTTTTTGCGGCCGTGGAACGAATCCCCGCTTCTGGTGGGAGATTTTTGCGGTTTTTGGCACCGAAAGAAACCGGCGTCATAGACTGGTAGTGAAGTGTGAACGCTTCGTATCAAATCTATAAGGAGGCAATATACATGCCTGACAACAAGTTTGTACATGAGTCCGGCTGCAAAGAAGCGGTCTGCATCGACGCGGGGCGGGTCTATGACTCCTGTTCCGACAAAGACTGCCTGGAGGATCTGCGCGTATATTTTACGGCGCGTGACCAGGAGATCGTGGATAATGCGGTATCGGTACGGGCCCGGAGGGCGGAGGTCATCACCACATACATCGACGTCGAGGCGCTGCCGTTCAATCGCGGCTACTATTCCTGCGACCTGACCTTCTTCTTTGAGATCTCGGTGGATGTGTACACCGGACGCACCTGCCCGTGCACGACGGTCACCGGTGTCGGCGTATTCCAGAAAAAGGTGATCCTCTACGGCAGCGAGGGCAACGTCAAGGTGTTCTCGAGCGAGTACCGCGAGGACGACTGCGATGCGCAGGAGCTGCCCACCCGCAATCTGCCGCGCTGCGTCGTCCACGTCGCCGAGCCGGTCGTCCTCTCCGCGCGCATTGCCGAGCCGTGCAGCTGCGGCTGCTGCGACTGCGGATGCGGGTGCGGCTGCGGATGCGGCTGCATCCCGGCCCACATCTGCAACCGCTACGGCGGCAATTTCTGCGACAACGCCGACAGCCGCAACATCTATGTTACGCTGGGCATCTTCACCATCGTGCAGCTGATCCGCAACGTCCAGATGCTGGTGCCGGTGTACGATTTCTGCATGCCGAGCAAGGAGTGCAGCTGCCCGGCCACCGACAGCCCCTGCGACCTGTTCCGCAAGATGAGCTTCCCGGTCGACGAGTTTTTCCCGCCCAAGGAGAGCCACGGCGACTGCGGCTGCGGATGCAGCTGCAGCTGTGAGGACGCGGACAACTGATCCTGACGAAAACAAATCCGCAACGAATCCGCGAGGCGGCGCCGGGTATCCGGCGCCGCCTTGGTTTTTCCTCCGGCCGGAGGAATGGGCTGCCGATACGGCTGGCGGCATGGGCGCACAGCCGCATCGTGTGGACGCACAGCCATCCTGCCGCCGGTGCTTGCGGAAACCGGAGACGGCCGCCGGCCGGCCGCGTCTGCCGTGATGGCCGCACAAAGCAAAGAGCCTCCGGACGGGGTACCCCGTCCGGAGGCTTGCCGTTTCCGTTAGCGTCCACTATGTTCGCTTAGCCCTCTTCGGCATCCCCGAGCAGCGCAGAATTTCGGTGCGGGCATACGGACTGACGTCCGACACCGCCTTTTTATCACGCTTAGGATATGGATCTGGTTATTGCGGGCAAACTCGCGCAGCGTCTCATCATGCCGACAGAAGGGCCCTCCATATAAGCGGGCAGGGCTCCATGCTGGCCGTTAGTGGAATGCCGTCAGCATCGCGAGCAAAAGCATGGCGATGGCGAAGGCAAGAAAAACGATAACGATAATTTTCCCTGGTGTCAAATCGGTGAATAAGGCGTATAAAACAGGCGTTTTGGATGGGGCGGCAGGCGTGGTCTGCGCCTGCTCCGTATGCGGTGTATCCGCAGAGGCGCTGCGCTTGTCAGTGGTGCTTTTTCCGCACAAATACAGGATAAAGCCGATGATAAAGAGGATAGCCGTTACGGCGACCCATACAGGAAGTTTTTCGCTTATGCGTGTAACAAAGCTGACGCCTTGGTCATCGGCCATCTCATAGCCCACATAGGATCCGAAAATTTGTGCGAAAAGCAGAAATATGGAAAGAACCATCAATTGATTTCCCACTTTTCTTCGCTTGCTTTTTTTGACGCAGCGCCGCTCCTCGGTATCTGACTCAGGTGACGGTGGAAGATCCTCCGGCGTCTGTTGGGATGTCGGCTGAGTTGATGATCCGCAGTGAGGACAGGTACGGCTATAAAAAACTTTTCCGCAAACAGGACATCGCATAGGCTTCCCTCCGCAATTCTTCATTTGACATAATTCGCCAAATGAGTATAATGTGAATTGTGAGGATTGATGCTCGGGAAATTTCATCTTCACGCAGCCGTCCGGAGTGGCCGCTCCGGACGGCTTTACTATTTCGTTTTCGCGCCTTTCCCTTGGGGCATCTTCGCTGCGTCCACCGAAACGGTTAACCTCAGCCGCTGCCCTACATCGGTTGAGGCGGGGCGGCCCCGCTCATCTTAAGCCACGACATCGGATGAAAAATATTTTTCGACAAGAGCACTGTGCTGCCCATTATAGGCAAAAGCCTCGAATATGGAGGACAGCGTATCGGCGAGATTACTGCTGTTCGTGTACAAGCCTATGTCAAATTTTTCGTCGTTCACCGTTTCGGCCATATAGGAAACAAAATACAGCGCTTCGGCTCGGATATCCGAATACTCCATCCCCATAACGCAGTCCACCTGCTTTTTTTCGCAGGCGCTGAACAGATCTTCAAAGTCCATCGTTACGATTTTCAGCTCCAGTTCCAGCCTTTGGCTCACAGCGGCGGCAAGGTCAAGGTCAAATCCCGTCAGCTGCCCGGCTTCATAGAAAGAATAGGGTTTCATTCCCGGACTGATGCCAACCGTTAAAACACCTGGCTTTATGGTCTGAATGGAAATCTGTGCTTCCGGAGCACGGCTTTCGCTGTCTGCTGGGGGGGATTGTGTGGCGTGCGTGCCGGCTTCCGTTGCGGATGAGATCCCCTGACGAAAGGGGACAAAACAGGCACTTGAAAAGACAAAAAGACCACACGCTGTCATGGATACGAGAACCTTCCGAACGAATAACTTCACCGCAATCGCCCTTCTTTCTTCTGTCTGGACCACCATCCGGCGGGTAAAATTTTGATGTCCGGCACCGAACCGGTTACCAATAGCGTTAAGATGCGCCGGCGCGAACAAAGCCCGATTTCGGCGGCGTGAGAAAAGCGGATCGTCGCTGCCTTCCTTTGGCCTGCGGCGCGTCTGGCCGCCTGTTTCGATAACCACCGCCAAGCGGCGGCGAGGTTCCGGCGTCGGCCGGCCTATCTGCGGCGCGTCTGGCCGCACGGCCAAAACCAGCACCCGTTCACGCGGGTGCCCGCGGCCATGCGCCCTTGTCCCGTCCATCCGGCGGCCTCGATAAATGAGCCGCCCGCTCCTCACCGGGCGCGACAGGTTGCCGCCAAAGGCGGCATGTTGCAAACCC
>CAJKBW010000110.1 GCA_905198295.1 uncultured Oscillospiraceae bacterium | reverse complement strand
TTTTGGCCGTTCCGGCGGTGGTGCGGCTTATGAGGTTACGGTTTGATCTTGGGTGAACAGGCCGGACAGGAAATCCGTGTCCAGACCGGACTCACAGGTATTTCGTATTCGATGGGGGCCGCGAGCACCGTGATGGTATTACAGCCGCTTACCGCTGCCGTACAGAGCGCCATTCACCCGTGACTGAAGGGAGGGACGCTTGTGGAAAGGCGGTTTGCCCGCGTGTTTTCCAGCAGCGCCTCCAGACTCTCCCCGGTTAGGATGGTCTTATCCCCGGTGCTGCCATTGCGCACGGCGGCGCTTTCCGCCTCGTCATATGCCGGGGATTAAAGGGGTGGTTCCAGGGGGAAAGTCCCACCCCGCCACCACCAGCAACACCCCGATGCACACTGGCGGTATCCACCTTTTGAAACGCTTTGCCCGTTCTCACATCCGATTAAATTCATGGTAAACCGGGCAGCTGTTTCGTCACTTTATTCCGCCAGCAGAATGGCCAGCTCGTCCGGTGTAAAACGGCGGTCGCAGCCGGTCAGGGAATCTTCAAGCTGTTCCAGCCGGGAACAACCGATCAGGGCGGCGCCGGGCAGGGGATTGTGGGTGATATACGCAAGCACTGCTGCGCTGGGCGGGCAGCCGGTTTCCCGGCAGAAGCATGTGAGCCGTTCCAGCCGCCGACGGTTTTCATCGTCCATATAGCTGTGCCGCATCCCCTCGCTCAGCGCCTGTTCGCCGCCGCGCAGCCACTTGGTGAACAGGCCGCCGGCTTGGGAGGAATACGCCATGACCGGCAGCCTCATCCTACGGTACCGGGCATATTCTTCGTCGTTCATGCATACCAGTGTGGTATCGCCCAGACGCTGCGGAGTGGTGCGGGCGAAGCTCCACTGGATTTGGGAAACGGCAAGCGGCGTTTTGCCTGCGCGGCGCGCATAGCGGTTGGCTTCTTCAATGCGTTCAGCCGTCCAGTTGGAGACACCCACAGCCAGAGCCTTGCCTTCCTTAACCAGCCGGTCGAGGGTATCGACGATTTCTTCCGCCGGGCGGCTGACCTCGTCCCGGTGCAGCAGGAAAAGCTCCACCCAGTCGGTGCCGAGGGTGCGCAGGCTTTCCTCGATGTCGGTCCGGATTTCCGTTTCGCTCAGGCGGGAGCGGTGCATATCGCTCAGCGGCGGATGGCCGCCTTTGGTGACGAGGGTGACACGGCTGCGGCTGCCGCGGCTGCGCAGCCATGCGCCGATTGTCTCCTCGCTGACCGCACGGCCGGTGGGACCCCAGGTGCCGTATACACGGGCTGTATCCAGCGTGCTGCCGCCCAGTTCCAGATACCGGTCGAGCATGCGGAACGCCTCTTCGGCGGGAATCGAGGTGCCAAAAGCGCCGGTTCCCAGGATGATTTTGGACAGGAAGACGGGAGTCTCGTTCCCCTTAAGCCGGATAGTTTGCATAGGACCATCTCCTTTTTGGGGGATATGGGAGTGTTTTCCTGCATTATAGCACGTTTGTGCCGACGGCGTCAGCAAAATTTATCCGGGTGGTTATACTTGGCGGACAGGTCGAATATATTGATCATAGAAAAATACGCACAGTCACGACAAAGGAGAGGTGTTTTCATGGATTTTCAGGAGATCAGCAAGGCGGTCGCCGTACCGGAAATCTTGTTTGATGACTTTGACGAGCAGCCGGTGGACTGCGACTTCGTTTTGCCGGACTATTGTCCCGACATTGCGGCGGTCCTCAAGTGCACGATGCGTCCGGTCATCCAGTCCAAGCAGATGAGCGGGGATCGCCTGACCGCCGAGGGGCAGGCGATGATCCGGGTGATGTATCTCGATGAGGGACGCAAGTGCGTGCGCTGCTGCGAATTCAGCCAGCCGTTCACCAGCTCCTTTGCGGTGCGCGGCGCAGGCGTCGGCGCGGAGATTCGGCTGACGGCCAAGACCGACTACATCAACTGCCGCGCGACCAGTCCGCGGCGTCTCGATCTGCACGGTGCCTTTACGGTAAAGCTGAAGATCATCGCGGAAGGACAGTGCAACGTCATTACCTCGGTCGGCGGAGAGGGGCTGTATGCCCGCCGGATGCCGGTTGCCTACTCAGTCCCGGCGGTCAGCGCCGAAAAGCCGTTTACGGTCAGCGAGGTGCTGGAGCTGGGAGCAGGCAAGCCGCCGGCTGAGGCGCTCATCCGTGCGGAAGCGATTCCCTGCCTGACCGAGTGCCGGTTGCTGGCCAACAAGGCGATTGTCAAGGGTGAGCTGCTGCTGAAGAACCTGTATGTTTCCGACATCGCGGCGGGGACGATGGACAAAGCGGAGCACACCATTCCCTTCAGCCAGATCGTGGATGTGGATGGTATGAACGAGGACTGGGCGTGCGATGTGCAGCTCGACGTTATTTCCAGCGATATTCATATCACCGTCAACCAGAACGGGGAAAGCACCCTGCTGTCGGTGAGCGTCAAGATCCTCGCCCAGCTCCAGTGTACCCGCTCCGCCTCCTGCGATGTGGTGACCGATATGTATTCGGTGCGCTGCCCGCTCAAGCTGGAAACCACCCACCTCGACACCGAAAACCTGATCGGCATCCGCCGCGGGGAGAGCGTGGTCAAGGAGGAAATGGAGCTGCCGCCTGAGGGAGTGGCCGAGATCATCGATATCTGGTGCGACGCGGCGCCGACCGAATGCCGCTGCGGCGACAGCAAGGCGGTGGTCGACGGCAAAATGACCATTGCGATGCTGGCCAGAGACACCGCTGGTGTGGTGAGCTACTATGAGCGGCCGGGTACCTTCTCACTGGAATTCGACGAGGACTGCTCCCGTATGGATGCCCATCTTGTGGTAACACGGGTGGAGTATACCGCGGCCGGTACCGACAAGGTGGAGCTGCGCATCGAACTTGCAGTGACCCGTGCGTGCTATCGCACCCAGTCCTGCAGCGCAGTGACCGCCATGTCGGCGGACGAAGCGGCCGGTTTCCCGGAGGAAAAGGCGGCGCTGAAAATCTATTACGCGAACGGCGGCGAATCCCTTTGGGAGATTGCGAAAAGCTGCCATACCTCGATGGAAGCGGTTATGGAAGAAAACGGTCTCGCGGCGGATGTACTCAGCAGCGACGCAATGCTGCTCGTACCGCTGTGCTGAACCCTGCAAGATACTCACGGCCCCCGCATGCTTTACGGCATGCGGGGGATTTTTTATTGCGGTGAAAATGCATCCGGAAACGGGCGTCCCTGTATGAAGCAGGCAAAGCTGTAATCGGACGCGGTTTCTATTATGGCTCCGCCTTGCAAAACATACGAAAGTATTATATATTATAGAATATTTAGTTAAGTTGGTAAAAATTATTTCGGGGCTAAGACAGTCTGGAAAAGGCAAATTTATGGGAGGGTTAAATATGAATCAAAATGTCAAAGAGTTGATAGCGGCTGCGGATCAGGCGATAAGAGAAGAAAGATTTGACGATTTGGTGGAAATTTACACGGACGACGCAGTATTGGTTGTAAAACCCGGTGTAGAAGCAAAAGGGAAAAAGCGATAAAAGAAGCCTTTATAAAAATTGCTGCTTATTTTCACAACAGTATTGTTCCAACACAAGGGAAAATGCTCATGATTGAAGCAGGGGATACCCTGTTAGTTTTATCCCAAACTTTACTGGATGCAGATAAAAAGGAAGATTCTGAATACAGCATGGAGCGCAGAGCGACTTATGTATTCAAAAAAGTTGACGGGAAATGGCTATGTGCTATAGATAATTCGTATGGAACAGCCTTGCTTGATTAAAGCATATAAATACTGCCTGGAGTTGCCATTGACGCGGTCCACTTTTCGTGTTATCTTGGTATCGCTGCCTGCGGGCAGCGCTGTTTGACACAATCAGGCAGACGAAAGGATGTGCCGCGATGAAACGTTATCTGATATGGGTTTACTGCGCCGTTCTGGCGTTTTCCTTGACCGCCTGTTTCCGGCCGGAGGATACCGTTGCCGGAGAAGAGAGTTCTTCTCCGGTACAGCAGCAGGAGAGCAGCGCCGGGGCGGAGGATGCACCTGCGGGGCTGCCGGAGAATGGGGCGGATATATCGGAGGCGGAGACGCAGCCGAATGACTCCGCATCGGTGGATAGCCCCACCGCCGCGCCGGAGAACGGGCAGCCGTGGGGCGATGGTTCCTCCGCGGACAAGCCCGCCGAAGCCCCTTCGGCCGGGACGACCGCCAAACCAACAACTAAACCAACAACCAAGCCGACAACGCAGCCGACGACGAAACCGACTGCCGAAGCGACGACAAAGCCATCGGATGCGCCGGCAGCCGGCACTATGACCGGGCAGGTCGCTGCGCTGGTCAACGCGGAGCGGGCCAAAGCCGGTCTGTCCCCGCTGACGCTGGATACCGAGCTGAGCGCCAATGCCGCCGTGCGGGCGCAGGAGATCGTGGAGAAATTCGAGCACACGCGGCCGGACGGCAGCAAGTTTTCGACCGCGGTTACCATCGAGTGGCGGACGGTGGGGGAGAATATTGCCTACGGACAATCTTCGCCGGAAGCGGTGATGAACGCCTGGATGAATTCCAGTGGCCACCGTGCCAACATCCTCAACGCTGATTTTGATAAAATCGGCGTTGGCGTCGTGCGCAGCGGCGGCCGTCTTTACTGGGTACAGCTTTTTGCCGGATAACACAGGGGAAACTATCTGACGGTAATCGACAGAAAATGCCCTTATAAAAAAGCAGCGAAGGAGCAAATGATCCTTCGCTGCTTTTTTATGATGGATGAAAAAGATATGTCCTTTTTGCTTAAAGGGCAGCCGGAAAATAGAATTGCTGATGGCGTAATTCTATAATAAGATTTTATTATAGAGGATAATGTTTGTGCAGATAAAACAGAGGGCGCGGTTATGAAACGGAAAAGAAAACATCTGGAAAAAAGCGGGACTGCGACCGCTGTGAGCCTGAGCCTGCTGCTCGGCTTGTTTGGCGGAATGGGGACAGCCGCGCAGGAGGCATCGCCGTATTACGCGGCGGAGGAGATCCCGTCGTCAACAGCGGCAGCGCTGGAGCTGACAACCGAGGAGCTGACCCGGGTTAAACGGAGCGACAGGCTATACAGCGTGGATGTCGAAGCGCCGGACGGCTCGGGACGGATTATTACGCTGCCTACACCGCTCAAATATACGGACGGTCGGGGAGAGGTCAGGTGGATTGACACGGCAATGGAGCCGGTCGGGGATATTTATTCATTTTATTCCGGATACGATTACCGTAATGCTGCAAACCGGTTTACCGTTTACTATTCCCAATGGCCGGATGCCGGGCTGGATTTAGACGGCGATTTCCGGCTGTCGGCCGTCGTGCCGGAGGGGACGCAGAGGCTTGTCGGTTATCCGGTTGACGACACATTGGTATATCCTGATGCATTTGGCGCTTTCAGCCGCTTGGAACAGAGCAACATCAGTGAGGGTGTGAGCCAGACGGTGATCTTCACTGAAGCACCCCTCAGCCATACATTTGCGTTCCGGCTGCAATCTTCCGCTTTCCGGCCTTCGCTGAGTGAAGACGGCTCAAGTATCCTTTTGGAGAAAACAGACGGAATGCCGGGGGAGTCCTACACGTTTTCTGCTTTTGTGCTGGCGAATCAAAGCGGGGCTGTACAGGGAAACGCGGCCTATACCCTGGTGCAGGCAGGGGAAGGCGAGTGGGAAATTACAGTGACGATGGACGAGGAGATATTCGCTGGGGAAGATGTGGTCTATCCACTGACGGCAACCGCGTCGGTTGTCGGGCCGCAGATGACAACGTATAATCAAAATATACAAGATACCTATATATCAAGGGCATCTGCCGCAGGCGCTTATGCCAGTGCCTCCAGCATGAGTTTCGGCAGGTCAGAATATGGGGAATATCAGGCGTACATCTGGTTCACGGATTTTGAGAACATTCTCGAATCGTGCGATGTGTCCGGGGCAACCTTAAAGCTGACCCTGACCTTGGCGAGCGCGGAGGATTTGAAAGGCACCTGTATGGGTGTTGGGGAGCGCTGGGACGATACGACGCTGTCCTGGAGCGACCGGCCATCTATAACATGGGGGTCGGAGCACCGTATTTCGACGATAATGGGAAATATACCTTCAACGTCAGCGATGCGGTGCATCACTGGTATTGCGGCAGCATGGAAAACTACGGTTTTATGCTCAGCAGTGAGTTCGGCAGCATTTACGACTGTTATTCTTCAGAGGCTGGTTATGCCAAAGCGCCGAAGCTGACAGTTTACTACAGTGCCCTCTATGATGACAGCGGCGTTGCCGAGGGGCTTTATTATATCAGCAACGTCAACAGTGGCAAATATCTGACAGCAGAGGGTACCGCGCCCAACAGTACGGTGGTGCAGAAAACCTTTGAGGCCACCAGTGCGCAGCAGTGGTATATCCGCTATGTCTCGGATGGCTTTTTCCGGCTGTGGCCTCACTCAAATCCCTCCTGCCGTTTGGATGTGCAGGACAACGTTGATCAGAACGGACAGAATATCCAGATATATCGGGCGAATGAGAAGGCAGCACAGTATTTCCGGATCATCCGATCCGGCGACGGCGTGTACCGTATTCAGGCAAAGCTGAGCCGGAATAAGGTGATAGATGTAGAGTCGGCCAGCAAATGGAGCGGTGCGAATGTGCATTTGTGGGAATACGTAGGCGAGGCACAGCAGCAGTGGCGGCTGGAACCGGTCACCTCCAGTGAGTTTTCCCTGTCGCACTCGTCTTTGGCAATGTGCGTCAAGGACAGCGTGAGCCTGACCGCTCGCCTGGGGGGATCTCCGGTTTCTATGGAAAGGGTCAGCTTTTCCTCCAGCAACACAAGTGTAGCCTACGCCGACGCGCTGGGACGTGTTACTGCAGTAAATCCGGGTACTGCCACGATCACGGTCAGGATGGGAGATGCGCCCGGAATATACGCGGTTTGTACGGTGGAGGTTAAAGGTTCTTATTCTTTTCGGGACAAAGAGGTTCTTGAGCCGGAAGATTATGCAAAAATGATCGTTCTGGAGGCCATTTACGCAAAGTATGGTTCTGAAAATGATTACAGCGGTTTATGTGATGAATTGCTGAGAACAATGACCGCGATCCGGAACAAACCACAGTACAGCGGTCAATATGATGGTTACTATAACTGTTCTGTGCCATATAAGGATGTAAAGACTACAAAGGTAAGAATTGATAAATGCTCTGTTGTGACGGAACAATCTATAGAAAATTTTTATGACATTCAGCCAACACTGGCAATGCTAATCAGTATGCTGCCAGGCTGCGGTCCGGTATTCTCAACGTTGTATACCCTATGTGTTATGGCTGAACAGGGTGATAAGGTAGATATTTCAAAAGCTGTTTTGGGCGAGGCGGTTGGAGCCGCTGTCACATTCTTGGAAACCAAATATAAACAATTAGGTTATGCTTATAAGCTAGTGCAAGAGTTAGGTGCTCTTAATTCATGGTTAGTACCATCCGGAAAAAGTTCCTATGTAGTGGATGGACACAGGGTATATGCCGGCGATGCCTTTGTCCAAATTACACTTGAATATGGCTTGGGAGCAACGGTGGAAGTGTATGAAGTATGGCTAAGAAACGATATGCCAGTGGTCAACCGGGTGTCTAAGGAGACCGTGCATGCGGGCGGCCAGTTTACCGCGTGGGAACAGGGACGGCGGCAGGAATGGATCAAGGACGGCTATGTCACCGAGGAGGCGTATCGGAATGGCTAAATGGATGGAAGCGGTGAAAAACCTGTACAAACCGCGGGAATGCCCGGTATGCGGATACGGGATAACGGTAAAGCAAAGGTGGCAGATGCCGATCACCCGTCTTCGTGCCTGGAAATGCCCGGGGTGCCAAACGGAATTGTATCTCAAAGGGTTTCTTCCGTGTACTATATACATTTTGATATGTGGTGCTGCGATTTCCTTTACATACTTGTTTATCCTCCGCACGTATACCCCATACAATCTTTTTGGAACGATAAGCACTTCCATGTCCTGTGCGGGTCTGTTCTTCCTTTTGCTGCCGTCCCTGCCGATTGCCTTAAGGCATGGAAAAGGGGAGTAAGGAATCCGCCTGAAAGACAGGGAATAAGGGTTTTCCGATCATCTTCTTATTGATGAAAAGCAGTCAGTCCGGAAAGGGAAAGAAGCTTTGATTGGAATAAGCCGCCCAGTTATGTAAGAGCATGGAACAGATAGGGAGGTATCCTTATGAGTCGAAATATATGTCCGTGCTGTGGTGCCAGAATCAATTATTTAAAAAAGTTACTGTTCTTTAGCTCTGTATATGGCAAACCATGTTCCTCATGTGGAAAAATTCTTAAAATAAAGCCTTTGAGCTATATAGCGGGAATAGGGGTTTTTGTTTTTATCGTTATTTTGAGATTGCTTTTTCGGAACAATATAGTCTTAGTGAAATGCATTCCGATTTTTTATCACTTATTTTGTTTTATTGCATTATACTTTGTTAAGCTCTATCCTGATGAAGATTAATTAAAAATTAGAGCTTTCATGGAGAACCGCCAAGGAGGCATATCGGAATGGCTAAATGGATGGAAGCGGTGAAAAACCTGTACAAACCGCGGGAATGCCCGGTATGCGGATACGGGATAACGGTAAAGCAAAGGTGGCAGATGCCGATCACCCGCCTTCGTGCCTGGAAATGCCCGGAGTGCCAAACGGAATTGTATCTCAAAGGGTTTCTTCCTTTATTGCTGTATATGTCGATGTGGTGTGTTTTGATGCTGCTGTCCCCCATTTTTCTGTTTCATACATATGCCTCCCGCAACTTTAGTCCGGACTGTAAAGTTAAATGAAAGTTGAGGACCCGTCAGCCCTTCTGGTACAAT
>CAJKBW010000109.1 GCA_905198295.1 uncultured Oscillospiraceae bacterium | reverse complement strand
CGAAGCACAGCAGAAGGGCTTGGCCTGGGAGGATTTCGCTGAAACGGCGATCCGGCGCTGCGGCTGCTTTCAGGGGATGAATCTGGTCAAAAAGGGCAAAACCGATAGCTTCAAAGGGCTCAAAAGCACCTTGTTAACCCTGCCGGCACGGCTGGTTTTCGAAATGGATATTGTGGAAAGCACCGATGAAACGCTGTCCATCGATTTCCATTACTGTCCGCTGGTAAAAGCCTGGCAGAAGCTTGGCTGCACCGACGAGGAAATCGGACGGCTGTGCGACATCGCGATGTGCGGGGACCGCGGCATCGCCGCCTCTTACGGCGGACGGCTGGAGCTGCCCAAAACCATTGCACACGGAGATTCCCACTGTGAAATCCGCTTCAAAAAAGGATATGAATCCGGGAAAAAGGAGGATGAACATCCATGACGGACTTTCTTACCAAAGCCAATAGCGGCGTGATGTACCTGATCGCCGGGATTGTCATTATCTTTGTGATGCTGATGGCAGCCGTATTTCTGTTTAAGGCGTACCGTGAAGGGGTGCGCATCGGCATGGATAAGAAAAAACTCAATAAGGTGCTGTCCTCCAGTGTGGTCTTTTCGGTAGTGCCGTCCATCGGCATTCTCATCGGTGTCATCACGCTGGCCGGTTCTCTCGGCATCCCGCTTCCTTGGCTGCGGCTTTCGGTCATCGGCGCACTGCATTACGAAGTGATGGCGGCGGATATGGCCGCCAAAGCCACCGGCATGCAGGAACTGGCGGCTTCCGCGATGACCGGCGAATCGTTTGTCACCATCGCCTTCGTGATGACCATCGGCATCATCTGGGGCGGCCTGTTCTGCATCATCGGTCTCAAACGGTATCAGAAAAAGATGTCCGGCGTTTCACAGAAGGACAACCGCTGGGGCACCATTATGTTCAACGCCATGTTTGTCGGTATGGTATGCGCCTTCATCGGCGCCGGATTTGCCGGTGTAACCACCGGCGACTTCACCAGCCTTGTGGTCATCGCAGTTTCCGCCGTATTCATGTGGCTTTTCAGCCTGCTGGCCCGCCGCGAGCATTTCAAATGGCTGGACAGCTTTTCGCTGTCGCTGAGCATGATTATCGGCATGGCGTCGGCCATTGGCTACGCGTATATTACCGGCGGCATCACCGGCGCCTGAAAGGAGGGGAACAAGGATGAAAACACGGGAAAAGAAAGATATGTCCTTTGAAGACCGCATGCACGTATCCGGCCGTTTATGGACCGGCGGCGCACTGCTGCTGATGCTCTGCGTACCGTTGTTTATCGGCATCTATTTCGGCACCGGCCCGAACCTAACCGGCCTGCTCATCGGTACCGGCGGCATCTGTCTGATCTATCTGCCGTCCAGCCTGGTCGAGGTGGCGACCTATGCGCCGATGCTCGGTACCGGCGCCACCTATCTCGCTTTCGTGACCGGAAACCTCTCCAACCTAAAAATCCCCTGCTGTATGAATGCCCGTGACACGGCCGGCACGGAGTACGGAACCAAGGAAAACGAGATCGTTTCCACCCTTTCGGTTGCGGCTTCCGCGATAACCACCTGTGCCGTGCTGGCCATCGGGGTGCTGCTGCTCGCCCCGCTCACCCCGGTGCTCAATTCTCCGGTACTACAGCCCGCGTTCGATAACGTAGTGCCCGCACTGTTCGGCGCGCTGGGTTTCAAGTATTTTTCCAAAGCCCCCAAGGTAGCCATCGCGCCTTTTATTGCGATGGTGGCGCTGTGCATTTTTGTGCCGGCCGCGGCCAGCCAGGTGGCGATTCTGGTGCCGGTGGCGGCGCTGATCTCGATCGCTTTTGCCCGCCTGCTGTATAAGAAAAACATGCTGTAAGTCGGCCCGCCGCAGGAAGGGAGACGCCTCACATGATTTTTTTGCTCGCCGGCAGCTCGCATACCGGCAAAACGCTGCTGGCCCAGAAGCTGCTTGAGCGGTATGCCCTCCCCTATCTGTCCATCGATCATCTGAAAATGGGGCTGATCCGCAGCGGACAGATTCCGCTCACCCCGGAGGATGACGACCAGCTGACCGTCTGCCTTTGGCCGATCCTGCGGGAAATCATCAAAACCGCGATCGAGAATCGGCAGAACCTTGTGCTGGAGGGCTGTTATATCCCGTTTACCTGGCGGGAAGATTTTTCCGCCGAGTATCTGGCGGAGATCCGCTACTGCTGCCTGATCATGACAGAAGACTATATCCGCGGACATTTCGATGTCATCCGTAAGTATGCCGGCGCCATTGAGACGCGTCTGGATGACTCTCTGCTCACGCCGGAGTCGCTTATCGCGGACAATCGTTTCCATCTGGCACAATGCCGGAAGCACGGCCTTCCATATTACGAAATCAGCGGAACCTACACCGTCAGGACAGAGGTCATCGCGGAAAAACTGGGACTGGACAAAGCCGCAGCCCCAAAAGAGAAAAGGAGAAGTGAAACATGATGTGGCTGCTTTACATCCTGCTCGGCCTGATCGGGCTGCTGATTCTTCTGCTGCTGATCGCCGTAGTCCATACGTTTATGATCGGCCGCAGCACGCACTCCGCCGCCAAACCCGCGGTTGCGTTTACTGAAGCGGAACGGGATAAATATGTCGGAGATCTCTCGCAGATGATCCAGTGCGAAACCATCAGCCTGCGCGGCGCAGATGATCTCTCGAAATTCGATCGTTTCCATGCAGTTCTGGCGCAGCTTTTCCCGCTGATCCATGAAAAGCTGGAGAAGACGGAAATCGACGGCTCCCTGCTGTTCCGCTGGCCGGGAAAGTCACACGATCATGCCGTGCTGCTGATGTCCCATCAGGATGTCGTCGAAGCGACCGGCGAATGGAAATATCCGCCCTTTGCCGGCAAGATCGCCGAAGGCCGCATCTGGGGCCGCGGCACAATGGATACCAAGGGTTCGCTGTGTGCAATTCTCGAGGCGGTGGAAGAACTGCTGCGCGAAAACTTCACCCCCTCCTGCGACGTGTATGTGGCCAGCTCCTGCAATGAGGAAATCATGGGAGATGGCGCTCCCAAAACCGCTGAATATCTGCAGGCGCACGGCGTGAAGCTGGATCTCGTGCTCGACGAAGGCGGCGCGATCGTCCATGCGCCGATGCCTGGCTTGACCGGCCACTACGCGATGCTGGGCATTCTGGAAAAGGGCTATGCGGACGTGCGCTTTGTCGCCCGCGCCGAGGGCGGGCATTCCAGCACCCCGCCGAAAAACACTCCCATTGCCCGCCTCGCCGCGTTTGTCAATCATATGGAAATGCATTCGCCCTTCCGGAAAAAATTCACGCCGCCGATCCGGCGGATGTTCCGCTCGATGGCAACAGATATGCGCTTTCCCTTCCGGCTGCTGTTCGGCAACCTGTGGCTGTTTGAGCCGCTGCTGAAAATCGTGTTGCCAAAAGTAAGCGGTCAGGCGGGCGCCATGCTCGCCACCACCTGCGCTTTCACGATGATGCAGGGCAGCGCTTCCCCGAATGTTATTCCGGCGGAAGCGAGCGTAACCGCCAACCTGCGCTTTATGATCCATCAGCCGATGGCGGAATCGATGGAAATTCTCCGCCGCGAGGCGCAGAAATACGGTATTGATGTCGAGCTGCTGGAGGGACACGACTGCTCACCGGTGGTGGATATGGAAAACCCGAACTATCGCTTTGTGGAAGAATGTGTGCGCGAATGCTTTCCGGATGCCGGCGTTGCCCCCTATATCATGCTCGGCGGCACCGACGCACGCCACTATGCGCCATACTGCCCGTGTGCGGTACGCTTTGCCCCGCTTGTTATCAGCGGCCAGCAGATGGGAAGCGTGCATGCCCGGGACGAAAACGTGGACGTGGACGCGGTCGCCAAGGCGGTCAAGTTCTACCGCTATGTTCTGGAAAACCACGCCCGGATTGAGAAGTAAATTCCAAAGAGGAAGGAATGTCGGCCATGCTCGAAATCAGTCGTGTCGGCTACTACCGCAGCGGCAATCCGTTTACCGGTTCACACGGTCCCCTGCGTTACCGGATCGAGCCGGAAGAAGATACGCTGCATGTCTATACCTGGACGCAGGATCTGTGCTTTGATCTGGCGGACCACGGTGAAGCACAGGATTTTCCGCTCTCTGAAGAGGGTCTTGAACAGATCCGGCAGTTCATCGACGACAAAAGCCGGTCACTGTGAGGAGGCGGATTATGCTGGATATTGAAGATTATCTGGCGCAAATGATCCATTCGCTTCGGCAATCCTTTGGGGAAAGGCTGCTGTATGTTGGACTGCAGGGCAGCTATTTCCGCGGTGAAGCGGATGCAGAAAGCGACATCGATATCATGGTGGTTCTGGATGTGCTGCGCATCCCGGATATGGATGCCTACCGTGCCATTATCCGGTCGCTCGGTCATGCCGACCGGGCCTGCGGCTTTATCTGCGGACGGGCGGAACTTGCCGCATGGAACCCCTGCGAAATCTGGCAGCTGGTTCATGACACCCGGGACTGCTTCGGCACACTCGCGGCGCTGGTTCCGGCGTATACCGCCGAGGATATCCGCAATCAGGTGAAAATCGGGATCGGAAATTTATATCATGAGCTGTGTCATCGATATATCCACTCTGCTGCACCGCAGGACGATGAGGCCCTGCGCGGTGCATATAAAGCGGTGTTTTACCTGCTGCAGAATCTGTATTTTCTGCGTACCGGCAAATACGTGCGGAAGAAACGGGAACTGGCAGAACATCTGCACGGCATCGACCGGGAAGTGTTGCGGACAGCGCTTGAGCTGCGGACCCGTCCGGCAGAATACGATCCAAAGGCCTTTTCCCTGCTGTTTTCCTGGTGTCAGCAGACACTGGTTACGCTTTGATCCAAAAAGACCGTCCCGCCGCCTTGCGCAGAGAGTCGGTCTTTTCTTTGTATTTATTTATACCATGCCGGTTTCCGCCAGCTTTTGCAGCTCATCATCCAGCACCTGATAGAACCTGGCAATATGCAGCCCATCTGCCAGTCCATGATGACACAAAACCGATACTGGCAGAAAAGTTTCTCCATCCTGCTCAAACGCTTTTCCCCAAGTAATACGTGGGTTGCTGTCCGCCGGCATGGGGACCGGCTGAATCAAAGCGGTATAGGTTATCCACGGCAGAGTGGATACAAACAGAAGCGCCTCCGCCTCCTCTTCTTTATCCATCAGGCACCCGGCGGCCTTCGCCTTTTCCTGCGTCTCCACCGCATAGGGGATATATGCTTCAAACGGCATCCGGCTGTTCAGCGTACATACGCATAGGTGCCATTTTCCAGCGCCACGGTACGCGAAGTTTTACACCAGTCATATTCCACAACTGCCTCACCACGGAGCCGCTGCCGGAACTCCGGTATGGCATTTGCCGCATGCGCCGCACAGTAACAGAACGACAGAAAAAACGGGAGTTTGTTTGCTTTTACCCACTCGCGCCACATCGTGATCTTAACATTGACCGTTGTCCCAACATAGGGGTAAGCCAGCTGTCGAAAATAAGCCAGATGCTGTCGACGCGGATAGGCCATCATATTGAGATAACGGCTTGCCACGCTTTCACCTCTTCATCCCCTGCAGCAAGGCCGCATGCCACAAAGGCATGCGGCCTTGCGCGTTTATACCGCATAAACGGGATCGATTTTTTTCAGTTCATTAAAGGTATCAATCTCCACTATGTCCCCTTCATCGCACGGACGGACCTCCACACGATAATTCTTACTGAAAACCCGCAGCGCCACTTCATCCCAATACTTTTCCTTGCCGCCGGGCATCTTGTATACCGCATCGATGTCCTCGGCCAGACGGGCACCGTCTCTGGCATCCCAGTAGGAAATGCCGTACATGTGATAGCATTCCCGTCCACCCACCAGCAGTTCCCGGATGATGCCCTGCTTGACCTTGAAGCACCAGTCGTCGGTAACATCCTTATATTGTCCGAGATAGTTGGAATGATATTCGTATTTGCGGATCAGATCTGGATTGCCCAGCAGCAGATCCGCTTCGCACACATAAGCATTCTGCAGCAGATCCCTCGCCAGCCAGGCAGAGGAAATGTTGTTGGCCTCGTTGAAGAGTGGATTCTCCAAAAAACGGATTTGCGGGTATTTCTGACGCAAAATTTCAAATTGCTCGCCGAGATAGCCGCGCACCAGCACGATTTCCATTATGCCCGCCTTGACAATAGCATCCAGCAGCGTTTCCACAATCGGTTTGCCATGCACTCTCACCAGCGGCTTCGGCGTATTCAGGGTAATCGGCACCAAACGTGAGCCAAAGCCCGCCGCAATAATCACTGCCCGCTTTACCCGATAAGGCTCCAGCGCCTCCAGCCCGCTTTTGGTCACCTGAATTTCCTTCTTGGCATTGAAGCTCACCAGACCCAGATTGTCCAGCTCGCCCAGCGTACGGTTGGCCAGGCCAAGCGACAGCCGGGTGCGGTCTGCCAGCTCCCGCTGCGTAATTTTACGGCCGCCCTCCCGCTCAATATAGGACAGGATTTCAAACTGGTTTTTATTGATGTTCATTTCATTATCCCCTTAACGTCCTTTAACCGTTTTGGCCGTTTCTGCCGCCACGGCATACATCCTCGTATCATGGGCATCATAGCATAAGTCTATGAACAATTCAAGCGCCTTTTTCTTCTCAATCTCCTTTTTCCGCCCAAGCAGGCCAAATCCGCTGAACAAATTCAGCCTTTCGGACGACGGCCGGCATAGATGGCATACAGTACAATCGCTCCCAGAATCAGCGAACCGAAAACCGCCATCCATTCATAAACATCCACATTCTCCCCGCCTTCCCGTTTTTAACTTCAGGCGGGGTCGCCGCCCAAGTTCCTTCACATCTATCCTCTCAACAGTGATTTTCGCCCGGCGTTCGGCATACGACGGATCATATTATTCTATCATTATATCAAGAATTTTGCCGTTTTCAATAGCTATAACTATAATTTTAGCTTTTAATGTCTTCATTTATAGAGCTATCACTATCAGAATTGATGCGAGGTGAGGCATGTGGGAATTGATTACCCCATCATAGGCCAGCGCATCCAGCGGCTGCGCAGGCAGCGCGGCATGACGCAGGAACAGCTGGCTGAAAAACTGGGTGTTACCGTGGGCTATATCAGTCAGCTTGAACGTGGTGTGACCAAAATCAGCCTAGATACGCTCGGGCGGATCTGTGCCGCTTTGCGCGGCGACATGGCCGCTATCCTTTCCGGTGCCTCCCCAGAGCAGGCATCCTACCGGCAGGATGAGCTCATGCAGAAATATGCCCGTCTGACCCCGGCACAAAAACAGCTGCTGCTGGATTTTGTGGATCTGCTGCTCAAACACGCCGTCTGACCCGCACTCAAGACTTGTTGCTCAAGCCGTTTTCTGCTACAATAGAGGACAATCCTGCGCCGCCGGTCAGAATCGGGCGGACAGGACGGCTGTGCGCCGTCCGCGGCATGCGTTCGGAAAACGCGGCGGATAAATACGCAGCGCCGGATACCGGATGGCGCACCCACCGCAGAGACTGTCAAAATACGTAAAGGAAGATCCGTGTGAAACAAAATCAATGGACAAGCCGGATCGGCTTTCTGCTGGCGACAGCCGGCGCAGCCATCGGGCTGGGGAATCTATGGAAGTTCCCCTATCTCATGGGCCGCAACGGCGGCTTTTTCTTTCTGCTGGCCTATTTGATCTTTATCGTCCTTCTGGGGCTGCCGGTCATGATGCTCGAAATGAGCCTTGGGCGGTACAGCGGGGGAAATGCCGTCGCCAGCTACCGCAGGGTTCACCCACGGGCGGGTATCGTCGGTTTTCTCGGCGTCTTGGCCGCCTTTATTATCCTGAGCTATTATAGTGTAATCGGCGGCTGGATCCTGAAATATTTTTTCAGCTATCTGACCACTTTTGCGGCACCGGCCAGCTTTGACGCATTTATCGGCAGCGGCACGGAACCGGTGGTATGGCATTTTGTCTTTATGGCTGCCGCTGCCGCCATCTGCCTGCTTGGCGTCAAAGGTATCGAAAAGGCCAGTAAAATCATGATGCCTGCGCTGTTCGTTCTGCTGATTATCATCATTGTACGCAACCTGACGCTGCCGAACGCCGTGCAGGGGCTTAAATTCATGTTTGTCCCCTACGGCAGCGGATCCTTTTCCCTGTCCTCCGTCAGCGCCGCGCTCGGCCAGGTCTTTTATTCACTGAGCCTCTGCATGGGGATTACGGTCACCTACGGCAGCTATCTCAATAAAAAAGAAAATATCCGGCGCTCCTGCGCCAATGTAGCGGCGCTCGACACCTCTGTTGCCCTGCTCGCCGGCATCGCCATTTTTCCGGCGGTTTTTTCCTTTGGCCTGGAAGTCGGCCAGGGTCCCCAGCTGATCTTTGAAACACTCCCCCGCGTTTTTGCAGAAATTCCGCTTGGCGTCCTTTTTGCTGCGGTTTTCTTCCTTCTGGTCTTTTTCGCCGCTGTTACCAGCGCTATCGCGCTGTTGGAGGTTGTGGTCTCCTATGTGACCGGAAGCTGGGGCTGGAGCCGCAAAAAGGCGGTGCTGCTCGTCGCCGGGGCCATCTTCCTGCTGGGCATCCCCAGCGCCCTGTCTTTTGGTCCGCTCTCCGGCATCAAACTGGCCGGTTATACCTTCTTCGATCTGGTGGGTGTGCTCACGGATAATTTCATTTTGCCGCTGGGCGGCATTCTAATGTGCTATTTTATCGGCTGGAAATGGGATCCCGACATTTTAGCCCGGGAAATCGAGGCCGATGGCACCCGGTTTCGGCTAAAAAAAGCCTGGATCCTTTGCATTCGCTTTCTGACGCCGCTCCTGATCCTGATTGTCACGGTGACCGGTCTGATCAATCTTTATCAGTCGATTGCCGGGTAAGCAAACCCGCAAAAGAACGGAGCCGCGGTAATT
>CAJKBW010000108.1 GCA_905198295.1 uncultured Oscillospiraceae bacterium | reverse complement strand
CATTTGCCTGCCGTACCGTTTATCGGATCAGGAGGCGATTCGCTGTGCGAATTGGACAGGACGGCTCTCTGGTGCTGCGCTGCATGGAGGATACCGACGTGGAAACGATGCTCCGCTGGCTGCAGGATGAGCGTCTGCTGAAGGACTATGAGGGGCGCGACCAGCATTTTGACAGGGCAGCGGTGGAGGAAAAGTTTTTTTCCTGCAAAGAGGAGGAAAACATGACTGCCTGTCTGTTTGAAGAACACGGCAGACCACTTGGTTATCTGCAGTTTTATCCCGCAGACCCGCAGGAGTATGGTCTTGAGGATGCCGGTCCGGCTTATGCAGCGGATATTTTTATCGGAGAAGTCGAATGGCAGGGTAAAGGAATCGGCGTACGCATACTGCAGCTTGCCGCCGCGTATCTTGAAAAGGAAACCGCAGCCTGCCGGCTTGTTGTGGATCCGCGCAGCGAAAACGAAAGAGCGATACGCTGTTATGAGAAGGCGGGCTTTCGTCGCGTCAGGGTGCTGCCCGCGCACGAAAAACATGAGGGAAAGTGGCGTGACTGCGTATTGATGGAAAAACCGCTGCAGCACGGGTGACGGATTTGTCCGCGGTAAAAGCGGTGGTTTTGGGTAAAAGGCAGAAAGAGGAAATCGGAGGAAACATGAGAATTCTTGAGGAAAAGGGGTTTTAAAGCCGCTTCAAAGCGGGTGAAGACGATTTTTTTCGAGAAAATCACAAAAAATATTGACTTTTTAGAGATTTGCCCTTATATTGTTACTGTTGCTCATCTTTAAGAGAAGCATCTGTTCATTGCCGGCGAAAATCAGGTATCGCCGGTGATGGAAAAAGCGGCTTCCATGCGGCGCCGCAGTTCCTGTCCGTCCGGGCAGAGAATTGTGAAAAACCCTTTGCGGAGGGCGTCGGAAAAGAAGCCGCGGTTTCCGGCTGACAGCCGGAGACTCTCGCAGTGGATTTTTGCCTCAGCAAGAACGATGCCGGTCTTCCGCTGAAGACGGAAGACCGCTTGCCTTGCTGTATGCGGAAAACTGCTGCGCACCGCAAAGGGGGATGCATCGGTATGGAAAAAAAGAATATCATTACGCTCAAAGACATCGTGGTTTCGTTTGACGGTGAACAGGTGCTGGATCACATCAATCTCAGCATCGCGGACGGAGAGTTCGTCACGCTGCTCGGCCCTTCGGGCTGCGGCAAGACGACAACGCTGAGGATTATCGGCGGCTTCGTGACACCGGACAGCGGCGATGTCTTTTTTGACGGCAAACGCATCAATGACCTGCCGGCACATAAGCGGCGGGTAAACACCATTTTTCAGCGGTATGCGCTGTTTCCGCATCTGAATGTGTACGAAAATGTCGCGTTCGGTATGCGGGTGCAGAAAAAGCCGAATGCGGAAATCCATAAAACGGTCAAGCGCATGCTGGAGATGGTCAACCTCAAGGGCTTTGAACGGCGCAGCGTAAACAAGCTGTCCGGCGGACAGCAGCAGCGTGTCGCCATCGCGCGTGCGCTGGCGAATAACCCGAGCGTGCTGCTGCTGGACGAACCGCTTGCGGCGCTGGATCTTAAGCTGCGCAAGGACATGCAGCAGGAGCTCAAAAATATCCAGCAGCAGATGGGGGTTACCTTTATCTACGTTACCCATGACCAGGAAGAGGCCTTATCGATGTCCGACACGGTGGTGGTGATGGACGGCGGACGCATCCAGCAGATCGGCACGCCGCAGGATATTTATAACGAGCCGAGCAACGCCTTTGTGGCCGATTTTATCGGGGAAAGCAATATCCTCGACGGCGTCATGGACGAAGATTATCTCGTCAGCTTCTTCGGCCATAAATTCCGCTGCCTGGATAAGGGATTTAAAAACGGCGAGCCGGTGGATGTGGTGATCCGTCCGGAGGACATTCATATTGTCCCGCCTGAGGAGGGCCATCTCTCCGGGACAGTGACCAGCGTGACCTTCAAAGGCGTGCACTATGAGATCATTGTGGACATCAAGGGCTTCAAGTGGATGATTCAGACCACCGCCTGCCAGGCAGCAGGAGACGTGATCGGCATCCGGCTGAGCCCGGATGATATGCATGTCATGAAGAAGTCGGCCTATTCCGGCGTGTACGGCGATTACAGCTCGTTCAGTGAAGAATACGAGCATCTCGACGACGTCAACGCCGTGCCGGAAGACGAGGGAAACCCGGAGGCGGAGGTATGAACAAAAAATGGATTGCGGCGCCATACATGGTATGGATGGTGCTGTTTATCGTCGCGCCGCTGGTTATCGTGGTGTTTTATACCTTTACCGACGCGGCGGGACAGTTTACGCTGGGCAATCTGGTGAATCTCGGTGAATACGCTTTTACGTTTCTGGATTCCATCGGTTTGGGTGCGGCGGCGGCGGTGGTCTGCCTGCTGCTTGGCTATCCGGTGGCCTATGCGATTTCCTGCGCCAGTCCGCGGGCGCAGCGGGTGCTGGTGATGCTGATCATGCTGCCGATGTGCATGAGCTTCCTGCTGCGCACAATGGCGTGGGTATCGCTGCTGTCGGATAACGGCATTATCAATAATTTCCTCGGTATGCTGGGCATCGGTCCCCTCAAGCTGATCCGAACCCCCGGCGCAGTAGTGCTCGGTATGGTGTATAACTATATTCCCTATATGATTCTGCCGCTGCATTCGGTGCTGTCCAAGATGGACGACCGGGTGCTGGAAGCGGCCAGCGACCTCGGCGCCAATAAATTCAAGGTGTTTCAGAAGGTGATCCTGCCGCTGAGCGTGCCGGGGATTGTCACCGGCATCACGATGGTGTTTGTGCCGGCGGTCAGCACCTTTTATATCTCCAAGCAGATGGGCGGTCCGGAAACCGTGCTGATCGGTGACGTAATCGAGACGCAGTTTAAGCAGGCGTATAACCCCAATCTCGGCGCGGCGATGTCGCTGGTGCTTATGCTGCTGATTTTCATCTGCATGGGCGTTATGAACCACTTCACCGACAGTGATGAGGAGGTGGTGATGGTATGAAGCGCTGGCAGAAAATCGTCACCGCCCTGATGTATGTATTCCTGTATGCGCCGATTCTGGTGCTGATCGTGATGTCCTTCAACACCTCGCGCAACACGGTGGTCATGGAGGGCTTTACGCTGAAATGGTACCGGGAGCTGCTGCACAGCGAGCTGCTCGGCCTGCTCGGCAACACCCTGATTCTGGCAGTGCTCGCTTCGGTGCTGTCCACCCTGCTCGGGACGATGGCAGCTGTCGGAATTAACCGCATGAAGGGGAAGCTGCGTTCTCTGGTGATGATGGTGACCAACATCCCGATGTCCAATCCGGAGATCGTCACCGGTATATCGCTCGCGCTGCTGTTCACCTTTTTCGGCACCCTGATCCGGCATAAGGAGATTCTTGGCTTCGGCACGCTGCTGATTGCGCATATCACCTTCTGTCTGCCGTACGTGATCCTGTCGGTGCTGCCGAAGCTGCGGCAGATGGACAGCAATCTGACCGATGCTGCGCTTGACCTCGGCTGTACGCCGCTTCAGGCGTTCTTTAAGGTGGCACTGCCGCAGATCATGCCCGGCGTGATTTCCGGCATGACGATGGCGTTTACGATGTCGCTTGACGATTTTGTCATCAGCTATTTTGTCTATGGGCCGAACTTTTCGACCCTGCCGATCGAAATTTACGCCTATACCAAGAAGCCGATGCCGCCCACGGTGTACGCACTGTTCACCGTGCTGTTTACCTGCATTCTTCTGCTGCTGATTCTGCAGAATGTCCTGCAGGCACGGGATGAAAAGAAAAAGGCGGCCAAATACGCTTAAAACGGCAGACTGCCGTTTAAGAATATTTTTCATGAAAAAAGGAGCTGGAACTTGAATTGAAAAAAGGGATCGTGTTTCTGAGTGCACTGCTGATGACGGCGTTGTTTGCGGTTACTCCTCTGGCCGGGAGTGCTGAGGAGGAGACGGTGACCATCAACGTGTATAACTGGGGCCAGTATATGGCGCTCGGTGAAGAGGGCGCTATCCATGTCAATGAGGAATTTACCAAGCGCACCGGCATCAAAGTGAACTACGCGATATACGAGAGCAACGAGGTCATGTACACCAAGCTGAAAACCGGCGGCGCAAACTATGACGTGATTATCCCATCGGACTATATGATCGAGCGGATGATCAAAGAGGATATGCTCGAGGAACTCAACTTCGACAATATCCCGAATTTTCAGTATATCGATGAGGGCTTTGTCAACCCGGTGTATGACCCGGAGAATAAGTTCTCGGTGCCCTATACCTATGGTACGGTGGGGCTGATCTATAACACCAAATACGTCACCGAAGCGCCGGACAGCTGGGAGGCGCTGTGGGATGAGCAGTACAAAGGGAAAATTCTTATGTTCGACAACCCGCGCGATGCGTTTGGCATTGTGCAGGCATTGCTGGGTTACAACCTGAACACGACCGACGAAGAGGCACTGAAAGCCTGCCAGGAAAAGCTGAAGGAGCAGAAGCCGCTTGTGCAGGGATATGTCATGGATCAGGTGTTCCAGCTGATGGAAAATGAGGATGCCTGGCTGGCACCTTATTATGCCGGCGATTTCCTGACCATGTATGAAAACAATCCGGATCTCGGCTTTGTGCTGCCGAAGGAAGGCTTCAACAAATTCGTTGATGCCATCTGCATCCCGAAGGGGGCAGCGCACAAGGAGGCGGCGGAGGCCTATATCAATTTCCTGTGCGATCCGGAGATCGCCGGTCAGAATATGGATACGATCGGTTATTCCACGCCGATTTCTGCGGCCAAAGAGTATATGAGCGAGGAATATGCCAACAGCCCGATTGCCTATCCGGATGCCGAAACGCTCGAGCGCGGGGAGATTTTCACGAATCTGCCGGATGAAACGCTGCAGCTGATGGATTCGCTGTGGTCGGGAATGAAGGTCGGCCAGCGCAGTGTGCTGCTGTATGTGGTGATTGCCGCAGGGGCCGTGGTTTTGGTGGCCTTATTTGTGATTGTGCGCGTGCTGAGAAAGCGCCGTAATGATCCGGATCGGGAAGAATAAATTGTTAAAATCGCCGGGGATTCCCCGGCGATTTTTGCTGTTCTTATGGAATTGTTTACAGTGTATTCATGGTTTTGGTTTATTTTCGGGGTAAAATGAAGAAAATTCGCCTGAAGGCGAAAAAACAGGGAGGCTGTCACTATGCTGGATGCACTGGGCGCAGAGATGAAAAAGATTATGTTGGCCGGAATCGGTGCGGTAGCGCTGACGACCGAGAAGGCGAAGGATCTGGTGGACGACCTGGTCAAAAAGGGCGAAATCACCGTTGAGCAGGGAAAGGTGCTCAACGAAGAACTCAAGCGCAATGTGAAGGCCAAGGTGCGCGAGCAGGCGGCCGCGGCCGCGGATGCGGATTTTGTTATGGATACGCTCGATCATCTTAGTGATGAGGAGCTTGCGGCCGTCAAGGCAAAAATTGCCGAAAAGGAACAGAAAAAGGATGAGCCGGAGCAGGAACAGCACAATGGAACAGACGAAACGGAAGCCTGAGCCGTCCGCAGAGAAGGCGGAAGAGGGCAAAAAAGAGGATCGCCGCCGCCTGCGGGAAATTCTCGGTGTGCTGGCCCGGCATAATCTGGCGGGCGGCATGACGCCCGAAAAACTGCGTTCCATCGTGGAGGATCTTGGACCGACCTTTGTCAAGCTCGGACAGATTATGTCCATGCGGCGGGATATGCTGCCGGAGGCATACTGCCGTGAGCTGGAAAAGCTGCGCGCTGAAGTCAGGCCGCTTGCTTTTGAAGAGGCGCGCGGCGTCGTGGAGACGGAATACGGTGTCTCTCTGCGCAGTGTATTTGATGTGTTTGATGAGACGCCGATCGGTTCAGCCTCCATCGCGCAGGTACATGCCGCCCGCCTGAAAAATGGTGCGCCGGTGGTGGTTAAGGTGCAGCGTCCGGGTATCCGGGACACGTTGGCGCGGGATATCGCGCTGCTGCGCCGGGCAGCCGGGCATCTCGGCGGGATCGGCGGATTGGGCAGTGTCGTGGATTTCCGCATGGTGCTGGATGAAATGTGGGTGGTTGCTCAGCAGGAAATGGACTTCCTCATTGAAGCTCAGCATGCGGAAAAGTTTCGCCGGCTTAATGAGGAGATCGCTTATGTGACCTGCCCGCGTGTCGAGCGTCGGTTTACCACCTCCCGGGTTCTGGTGATGGAATATATTGATGGTATACCGATCGATGCGCACGAAGCACTGGAGCAAGCGGGTTATGATCGGGCGGAAATCGGTACCAAGCTGGCGGAAAACTATGTCAAGCAGGTGCTGGAGGATGCCTTTTTCCACGCCGATCCCCATCCGGGAAATCTGCGCGTGCGCGGCGGGAAGATCGTTTGGCTCGACCTTGGGATGATGGGGCGGCTGACCGAAAAGGACCAGACGCTGCTCAAACGGGCGGTGCGGGCAATTGTGGAAAACGACGTCGGAACAGTTAAGGAAGTGCTGCTGACCATTGGTGTGCACAGCGGCCGGATCGATCACGCGCGGCTGTATGCGGACATAGATGATCTCCTGACGCAGTACGCCAGCGCAGGAATGGCAGAGATGGATCTGTCCCGGATGCTGGAGGAAATTCTCACCCTCGCCTCCAACCACGGCATATCCATGCCGCAGGGGATATCGATGCTTTGCCGCGGGATGATGACGATGCAGGGTGTTCTGGCGGATCTCAGCCCGGATATCAATATTGTCACGATTATGGCCAATCATCTTTCTGCGGGTGCACTCCAGGATATCGACTGGTCACAGGAAACGCAGAGCGCCGTACGCGCGCTGCTGTCGTCCGGACGCAAAACGCTGGATGTGCCGGCGCAGTTGTCAGATTTGCTGAAAATGACCATTAAAGGACAGACCAAAGTCAATCTGGAAGTAAGCGGATCGGATGGGCCGCTGCATGTCCTTGGCGGTATGGTCAACCGCCTGATCCTGGGAATCGTTCTTGCTGCGCTGCTGATCGCCTCCGGCGTGAGCTGTGCTTCGGGAATAGAACCCGCAGTCGGCGGTATGCCGGTATACGGGTTGATCGGCTTTAGCCTTGCCGCAGTTCTGGGAGTGGTTCTGCTTTTTAAAGTTTTTCATGCAAAAAAATAAAATCGTATAGCGCTGTAAAACCAGGGCAACCTAATAGAAACAGAACGGTAAAAATGTTATAAGCCTTGACTAAAAAAGGACATGGGTTATGGACAAATGTGTAAGGGTGTACAGATTTGGAAATGGTTACAAATCTGAAACTTGCATTTTGTCAAAAGAGATAGTATAATGCATAACGATGAATAGGTGGAGTGGCGGCTAAAGACCGCCGGCCTACAAAAGCATTGACTTCTGGAAAGAAAGGAGAGGGAAATGATGCAGAAGATTTATCCGATCAACAGCTATGTTTCTGCTCCCTCCTCAAAGAAGCGCGTGTTTGCGGCGGTGAAACGCCTTTTTGATATATGTATGTCTCTTGGTATGATGATCGTGCTGCTGCCGGTGTGTCTGGTTGTGGCTGTGATCGTAGCGATTGATACTAAAAGCACGCCGCTTTTCATTCAGACGCGGGTCGGCCGCGGCAATCGGCCATTCCGTATGCTGAAGTTCCGTACGATGAGCCCCAAAACCCCGCAGAATGTGGCGACCTATCTGCTTAAGGATGTCGATCGGTATATTTCCAGAACCGGCCGGCTGGTGCGCAAGCTGAGCCTTGACGAGCTGCCGCAGCTGTGGAATATTTTTAAAGGCGATATGAGTTTTGTCGGTCCGCGTCCGGTTGTTCTGACGGAAACAGAGCTGCTTTCCCTGCGCACGTCAAATGGTGCCAGCGAAGTGCGGCCTGGGCTTACCGGCTGGGCGCAGGTCAATGGCCGTGACGAAGTCGGGATCCACGAAAAAGCGGCTCTTGACGGCTATTATGCCAGCAATATTTCCTTTAAAATGGATATGCGGGTACTCTTTACGACGGTTGGCTATGTGCTTCATTCCCGTGGAATCGCGGAGGGAGCCAATCCGCAGATTGCCAGTGAGACCTACCGGGTGGACCGCTCCGCCTGACGGATTTCTGTTTTCGTAAAACTGAAGACGTCCGCTTAACAGCGGGCGTCTTTTTCCATGTAGTCAACAGCGCCGGATCCGGCGATAAGAAAGGATTTGTAAACGATGAGTGAAGCCTGTAACCATCATTGCGCCGACTGTGAGCAGAATTGCGATCAGCGGGACATGCATGCGCAGCTCAATGCCTACAGCACCATCCGTAAGGTTGTGGCGGTCAGCAGCGGAAAGGGAGGCGTCGGCAAGTCGTCGGTTACCGCGATGCTGGCGGTGATGATGGCCCGCCGCGGCTATAAGGTGGGCGTGCTGGATGCTGACATTACCGGCCCGTCTATTCCGAAAGCCTTTGGCATCACCAAAAAAGCAAAGGGCAGTGAAATGGGCATCCTGCCGGAGGAAACCCATATGGGTATCAAGGTGATGTCGATCAATCTCCTGCTGGAAGACGAGGGACAGCCAGTGGTATGGCGCGGCCCGGTTCTGGCGGGTGCAGTGACGCAGTTTTGGACCGATGTCGTTTGGGGCGAGCTGGATGTGCTGTTTATCGATATGCCTCCCGGAACCGGCGATGTGCCGCTGACGGTGTATCAGTCCATTCCGGTCGACGGTACGGTGATTGTGTCCACGCCGCAGTCGCTGGTACAGATGGTTGTGGGTAAAGCGCAGAAGATGGCCGGCATGCTGGATATTCCGGTGCTTGGCATGGTGGAAAACATGAGCTGTGTGATCTGCCCGGACTGCGGCAAACGCATTCCGCTTTTTGGCGATGACAGTGCGCTGAATCAGGCCGCGGTCGAGGCGGGTATACCGGTAATCGCGCGGCTGCCGATGGACGCCAATATCGCCGCCCTTTGTGATAAGGGGGAGATAGAGCGAGTGGTCTGTGAGGATATTGAACCGGCCGCTGCGGTGGTGGAAGGCCTGTTGAAGTAAATTTTGTGCAATAAAACGG
>CAJKBW010000107.1 GCA_905198295.1 uncultured Oscillospiraceae bacterium | reverse complement strand
TTATGGCCCGCCATCCCGCTCGCTCCCTAGGTTTGTGCGGTTTTGCTCATGGCTGATAATTTCATGAAATGAGGTGGTGGGTTGAAAGATAAAGAATTTTTAAAAGAGATGGGAAAACGAATAGCGGCCCGCCGCGCGGTGTTGCATTATACACAAGAAGATCTGGCGGATGCAGCTGATCTGAGTGCGCAGATGATTTCAACGGCGGAACGAGGAGAAAAGGCGCTTCGTCCGGAAAATTTAGTGAAGATTAGTAAGGCTCTTTGTGTTAGTGCGGACTTCCTTTTAACGGGTGAAGTGTCTGAGAAGGATACAGTGTTGCTGTCTAAAAAATTAGAAGACCTTCCCAAGAAGTATATGCCTGTAGTTGAGGGTGTAATTGACTTGTGTGCCGCTATTGATGAAGAATAAATACGCAAAATAAAAGAAATCGCCTGATTGATTATGATCAGGCGATTTCTTTTACTTTAACGTATTTACAGATGTTGAGAAATGAGCTTTTGTGTTCCTGAGGAACATCAGGGCACCCCCGGCGAGGGTGCCCTACGCCGAAACCATCCTCTGGATGTTTCGGCTACCCTCCTGCGCGTTTTTATATCTAAATATTTCGCGTCCTGCGGGATGCGACGGGGGCGCTCGAGGAAGCGGAGCTTGCGCTCTTCGTGATGTTTGCCGCAAGGCGGCAAACTCACCGCGGACGGTTACGTCCGCACCCTACCGCCTTTAAAAAGGCGGCCCAAATTTTCAGTTGAGAATCTGCACGAAACTGTAAGAAAGGCGATGCCGCGTCAGCGACAGGAAGGACTTCGGCCCGACAGCACTTCTTCCTGAGGAACCGCACTGCGGTTCCTTATTCCCACTCAATCGTCGCTGTGGGTTTCGGTGAGACGTCGTAGCACACGCGGTTGACGCCCTTGACTTCTTTCAGGATGCGGTCGGTGATGCGCAGCAGCACCGGCCAGGCGATCGGTTCCACCGTGGCGGTCATCGCATCAACCGTGTTGACTGCCCGCAGAATCACCGGCCAGTCAAAGCAGCGGGCATTATCCCGCACGCCCACCGATTTGAAGTCGGGCACGATGGTGAAATACTGCCACACCGTCTTGTCCAGTCCTTCTTTGGCAAACTCCTCGCGCAGGATCGCATCCGATTCGCGCACCGCCTCCAGACGGTCGCGGGTGATGGCGCCTAGGCACCGCACGCCGAGACCCGGGCCGGGGAACGGCTGACGATAAACCATGCTGTTCGGCAGGCCGAGTGCACAGCCGCAGGCGCGTACCTCGTCCTTAAACAGCATTTTCAGCGGCTCGACCAGCTGGAACTGCAAGTCTTCCGGCAGGCCGCCGACGTTGTGGTGGGATTTCACCATTTTAGCGGTTTTGGTGCCGCTTTCCACGATGTCGGGATAGATGGTGCCCTGCGCGAGGAATTCAATCCCCTCGAGCTTACGGGCTTCTTCCTCAAATACACGGATAAACTCCGCGCCGATGATTTTGCGCTTCTGCTCGGGATCGGCAACGCCGGCGAGCTTGTCGAGAAAACGGTCCACCGCGTCCACGTACACGAGATTAGCACCCAGATGATCGCGGAACACCTGCACCACCTGTTCCGGCTCGCCCTTGCGCAGCAGGCCGTGGTTGACATGCACGCAGGTCAGCTGGCTGCCGATGGCCTTGAGCAGCAGCGCAGCCACCACCGAGCTGTCCACGCCGCCGGACAGCGCCAGCAGCACCTTTTTGCCGCCTACCTGCCGGCGGATAAGCTCTACCTGATCGGCGATGAAGTTCTCCATGTTCCAGTTCGGTTCAGCTTTACAGGTGCCGAATACAAAGCTTTTGAGCGCCGCCTGGATGTCGGCGTCGTCTTCCGGCATCGGGTTGAGGGCGCCGTCCCCCGCATAATCAAAGGTATACAGCGGCAGACCGCTCTTTTTCACCTCGTCGCTCAGGGTGATTTTCACCCCGTCCACCGTATCGTTGGGGCCGCCATTGGCCACAATACCCCGCACGTTCGGCATCGACAGCAGTTCCTGCGCCGTCACGTCGTAATTGCAGATCTCGCTGTACACCCCCAGCGCGCGGATGGCGCGCGCTACATCGGTGTTGCGGGTGCTGCCCAGATCCAATACCACCAGCATGTCCTGTTTCATTCGTATTCCATTCCTTTCCTGACAAAAACCTCTACCGAAAGAATACCCGATTTTCCGGCTTTTTTCAAGTTTTTCTTGTTGTGCTGTCCTGAAAAACGATACGGCGGCGGGAACATATCCGGGTTTTGGGGAAAAGGGCTGTGTTTTCGTAGAGATACGGCCTTGCGGTGCACAGCAGACAGGGGTGGAACGGTTTGCGGCAATGTGGCGGCTGTTTGACCGGATGGCCGACAAAGCACCGGTACGCGGATATCCGCATGCCAGTGTTTTTTTGCCGCCGAACAGGCAAGAAAAATCCCCCGGTTCAACCGGGGGGTGGCAAATCGGCGAGAATGTGCAATTTGCAGTCAGGACCAGCCGGCTCCCGAAAATACGCCGCAGGAAAGCGCGTTTCGGCCAGGGAACAAACATGCCGCCCGCAACGAATACCAAGCATTTACGGCGTCTGCCGCAGCCGGTCACAAAAGTCCGCTCAGCTTTTCCGCTACCGTTGCACCGAGCATGCGGTATCCCTCTTCCGTATAATGATAGCCGTCTGCAAGCCGGATGTCCGGCCGGTTTTCTGCGGCGGCATACAGGTCGTCCACCGCCAGGTCATGATGCTGCGCTAGGCGGAATACCTCGTCGTTGCGCTGCTTTACCTGTTCATTGAAAGGGGCATGCTGCGCGGTCTGACCGGGAACAGTCACCGGGGTGGAGGTGGCCAGCATTACTTTGGCGTCTCCCGCGTTTTTCAGAAGGTGAATCACAGCGGCCCCGAGGCAGCGGCCGTAATCGGCGGCGGACAGGTGAGCGGCATGCAGGCCGTTATTGAAATGAATCGCCGTATAATGCAGGCCGGTCTGCCGGAGAAAATAGTCCAGTTCATACTGAAAGGCGGGATTATCCGGCCCTTTTGAGGTGGTCATCCGGTCCACAAAGCAGATCCCTTGCAGCGCGGCACTCACCGCCGGCCAGTAACCGCGGGTCACCGAATCCCCGATAAGCAGCACCCGCCTGCCTTCACGGTCGGCGTTATCCCACCAGAGATCCGCCCATTCAAATTGTTCGACAATCGGCATGGAAGGGACTCCTCTCACTCATATCTTTACGGGGACTCAGCCCTGCACGGGGCGCACCGGGATGCCGCACGCAAGCAGATAAGCTTTAAGTTCCGGGATATCGATTTCGTGATAATGGAACAGAGACGCCGCCAGTACCGCATCCGCGCGGCCGACGGTAAAGGCGTCGGCAAAGTGCTGCATCGTACCGGCGCCGCCGGAGGCGATCACCGGTATGCCCGCGCCGGCGGACACGGCCGCAGTCAGCTCAAGGTCATACCCCGCCTTAGTGCCGTCGCAGTCCATACTGGTCAGCAGAATTTCACCCGCACCGAGCGCTTCGGCACGCCGCGCCCATTCCAGCGCATCCAGACCGGTATTCAGGCGGCCGCCGTGCTTATACACATCCCAGCCAGAGCCGTCCGCCCGCCGGCGGGCATCGATGGCTACCACCACGCACTGGCTGCCGAATTTTGCCGCCGCCTCCGCGATCAGTTCCGGTCGGTCGATGGCGGCGGAGTTGATCGAAATTTTGTCCGCTCCCTGCAGCAGTACGGCACGGAAATCCTCCACTGTGCGGATGCCGCCGCCTACCGTAAAGGGGATATCCAGCTGCTGCGCGACGCGGGCGGCCAGATCCACAACTGTAGCCCGGCCCTCATGGGAGGCGGTGATATCCAGAAAGACCACCTCATCCGCCCCGGCTGCGGCATACGCCGCTGCTGTTTCCACCGGGTCGCCCGCATCCCGCAGGGACAGGAAGTTGATCCCCTTGACCACGCGGCCATCCTTGATATCCAGACAGGGGATGATGCGTTTAGCGTACATCGCCGGTCACCTCCCCCGCCATGTGCAGAAAGTTTTTCAGCATGATCCGTCCGGCTGCACCGGATTTTTCGGGGTGAAACTGCACCCCCAGAATATTGCCGCGCTGGACAGCGGAATGGAACGGCACCCCGTATTCGGTTACGGTCAGCACGTCCGCCTCCTCGGCCGCATGGCAGGCGTACGAATGGACAAAATACGCATACGGTTCATCCGGCAGTCCCGTCAGCAGCGGGCTGGCCTTTGTGGCTTTCAGGCTGTTCCACCCCATATGTGGGATTTTCAGGCCGCAGTCCGGCAGGCGCCGCACCGTGCCGGGAATCAGCCCCAGCCCTTTAACGCCAGCACCCTCCTCGCTTTCCGCGAACAGCGCCTGCATCCCCAGGCAGATACCTAAAAACGGGCGGCCCGAGGCGGCATATGTCCGGATGGCGGGGATTAGACCGCTGTTTTCCAACGCCCGCATCGCGTCGGTAAAGGCCCCCACGCCGGGCAGTACCACGCCGTTCGCCTGCAGGACCGTATCCGGGTCACTGGTCACTGCGGCGCATACGCCCGCCCGCGCAAAACCGGTTTCCACGCTGCGCAGGTTGCCGGCGCCGTAATCGAGTATGGCAATCATGGGCATGCCTCCTTAATATGAAGCGGAATTTTCCACTGAAATACCGGGTTTATTGTACCATATCAGAGGGCCGGGGTCAATCCGATGCAGGGTTGTCTTCCGGAGCGGCGTCGCGTTATGTAAGAAGCAGGCGCAAAAATGGGTGGAATATTTTTGACTTTCCGCTTGACAAAAGGCAGGGACGGTGATATTTTTAAGAAGACCACAGCAGGTCGTTATTATTTTGCCCTCGGGGTAAGCGCTTACCCTGCATGGAAGAGAGGAGTGTATGGTTTGGCTCATGTAACGATTGAGGATGTCGCTGCAGCTGCCGGGGTTTCTACCACCACGGTATTCAAGGCTCTCAACGGGCGCGGAAAAGTCAGCGAGGAGACCCGTCGCCGGATCCAACAGCTGGCCGCCGATATGCAGTATGTCCCTAACCGCTATGCACAGTCACTGGCGCGGCGGGAAATCCGTATCGCCTGTGTTTCCTGCGGGGATACGCCGGCTGATTATCAGGCCTATATCGATCAGGGGCTGGAGGAAACTTTCGCCGACTATCGCGGAACCAATGTGGTCGGCTGTTATTATCGCTATTCTATGGAACAGGGCTATGCAGAGGCGGCGGCGATTCTGGAGGATATTGCGGCTTGCCGCAATATCGATGCGGTGGTTCTGCAATCCAGCTATACCGACAGCCTGCATTGCGCGAAGCTGCAGAAGCTGGCGGATCGGGGGATACCTGTGCTTTCCCTGGGTTCCCGGATGGAGGGAACGCCGGTGAGCGGTTATGTGATGACCGACGGCCGTATGATGGGGCGGATGGCAGCTGAACTCCTCGCTCTCCGTCTTGGCGGGTACGGTCGGGTTGCTGTACTGACCCCGGATCCGTCGGTTGAAATTCATCTGGACTGCCTTGATGGTTTCCTGGAAACGGCTTCTGCGTATTCTTTGGAGATGACAGGAACGACGGTCACCGGATATACCGAACCGCAGGTTCGGGCTGCTGTGGAACAGCTACTTCGGGAGATCCCGTCCCTTGCCGGAATTTACGTGACCTCATCCAACGCCGCGATGACCTGCCGCTATTTAAAGGAACACGGGATCTCCTCGATGTGTGTCGTGGGACAGGATATCCATCCGGCGGTGGCCGGATGCCTGAAAGACCACTCCCTTTTGGGGACGCTGTTCCAGAATCAGCGGCTGCAGGCGCAGAAAGCCGTGGAAAAGATTCTGGAAAAGCTGCAAAATCCAGACCGGCCTGTTACCAGTGAGCTGGTCATCCCCCAGCTGGTGCTGCGCAGCAATTTGGACGGGTATACCTATTGATTCTGCACCCGATAAGGGGGGGATAGTTTTGTCATATGCCCTATTGGCACTTTCCATCGGACTTTCTGTTTTGAATAGTGGGGTGAATAACCGGTTCTGCAAATCGCCGCGCTGGACTCCGGCCGCCGCCCTGCTGGTCAACTGCCTTTCCTGCCTGGTTGCCGCCTGCGTGCTGTTCGTGTTGTCGCGGGGCGTCATAACGGCCTCGCCGTTTACCGTTTGTCTGGGGATATTGTTTGGTATCATTACGGCGCTGTCGTTGTCATTTAATTTGGCGGCTTTATCCTCCGGCCCTATGAATCTTACGGTGATGCTGGTTTCCTGCGCCATGCTGATCCCTGCTTTGGCGGGGCCGCTGGTCTGGCATGAGGCTTTTGTGCCGGAGCAAGGGGTAGGCCTGGGCTTGATGACGGTCTCCTTTTTGATATGTTTTTCCTCGCGCAGCCCGGGAAACCGCTCCCCGCGATGGCATCTCTTCACGCTGGGGGCTTTCCTTGGGAGCGGATGCATTGGTGTGCTGCAGAAGATACACCAGACCTCCGTCTACCATGAGGAACTGGACGGGTTCCTTTTTGCGGCGTTTGTAAGCGGCGCATGCGTATTGGGCCTCGTGCTTTTGGGCAAACGCCTTCGCGCCGCCAAACCTGCTGGAGATGGCACCCCGCTGCGGCTTTTGCTCACAATTGCCCTCGTAAACGGGATATGCACTGCTTTGATCAATAAACTCAATTTGTATCTGTCCGGCGTCCTGCCGGGCATCCTGTTTTTCCCTCTGGTCAACGGAGGAGTCATACTGCTTTCCATTCTGGCGTCCCGGGTTCTGTTTCATGAGAAAATGACGCCGAAACAGGTTCTGGGGGTTGTTTTGGGCGTGCTTTCAATTTTTCTCATCGGCAATTGGTGGTCGTTCCTTCTGAATATTTTTTCAAAATAGGAAAGGTGGGTTAATTTTATGGGAAAACGCATACAGGCGACGCCGGCGGAATGCACCCGCGTCCGGGAGATTTTTGATCGCTACCGGCAGCATCCGGAGGACTTTCCGCTGTCTTTCGTGTATGGCGGCACGGCGTATTCCGGCCTGGGGGATGAATTTTCCATCCGGGAGCATGAACAGGATGAGGCGAATGCCATCCGGCAAACCATCCTTGCCGATCATCCTTCCGGCCTTACCGTTCAGGTTTGTATGACCTTATATCCCGCATACGCCGCCATCGAGTGGACGGCTTATTTCCTCAACCGGAGCACACAGTCCCTGCCGGAGCTTCGGGATGTTTTGGCTGCCGATCTGTCTTGGGAGGGGGAACGTCCCCGGCTGTATGGGAATATCGGAGACGATCCTTTTTATACCGACATCTATCGTCCGGTGGAAATGGACATTGTTCCGGGGATGACGCTGGATTTGCAGCCTTTCGGCGGGCGGCCCACCAGCATGGGATTTCCGTATTATGATCTGGCCTACGGGAAGGGCGGTGTCCGGATCGCTGTCGGTTGGCCCGGACGCTGGCGCTGCCGCTTTTTCGGCGGGCTTGACCAGACACGGCTTTGTGCGGGACAATACACTCTGGATACCCACTTGCAGCCGGGGGAAAAAATCCGTACCCCGTTGATGGCGTTTTTGTATTATGACGGGAGGGACCGGAACCGTTCGGTCAATCTCTGGCGGCGGTGGATGATGGACTGCTGTCTGCGCCGGATCGACGGGCAGCCGTTTCCGCCGAAATTCGCCCTGGCGATGACGTCTGAGAACGATGACCTGTGCAAAACCAGCGAAGAGGGAGAGATCCATTTAGTCAAAACCTTTGTAGATGCCGGGCTGCCGGTGGATGTTAACTGGGTGGATGCCGGCTGGTACAGGAAAAATCCGCATGAGCCGGTGAGCCGTTGGGAAGAAACCGGCGAGCTTATTTGTGATCCGATTCGCTATCCCACCGGTTTCCGCGCCCTGTCCGATTATCTTCATTCAGTGGGCAGCCAGCTACTGGTCTGGTTTGAACTGGAACGGGTGCTCAAAGGAACCGGTTCCACGATTGAAGGGCACAAGGAGTGGCTGATGGAGATCAGTGCGCGCGACGGCGATATTGCCGGCCCCCGTGCTGAAGAGGGCTTCGGCTGGTGCGGGGCGAACTATCTGCCGGATCTGGGCAATCCGGAGTACCGCTCCTGGCTGGTGGAAGAGGTCGACCGTATTCTCTGCGAAGGAAATATCGACATCTTCCGTCAGGATTTCAATATGGAACCGATCCTTTTCTGGACGCAGAACGACGAGGATGGGCGGCTGGGTATGCGGGAAAACCTTTACATTCAGGGCTATCTTGCCTTTTGGGATGAGCTGATCCGCCGCCATCCCCGGATGATGATCGATTCCTGTGCCTCCGGCGGACGGCGCAATGACCTCGAAACACTTCGGCGATCGCTGCCCTTCCACAAGACGGATTTTGATTACAGCTATGCCGCGCAGAAACAGGCGATGCATCAGGCTCTTTTTGCCATTTATCCCTATTTTGCGGCCGCGCCTGTAAACGTTGCTTCCATGCCGAAGTGCCAGCCTGACCGGTATACCATCGAAAGCTGCTTTGTTCCGTTTCTCCTTGAATGCTGGAATGTTGATGATCCACATTTTGATATGGAAAAAGTGCAGGCCTATACAGCTCCCTGGTATCGCATGAACGCGCTTTTTACAGCGGACTACTATCCACTGACCCCCTGGAACAGGGAGGATAACGAATGGATCGGCTGGGAATTTTTTGACGCAGAAAAAGGGGAGGGGTTTGTTCAGGTTTTTCGCCGGGAAAACGCCCCGGATGAGGTGCTGACTGTCCGCCTGCTGGGTCTGGAACCGCAAAAACGGTATCGCATAGAAACCTGGGGAGCAGACATTCAAATTATGGATGGCAGCCGTCTTTTGGAGGAGGGTTTACAAATCCGTACGCCGCCTCGTTCAAGCTGCATCCTTTTCCTGTCTGAGGATGTGTAAAGAAAACGCCCCGCAAACTGCGGGGCGTTTTCTTTTGCTTTTGACCGGGGTTTTCGGAAGGTGTTATACAATGGACAAATAAAAAATCGTAAAAAGCAGGGAAAGAGGGCTTGACATTTGGCGGCGGAGCATATATAATTGTTACGCTGTCCAAACAGATCAGCATGTGCGCTCGTAGCTCAGTCGGATAGAGTGTTTG
>CAJKBW010000106.1 GCA_905198295.1 uncultured Oscillospiraceae bacterium | reverse complement strand
CAAAACCTGTGCCGTCCGGTTTCCGCCCCTCCCCGCGCGGGAGGGGACGGAAAAAGCGGATGCTTATCGGGTAACGGTGTAAATGCCGTCGGCTTCGGTTACTGTGCTGCCCTCCGCCACGTAAGCGCTGAACTGTTCAAGCGTCAGGCCGGTGTTCGCAAAGGTGCCCGCTTCGATGTTCAGCGTACAGTTCACATTGATAGCAATCGCACCGTCAAAGGAACCGCCGTAAACATTGATGGTACCCTTCGCGGTGGGATAGCTGTTCAGATCTAGATCGGCCTTGAGCACCGTAGCAGCCTTAAAGGTGCCGCTGTAAAGGTTGATGGTGCCGCCGGAGGAGAAAATATAGAAGCCATAATTATCCCCAGTCGCCGTCACGTCGCGCACATTCAGCGTGCCGGTGTTATTGGAAACAGCGCCAAGGCAGCTGTTCCAGTCATGCTCTCCTACCTGAACAAACGTCCCGCCGTTGACATTGATGGTGCCGCCTGCCGCTTCCATCGCGCCGCCCTTTTCAGAACGGGACTGCACATTGTTCAGGTTAATCACGCCGCCATTAAAGGCTTTGACGCTGTTGCCGTAAGGGGTGATGTTGTTCAGCGTCATGTTATTGAGCGTTACCTCGGCCAGACTTGCACCGATCGTGCAGTATGTACCTGCTCCGGCCGAAATTGCTCCGTCGGAAAACACGGCACTCGCCCGGTTGTCGGCCGTCCCGATAACACGCAACGCAATATTATCGTTGTCAACCGCGACCGTATGCCCGGCAAAATCCATCTCAACATCCGCCACTCCCCGGAAGTCCAGATTTTTTCCTTCCGAAGAAATACTCTGATTCAGGACAATCCGATCACCGCTCTTTACGTCCGCAAGCGCATCCGCAAAGCTTTCTTCCGATCCCACCGGAACAAAGTTCAGCGGCGCATCCTTGTCGTACTGGTCGCTGCCGAAGCCGTCCACTTCTTCGGTGTACTGCGTCGCGGAAATCGCCACATCCGCCGAGAAGGTTTTATTCATGAACGCATTGCCCGCGCTTTCGTCCATACCGTAAATCAGGATGAACTGCACGTTTTCGTTTGCGAGCAGCGGCAGCTCCATCCCGTCCGCAATGGTTTCCAACTCGCTCATCGGGCGCTTCTGGAACGCACCGACGACTGCGCCGTCCTTCACCTGCACGAAATCAAACCACAGCGCGTCGGTCAGGCTGCCGTCCATGATCTGAAATTCGAGCCGGATCTTTGCCGCAAGGGTGCCTGCGTTCTCCACCTTCAGCAGTTTCGCGTTCGACCTGCCCGGCTCAAACAGCGTATCGTTAATAATCGGCGTTTTGTCCGTCTTCAGGTCCTGCGGCGTTGCCTCAAACGCAAACGCCTCACCGCCGTTGACACCCTCAATCGTGAAGCTTTGCGTACCGTCCGAGGCCAGGTCGTACGCATACGCGTTGATCGCCAGCTTGCCGGACTGAATTTTGTTGCCGGTGTTTGTGACGCTGTCGGTGAACCATGCAAAGGTCGCACCCGCCAACAGCGCCGCACTCGCCAGCAGCGACACGCCGCTTGCGAGCAGGGATTTCTTACTTGCTTTCATCTCTCTTACTCCTTTTCTTCAAAATTTGCACCTTTCCGGCGAAACATCGCTATTGACCGGACGATGGTCAGGTGAAGGCCTTGTCCGGATTATTGCGTATCTGCACCGCATCAGCGGCAATCGTGAAGGTTACGCCTCCGGCCTGATAGCCATTGCCGGCATCCTCGCGCATATGTACAACCGCGGTCAGGGTGCGGTTTTCGCCTACAGCGAGCGGACGTTCGAGCACACAGGAATTCTCCCGCGTAAAGGCATCCGCGCTGCCGGTATACAACAGCTCGTCGCCGTCATACACGGAAAAGGTGAGCGCCTGTCCGAGTGAACCCTCGACATCCTGCAGATACAGCCGCACGTAAGCATCGGCCGTGCCGCGGTTGTCCACAGTGAAATCCCGCACTAAGGTATGCCCCGGCTCGATATTGAGATCACCGCCTGCGAAAACCGGCCGTCCGCCGTTGAGCGCGATGGCCACTTGACCGGTTTCAAACAGGTTGTCGCCCACCCCGACAAAAGAAGCGCCCAGCGCAACGGTGGTCAGCACCAACAGCACCGCCAGCACGATCGCCGCCGCAAGGCTGGCACCGGCCCGGCGCCGGGCCTTAACCGGCTTATCCATGCCGTGCCTCCTTTCTCCTGCGGGCAAAAAGCAGCACCAAGAACAATACCAGCAACGCCGCCGCGCCCACAGCCGTCCACAGGCCGATCTGTGCCGCAACGCCGGTCGTCGGCGGGGTCAGCCCGCCGTCGTCCTCCACATACCAGCGCAGATCGGCCAGCAGCCGTGCTGCCTGGTATTCGTTGCCCACCGTCGTATCCAGCCACGCATCCACGCGGTAATAGGCGGTGCTCTGCCCGTCGTCGTTCGCCGTCAGCGTGTGGGCAAACGCCTGCCCGTCGAGCGAGGAAAATGTCCCCTCACACAGCACACGCCCCGAATCCGCATCGGCCACCCGCAGCTGCAGCACGTCACCGAGCGCCTTTTCCTCCTCGGTGACGTCGGCGGTGAACAGCAGTTCAATGTCTTCGTCATGATACGCCCGCACCGCAAAATAGCGGGTCAGCGTGTCACCGGGCAGCATGTCCCGCGCGGTGAATTTCTCGTTGTCCTCCGGTTGACGGCGGTACAGCTCCAGCTTCACCGCCTGCTCCTGTGTCTGCGCCGCTGCCGGCAGCACAGCCGCCATTACAGCGAGAGCCGCTGTCAGCAGCACAGCCGTCAGTCCCGCCATTACGCGGCGCTGCCGGGCTTTCTGTGCAGCCTTTTTCATGTCTCCCCTCACCATCCTTAACCTCCGTCCCGCCGCACGCGTATTCCTCAACACAGCGGGGTTTTCTGCTGGGGCTCCCGCCCCTTTAGCCTAAGCCTCCGGCGGCGAAAATTCTTTTCATATAGTAAGACCCCTCGCTTGTCCAAAAATGACGAAGAAAGAGAGGAAAAACCAGAAAATATTTTTTCGCCATGTATAGCTATCCATATATAGAAAATTATAACACATTTACTCCACTTTTTCAAGTTGCCTGCGGACTTTTTTGTCAAATTACTCCTTTAGAATATAATTCGCCAATCAGACGCGGTGTATGAAATTTCACACATTTTGAGAGCGTATTTTTGCCGCATAATATTAGGCACTGTTCTGAAATCCTAACTGTAAATTTGCGGCAAAATGTAAAAAAAGAATCCCGTTTCCCAGTGAAAACGAGATTCTCAAAATGTGTACTTTCCTGTATTTCCCAGTATAGCCGATTCCCCCCTGCTCGTCAATGCCTTTTTCCCGTTCTGTGGTTGACAGCAAACGAAAATGGCAGTAAATCGAGGACCGACAAACGGAGAAAAGCAATGCGGATGGAGGCCGTAAAGGAAAGACTGCGGTCGGTCAATATCTGCGTTATGCAGATCAAAATCATCGCCCTGCTGTTCCGACTGCTGCATACCGTGCTTGCCTGCACAGGTGTGAATCCGTCCGCATTTTTCTATGCCTGGGCTGGGGACTGCACCGAATGTTTCGCGCCGTTTTTCTGCCGAAAGCCTGAAAAAGCCGCAGGAGCCGGCACAGATTGCAAGTCTGTGCCGGCTCCTTTTTTATTTGCTCAATCTTTTTCTTCCGCCTGTCGCAGCAACGCGAGCAGTCCCCGGCAGCCCGCCTCCACATCCCGCAGTGTCCGGGCAAAATCTCCGGTATACCAGGGATCGGCCACCTCACCCGGCCGATCGGTATAGTCCAGCAGCAGCGAAAGCTTCCCATCCGGATCACCTCCGCAAATGCGCCGCATGTTCCGCAGGTTGGCCGTATCCATCCCAATGAGCCGGTCAAAAACGCCATAATCCGCCGCGGTCAGCTGGCGGGCGGTTTTCCGACGGAGCGACGGCGTGTCGATGCCGTATCCGGCCAGCACGCGCCGCGCCGACGGATACACCGGATTGCCGATCTCCTCGCGGCTGGTCGCGGCGGAAGCCACGGTGAAGCGCTGTGCCAGCCCTGCCTTCTCCACCATATCGCGGAACACGAATTCCGCCATCGGACTGCGGCAGATGTTGCCGTGGCAGACAAACAGTACCTTTACCATTCGTATGTCTCCTTTCCCCGTGCGCCGCACAGCGGCGTTATCCGGCAAAATCATCCATCCACGCCTGCAGATCCTGAAGAAACATTGCTGCATGGTATCCATCGCAGGCCGCGTGATGCAGCTGCATCGCCAGCGGCAGAAGCAGCCGGCCGTCCTGTTCAAAAAAACGGCCGACGGTAAACAGCGGCTCCAGGTCGCGGAAGCCGGCCGGCAGATTCAGATTGAAGCCGGTAAAGGACACCCACGGCAGGCAGGATACGTGAAAAATATTCTCCGGCGGCGGTACGGCCGCCTGCTCGTCCCGTGCGACATAGGCGGCCGAAAAAGCCGCGAAATCCGGATCGTACGCCTGCCAGACGCTGGTGAAGGTCTCGTTTTCAGGGTGAAACACCGTATAACACGGATGCACCTCGTCATAAATACCGGGTTCGCCGTCGGCGGTCAGCCCCATCCGGAACTCCGCCCGGCGGTTGACCGCGCGCGACAGGCCGTACAGTAGCGCCGCAAACAGCCGGTATCCACCGGCCTTCACCACGCCGTACAGCCGGGTGATATCCAGGTTGACGCACATACTGTACGTGCAGGGGACTTCCTCCATAAACCGGCGCCAGGTCGCCTCCCGCGCCCATCCCGTTCGCTCAATTTTGTGCAGCATCGGCATTCTCCTCCTCGAAATGATGTCGTGTTCGCACCGGCTTATCCTACTTTTCCCTCGCCCGCCGGCACGCCGCCAGCAGCGCCGGCTTATCCGGCAGCGCGGACGATTCCACATAGGCTTTCACCGCATCCAGCGCCATCAAATCCTCGCGCGTGTCCGCCATGGCGGCCGCGTGCGCGAGATAAGCCGACAGCAGCGCCGACGGCCGTTCAAAATCGTTCAGCCCGGACACCGGCCCGGCGTTGGTCAGCAGTACCAGCAGCTGGCCGGCGGACGTAAAATCCGCACGGGAAATCCTGGGCTGCTCCAACCGCTCAAGCAGCCCGCCTTTTCGCGCGCAGGTGAGCGCGGAATATTCCCCCATCACACGGTTGTCCCAACCCTCGTGCAACAGCCAGCTGCGGATTTCGCCGTTGTCCGGCTCGAGCTGCTCCACCGCATGAATTCGACCCCAGCCGTGTACCCGCCGCGCCGTTTCAAAGACCTGCGCATTGCCGTCCGGCCAACGCCGCTCAATATACAGCGCAAACAGCGTAAATTCATCCGAAAGCGCAAGGGTCGTCACCATCTGCCGCACCGCCGCATCATCCCCGGTATCCAACAGTTCGAGCAGCGCCAGTGCGAATTTGATCTCCTCGGTCCTGACGGACCGTTCGATGACCGCCAGCGCATAACGGTACAACAGTTCCGCGTCCACGCCGCCGCGCTCCCGCTGTATCCATTCCTGTAGCGGATCGATCACACGCAGCATCCGCGGATTCTCTCTTTTTCGGAAATAGCTATACAGTAACCGATCCGCACCGCCGAAATCTCCCGCCGCGATCTGGTCGAAAGCAGCACACAGCGGCCGTACATCCTGTCGCGGACTGTCTGAGTGGTACAGCATGATTCCATCGAGCGCGCCGTCCATAAAGGTGATCTTGTGCCGCCACGCCTTCTGTGGCAGCGCAAAATCCACCGGCAGGCTGCCGTCCGGACGCACCGCATTCCGGATCAGGGTATACAGGGGCTTCCCTCGCAGCTCGTCGGTAAAAACGGGCGAAAAGCGGTCAAACAGGGACATGCGTATCGCTCCTTTGCCTCGATTGCACGCGTCTGGCTGCCCGCAGGGCGAACCGACCTTACCAGCTAACAGCATAACAAATATTATTGGAAAGGTAAAGGCCGCATCTCAAAAAGGGATAAAGGACTGAATAGTCAGGAGATTTTTGCCCAGGCCGAGCCGCAGCGTGGCAGCCGTGTACAGGCAGAGAAAGCCATTTTCCGAAAAATTCCACCTTCGCGGCTTGCCGCGAAATGCCGTCCTCCCTTGCGGCATCTCTGCAGATGCATGGGCGCCGGCGCAGCGGGGCACACTAACGCCGCGGCCGGTTCGCCGTCCGTAATTCCGCCGCGCAGAGGGAAAGACGCCACATGCCAGAACTGTTTAACGGATGTTATTATAAATTGCAGTCACCCAACCAAACCATAGCCTTTATTCCGGCACTGCACCGCTCCGGGGGACAGCAAACCTGTTCACTTCAGATCATCACCGAAAGTGGAGCGTTCTGTCTGCCGTTTCCCGCACAGGATTTTGTGCGCCGGCCCGGCCGGCCGGACATCCGCATCGGGCGCAATGTATTCTGCAGCCGGCAGATCCGAATCCACCTGCACACGTCTTTGCTGCAGATCGAAGGGCATGTGCGGTTCGGCCCGCTGACCCCGCTGCGCTATGACATCATGGGGCCGTTCCGGTTTGTGCCGGGAATGGAATGCCGTCACAGCGTATACAGCATGACCCACGCGGTGCGCGGCCGGCTGACCGTCAACGGCACCGAATATCGGTTTGACGACGGCCTCGGTTACATCGAAGGGGATCGCGGGCGTTCCTTCCCGCGGCGGTATCTCTGGACCCAGTGCCATTTCGGGTCAGACGCGCTGATGCTCTCGGCGGCGGACATCCCGGTCGGCCCGCTGCAGTTCACCGGCATCATTGGCGTCGTTTTCCTGCGGGGCAGGGAATACCGGCTGGCGACCTATCTGGGCGCCCGAATCACGCGGCTGGGTGATGGAGCCGTCGAGGTGCGGCAGGGGAAATATACCCTTACTGCCCGGCTTATCGAGAAGACCACGCACCCGCTTTACGCCCCGTCCGGCGGGGCAATGAACCGCATCATCCGGGAAAGCGCGGCCTGCTGCGCCGCCTACCGGTTCTCTCGGGACAGCACGGTGCTGCTTGAGGGAGAGAGCCGCTGTGCCGCTTTTGAGTACGAATACCCGGACTGAGCTGCGCATGCCACTGCTTTCAGCACAGAGGCATAAAAACACACAACCAATGAACATGCCGGTTGTCCACGGACGACGCGGACCGCATAAAGGAAGGGGAGACGGACGAGTCCGTCTCCCCTCTTTCACGATCCGACATCATCCACCCCGCGCCGCCGCTCCAGACGCATGAACAGCCCTGCCGCCGAAACATGCAGCAGTGCCTCCACGAAGAAAACCGCAAAGAAAAAGCACCGCTGCACGAGGCTGCAGTGCTTTTGCCCTCCGAATTTCCGGCAGCAGAAAAAGGCAGATTTCCGCGCCGCGTGGCTTATTCCGCGAGCAGCGCATCCCTGTGCACCAGTATCGCTTCGGCTGCCGCGCAGGCCGGACAGTCGCAGTAACGCGCGCCTGCCGCCTTGATTTCCTCAGCATGCTCAGCGATGCCGGCAGCAGCATCCGCCCCAAAATACGCCTGTCCCTTTTCCGAGCGGGCAAATGCAATCAGATTGTCAATTGGCATGATATCCTCTTCCAGTTCCTGAATAAACGCCCGGGTTTGAACCGCTTCATTTGCGGTTCCCACCGCATTCAGCCAGCGCTCACCAGCCTCCCGCGCTTCACGGCTGCAGGTCGGCGCCCCGACGAGCGTCCTGGTCTTCTGCACGATCTCTTCCCGCAGAGCCTTGTCCATGTCACGCACCTCCATTTTTCTTCATTATACTACATCCGTCCGCACCGCTCAAGCGCAGCGGCTTACCGTTTTTTGCCGATGTAGAATACATAGCCATACAGCGCCTTGTACCGGTCGTACAGCGCCTCCTCGTACCAGTTCATCTCCAGGAACTCCTCCACGGTCGAGTCACCGGGATATTTTTCGCGCAGCGCCTGTCCCGCAGCCGCCCGCGGTCGGAAATAGTGTTCGGTCCAGCACACCTCCGGCAGCACAAACGCTGCGGCCGGGACATAGCCAGCCCTCTGCATGGCAGCGATGTTGTCTGCGATCGCGTCCAGGCGGCTGCCCGCCTCGCTCCATAGCTTTTCGACCTCGGCGGGGCGCTCGTCGGTAAACCACGACGGACAGGTCACCGCGACGTAACCGTCCTTTTTCAAGAAGGCACTCCAGTAGGTCAGCCCCTTTTCAAACCCGATGTTGTCGATCGCACCCTCCGACCAAACCAGATCCAGCGACCCCTCCGCAAAGGGCAGATCCTCCATCGAGCCGACCAAGCCGGTCACCCGATTCTGCAGCTGCTGTTTTTCGGCATTGGCGTTGAACCGGTCGATGAAGGCGGGAAACTGGTCCAGACCAACCAGAGTGCCCCCCAGATGCTGTGCGAGCATCATTGTCTGTCCGCCGGTGCCGCAGCCCAAATCCGCCGTGCGCCTGATCGCGCCGGGATTTTCCACGAAGCTCAGTGCCCGGGTCGTCGCCTCCGGGCTGCCCGGCCCCTGCCGCTCCAGCCCGATGTGGGTTTCCACCAATAGGTCCAGCATCGTCAGCCGTTTTCCTTCCATATTTTCCGCTCCCTTCTCTTTTCCGGACAACCGCTTCCCGATGCAGCGCAGCTCCGATGAAGATAGTATGCCCGTATGCCGCACCTTCGAAACGGAGCGCACAGCCTTTGTCCACAGTATACCATCCGCGCGCCGCTTTGTCACGCGAAACCGGCTGCATCGGTTTTTGTGTCGGGATAGAACATTCCCGTATCGCGCCGATAAGCCGGGATGTTTTTCAACGTCGTTTACCCTCTCCGGGTCCGAATCCCTCCGAATAAAAAACAGACGCCGCATACTGACGTATGCGGCGTCTGTTTTCTGTAAGGATGAGACAAAATGAACCCTACTTATGGTCGAGCCACAAGATAAAAAAGTGGCCGGCAACTCATTACGAATTGCCGACCGCAGGTCTGGCCCGCCCGGAGGGATTCTGAACCCGCGGGCGTTCGCCTCCCTGGCGGGGATAGGAATAAAAAAGAAAAAACCGCACGCTGCCGCGTACGGTTTTCCCTTTTTTGTCTAATGACTATAAAAAAGATATTTTTGCGATTTCGGCAGGTGATTCCGAAC
>CAJKBW010000105.1 GCA_905198295.1 uncultured Oscillospiraceae bacterium | reverse complement strand
AGGACTTTTTTACAGACATCTTGGACATTTTGGCTAAATCTGATTTTCGTATTGAAAAATTATGATGATCTATTTAGTATATAGTGTAGTGTTCAATAGCTGTTCCCCTTCTAAATCCTTTATGAATGAGGTTAGTAAGTATGGACGCTCCCTGTTTCTGCATAAATTTTCTGGATATTTCCCCCTATGTTCGTTTTGCCCACTATACATCGGACGCTGATAAGGATAATCACATCGTCCCGTGGCGATATATTTATGACTACGAGTTCATCTATATCGTACGAGGCAGTATGGAGGTTCAGACAGACGATGAGACCTATACGCTCAACGCAGACGATATACACATTATGTCTCCGCATATTTGGCATCGGCGTTCCATCCCGAACGACCAAACCTGCGACTATTATTCCGTGCATTTTGATTTTCTGATCATGGGCGAGGAAAACGATTTTTCTCCCGAGGAAACCTACCTCCGCCATTGCAACAAGAAAAACCTCCGTTCGGCTCCGGTGGATGAGCGGCTTTATCACCGCCCGTTGTATGTCTTGGGCAATATTGAGATGCCGAAAAAACTGCATATTTCCAATTCCGTTGCCTATACGGAGCTCCTCAACCACATCGTTACCGCATCCACGGAAAAGGCGTTCGCTTACGAGATTGATCTCAAATGCTACATGCTGATGCTGATCAAGCAGATCCTGATGGATGTGCGGCTGCACGTCATCAGCAAAAATTCCAACAGCCAGGCCAATCTCGCTGCCATCACACAGTATATCCTGGATAACTATCAGACCAATATCAATTTTGAAACCCTGTGCCATATGTACGGCTATTCTTACAGCAATTTCAGCGATCTGTTCAAGCGCTACTCCGGAAAGAGCCCGCACAAATTCTTAACAGAGGTCCGCATCGAAAAGGCCGCGGAATTATTGTACTCCAAACAGTTTTCGGTGACCGACATTGCCTTTATGGTAGGATACACCGACAGCAGTTATTTCAGCCGCATCTTCCGCAAATACAAAGGCTGTTCCCCATCGGCGTTTATCAACAATTCCCCCCGTGAGACTAACGGTTAAAAAACGTCGCGGCCCAATCGTAACGTTTTTAGATAAGATATGGAGGTTATCGATATGCTGCCAAATCCCTTTCCGTCCACATACCGCATCGGAGAGGACGGGGTTACCCTGTGTACAAGTTTTGCACCCCAAAAAGATCTGACATACTTTAATGACGAAACCAACAACTGCCAGCGCACCGTCCGCCGGCACGACCGCTATCTGAACCGCGGCATCCGCCGGGAATTGTGCTACCTGTTTTCCGGAGATTCCCCCGTATTCGGATTTGGTCTGGCGCAAAAGGTCTATGACAATCAAGCGCCGCTGCTTAATATGGGGGAATTCACCTTTTCCCTTGTGGAAAACGGTACACAGCTGCCGCTGACACAGACGGCGCATATAACCGCGGAGCATTTCCCCAACGGCACCCGCTGGGTAATCGAGCCTGTCGAGGGCGATGAGCGGCATATTATGCTGGAGGCGGAATTGCTGCCGAAAAACAGTATTGCCGTCACACTCTATACCGAGGGCACCAACGCCGATACCGAATTTTGCCTTTCCATAGGGAAACAGCGCCGTGCCGGACGCACGATAGATGCCTCCTGGTTTAATGCGGAAAGCACACCGCTCTCCTGTACGGTCGAGCCGGGCCCCGAGGCCTGTGCCGACGCAGCGTTTTATGTTGCTGCCGGAGAACCGTATAACGAAAAAGCGCTGCTCACCTTTTGGGGAGAACTGTCATCGGCCGATTACAGCGGCGATGATATCTGTATTCGTTTTTCGGTGAAACCCGACACCTGCTTTGCCGCTCAGGCACTTTTGGCCGACGAGGGCCAGGAGGTTGACATGGCGCTGTGTTATCCCGGAATGGAAGCGCTTTGCCGCGCCGGCGAGGCGGAAAACCAGCGGGTCAATGAGCGGTTGTCACGGATCCGGTTGGAAAGCGGCGACCCGTATCTCAGCTGCGGATTCCTCAACAGTGTGCTGAACCTCGACTACTGCCATGTTGGCCGCGGCTGGCTGGAAAGTGCACAGTGGTGGTGCTGTTATTGGACGAATAATTATCAGATTTCCGCCGCTATGGCGTTGGGCGATTGGGATCTGGCTCGTGACGCATTGCATTTTTTCGGCTCGATACCAGAGGGCTATAACTCCATTGCGCCCACCGGAAAGCCTTTGGAAATCCGCTGCACGGAAGAAGGGGAGCCGGTTCGCCCCTATGACGGCATGCCGTATTATCTGCACCAGCTCCACGAATATATTGAGGCCAAAGGGCAGGACGGCTTGTCGCTGCTTAACGAAGTCTTTGACAACATTCATCAGAATCTGTTGTCCATGATGCATCACTGCGATCCGGACGGCAGCGGGCTGTACGGTTTCCATAAGGGATGCAATCCCTTTTTGTATCAAGCCGATCATCTGGCGATTCCCGGCGAGGGCATCTCTCCGTCGATCATGATGGCATGGGGATTTCGCCATCTGGCCGACGACCTCTCAAAGCTCGGAAAGACCGAATACGCCGATTTTTACCGAAAAGCGGCGAACAAAACATTCGGCCGTATCGGGGAACTGTGGGACGATAACGGCTATTATCTCTCCGAAATCGATATTGCCGGAGATCCCAACCGTGCCCATTACTATACGGATCTGGTGTTCCCGGTGCTGTACAGTGATGTGCCGATCGTCAATAAAACGCTTTCCCTGCTGCATTTGCTGGATTCCTTGGTTCACCGCAGCGAAGCAACCGGACTTTGCCTGATGCAGGTCGGAGAATTTCTGCCGTCGCTTTTTGCCAACGACAATATCATGCCGGTTCAACTGTCCGAGGCCGCCATCGCCCTGTTCCGTATGGGGCAGTGTCAGGTGGCATGGGAACTCCTGCGGTCCTGCGGCCTCGCCTTCTCGGTTTACACCGAATCCCCCGGCAGTGCGCCGGAACGCTTCGGCATCAACGGACGTGGAGAAGCCAACTATGTGTTCGGCAATCCGTCGGCGGCCTTCCCGTATGCCGTCATCGCCGGCCTGTTCGGCATCCGCTATCAAAACAACGGCAAAACACTGCGCTATGCGCCGGCGTATCTTCCCGACGAAAACCTGTCTCTGACGCAGGACGGGGTGGTCTTTACCGCAGAAAACAACCGCTATACGATGACCGGCGCCGGCGGATGGGAATCGGTAGAATTCAGCGTATGCGTACCGGCCGGCAGTATGCCCGTGCTGTACTGTAATGGAGAATCGGTCGCCTATGAGACACAGCCATTGCTGAATTGCCGCCGGATCACCGCCGCTGTTCTCGCGCAGCCGTCACTGGTGTGGGAAATCGAAATCGAAAAAACCGCCGACTGCACATTGCCTCCGATCGTGCGACAGCCCGGCGAATTACTTGGTTTGGCCGATATGGCGCCCGGTCAGGCAAGCGCGTTCAGCCTGCCGGGTCTGCACCATGTGCTGTTAGAACGTGACGGCTATTTACTGGATCAGCCGGTCAATGTCATACCGGCGCTTTCCTCCGCGTCCGCTACGTTGCGTGATCGGGAGCTGCTGATCTGCGGTACAATCGACCCACGCGAGGACGTCCGGGTGACCTTTGCGATTGCCGGCGAGTCATTTTCCCGCAGTCTCTCTGCCGATGCCGACGGCTGTTTTGCCTGCCGTCTGAAGCTGGCGTCCCGGCTTTTGCTGCCCGCCTATTCTGTCCATTACCTGCTGCAAACAGGCAGCCGGCAGGAAAGCGGTGTTATTCGCGCCGTCAATCAAACCAATATCGATTTTTCAGGATATCCGCTGGATCTGCAAGCGTTTTTCAATGCCGATACCGTCAATGGGGACAGCCCGTGGCGTCTGTGGTATCCTGTTGAACTGCGTTTTTCCGACGATGCCTGTGCCGGCACCCATTGCGCCTATCACTTAGTAAAAAATGAACAGGATGCCTGCCGCGTCTGCCGGCTGGAAAAAGGAAAAAGTAAAGAAGGCAAGCGGGAAATCGCTTCAACAGGCTATCCCGCAGCCGCACAGCTGCCCGTCAACAAGTCCGTCGGCGCTGTTTCCCTGCTGTATGCCGCAGACGTGGACGTCAGATTGGTACAGGAAACCGTTGGCGCCGTCATTCTGGAATATACCGACGGAGAAACGGTATCTGTTCCGCTAAGCTGCGGCAGCAACGTCGGATCGCTGTTCCGGAATTTCGCGCAGGACACAGTTCATGTGCCAGCACTCACCCATACAAACCGCGATTCGGTAAATCACTACGCCATCCCCTGCGATGAGGACAAAACATTACGCTGTGTCCGCATTGAGATCACTAAAGAGGATGTACGGTTTGCGCTGCTGGCCACTAACCTCTATGGCACTCTGCCTGAAATTTGGAGCGAATAATTTCTCTTGCTCTCAGTCAATAACGATGCATTCTATTCCATAAAAAATGTCTCATTCTTCATAATGTGCCCTGGAGATCTTACCATCGATCAGCAAGGCGGAACCAAGACATCTTCCGGCAACGGATTCTGAATGTCCTCCCTTTGCTATTTTAATGCAGTCGGCTGATCACATTCTCATTTTAGCAAAGGAGTTTTTCTGTCTGCCTTACCGTTTTCGGCTCTCTTGAATCACCGGCCCCGCCAGCGGTTTTACACTACAAAAAAAACAGCGGACACATCATAAATGTGTCCGCTGTTTTAGTTATCTTTGGTTTCTTTTTTCTTCCCCATGTGTTCAAACAGATACAGCATTCCGCTGAGCACCACAAACGCGCCCGCCGCGCAGATCAGCAGCGCGGTCAGCTGCATCCAGGGCAGAGGCACGAGGGAAAACAGGCTGTGCAGGAAAAAGACGCACAGCGTAAAGCCGCCGACAATGACGGCAAACAGGGCGATGCGCAGAGGATTGAACGGCAGACAGATCCGGAAGACCAGCAGAAATCCGGTAAACCCGGTCAGCATAACGCACATGGTGGAAATCTGCTGCTGCGGTATATCCAGCAGAAACGCCGCCGCAGAAACCACCAGAACATTGAACACAATCGTCACCGCTCCGGGAACCGCCTTGCTGATAACGTTGCGCAGAAAGTCTCCCTTCACCCGCTCCCGGTTCGGCTCGAGCGCCAGCACAAACGACGGTATGCCGATGGTGAAGACGCTGGTCAAAGTCAGCTGAATGGGCATAAACGGATACGGCAGCGGAATGAGCAGGAACAGCACAGCGAGCAGCGTCGCGTATATCGTCTTGACCAGGAACAGCGACGCCGAGCGCTGGATATTATTGATCGTGCGCCGCCCCTCCGCCACCACCTGCGGCATCGCGTCAAACCGGGAATCGAGCAGCACCAGCTGTGCCACATTGCGCGCCGCATCACTGCCCGAGGCCATCGCCACGCTGCAGTCCGCCTCGCGCAGCGCCAACACGTCGTTGACCCCGTCGCCGGTCATGGCAACGGTATGCCCCTGCGCCTTGAGCGCCCGGATCAGCTGCTGCTTCTGCATCGGGGATACCCGGCCGAACACCGTGTACCGCTCAGCCGCCGCAGCAAGCTCCTCATCGGTCTTCAGCGTGGAGGCATCCACGCAGCAGTCGGCGCCCTCCAAACCGGCCCGCCGTGCAATCGCACTGACCGTATGCATATTGTCGCCGGAAATCACCTTGAGACCGACCCCCTGCTCGGCAAAATACCGCAGGGTATCCGGCGCCTGCGGCCGGATGACGTCCCGGATGAGAATCAGCGCCAGCGGGCGCAGCCCCTCCGGCAGATCGCGTCCAACAAAACCGCCGTCGGCATGCGCGAGCAGCAGCACCCGGTTTTCGCGCGTATAGCGCGCCATCGCCGGCTCAACCGCCCCGATATTGCCCCGCAGAACGAATTCGGGCGCGCCGAGCACATACGTGCCGCGTCCGGCAAAGGTGGCGCCGGACCATTTTTTCTCAGAGGAAAACGGCACCGTCTGCACCGCGCTCCAGCCGGATGCCGGCGGATAACGGCGGCGCACGGCGTCCATCGTCGGGCCGCCGTCGTCCTGCACACCCGCCAGCGCGCCGAGTGCCTGCTCTGCCTGCCGACGGGAACCTTCGCCCAACGGCACCACATCGTGCAGTTCCATGCGCCCCTCGGTAATGGTCCCGGTTTTATCGAGGCACAGCACATCCACCCGCGCGAGCGCCTCGATACAATACAGCTCCTGCACCAGCACCCGGTGACGCGACAGCCGGATCACACTGACCGCCAGCACCGAGCTGGTCAGCAGCACCAGCCCTTCGGGGATCATGCCGATGAGCGCCGCCGTCGTGGACACCACCGCCTGAGACAGGGTATTGCCGTCGATCGAAAGCTGCTTGAGAAACAGCAGCGCACCGACCGGAATAATCATAATCGATACAAAGCGGATGATGCGGTTGAGCGCATCCATGATCGCCGACTGCGCACGCTTGAGCTGCTTGGCTCCGGCCGAAATGGTGGCGATATAATTATCAGCGCCCACATGTTCGACCTGCGCGCGGCAGCGGCCGCTGACCAGATAGCTGCCGGACAGCAGCGTATCCCCCGCTGTTTTATGAATCGGATCCGCTTCGCCGGTCACCAGCGATTCGTTGACCTCGCATTCGCCGCTGCGGATCACACAGTCGGCCGCAATCTGTCCGCCGGACGTGAGTTCAAGGATGTCGTCAAGCACCACTTCTTCCAGCGGCACCGTCCGCTTTTTTCCGCCGCGGATCACGTGTGCACCGGCGGCCGAAAGCAACGACAGCTTGTCCACCGTGCGTTTGGCGCGGATCTCCTGTACAGTGCCGATAACCAGATTGCAGAACACCACGCCGAGAAAAAGCAGATTTTTATACGATCCCACCAGCAGCACCGCTGCAGCCAGCACCGCATTGATCAGATTAAACAGCGTGCAGGCGTTGTCCCGAATGATTCGTCCGATCGATTTGGTAGGAACAGAGGTGTCCCGGTTGACCTTCCCCGCCAGCACCCGCTGCTGCACCTGTGCGTCGGACAGACCATTTTCCGGATCGACAAAACCTTTTCCGACGGCCATCCCCACGCACCCCTTTCTCTGCCGAAAATCACTGTTTCACAGTGTAGCATACCCCGTCGGCAAAAACAACGTACCGGCAGCAACATTAAGAAAAAATTTCCCGGTTTTTCATTTTTGAATATCCGATGCCCGGCCTTGACTTTGCCCTGCCCTTTCGTTAAACTGGTTTAGATTATGGTTTTTAAATTTTTTCCGGAGGAAAAACCGATGTATCACCTGCTCTTAGCCATTATTTATCTGGCCTTCATCAGCCTAGGGCTGCCGGATTCACTGCTCGGCTCCGCCTGGCCCTCCATGTACAGCCAAATGGGGGTGCCGGTCTCCTTTGCCGGCGTACTGTCGATGCTGATTGCGGCGGGCACCATCCTTTCGAGTTTGATGAGCGACCGGCTTACCCGGAAATTCGGCGCAGGCAAGGTAACGCTGGTGAGTGTGGCGATGACCGCCGCCGCACTGTTCGGCTTTTCGCTGAGCAGCTCCTTCTGGATGCTGTGCCTGTGGGCGATCCCCTACGGCCTCGGCGCCGGCAGCGTGGACGCCGCGCTCAACAACTATGTCGCGCTGCATTATGCGAGCCGCCACATGAGCTGGCTGCACTGCATGTGGGGCGTCGGCACCACGGTCGGGCCTTACGTAATGAGCTATGCGCTCACCGGCGGACTGGGCTGGAATATGGGTTACCGTATTATCGGGTTTATGCAGATGGCGCTCACGGCTATACTGCTTTTCAGCCTCCCGCTTTGGAAGCGCCGCAGCGATGTTCCTGCCGAGCCGGAGGAGGCCACTGCCAAAACAACGCTTTCGCTGCGGCAGATTTTCCGCATTCCCGGTGCCAAAGAGGTGATGCTGGCCTTTTTCGGCTACTGTTCCCTCGAACAGACCGCCATGCTCTGGGCCAGCAGCTATATGGTGCTGCATAACCGCATCACCCCCGAAGCGGCTGCCGGATATGCGAGCCTGTTTTTTATCGGCATTACGGCCGGCCGTGCCGTCAACGGCTTTCTGACCTTCAAATTCACCGACGTGCAGATGATCCGTGCGGGGCAGGGAATTATCGCAGTCGGTGCTGCGGCCATGCTGCTGCCCCTGGGCAGCCCGGTCACTCTGACGGGGCTGGTTCTCATCGGGCTGGGCTGTGCCCCGATCTATCCCTGCATCATCCACTCCACCCCCGCGCATTTCGGGGCCGACCGTTCCCAAGCGCTCATCGGCGTCCAAATGGCCTGTGCCTATGTCGGCACCTGCCTTATGCCGCCGCTGTTCGGGCTGCTGGCGAACCATATCAGCGTCTCGCTGCTGCCGGTTTATCTGCTGGCGCTTCTCGTGCTTATGGCGGTGATGCATGAGAAACTGATCCGCAAGACCTGCAAAACGCCTGAAGAGATATAAAAAAACCGCCTGCGCAGCGCGCAGGCGGTTTGCCTTTACCTTATTCTTTCAGAAGTTCTGCCGGCTCTTCCTCTGCCGGATTGGTGGCCTTTTCGATCATTTCGGGCAGCGCCTTGTCAAGGCTGCGGCACAGTTCTTTCATCGCGGACGCCCCAAGCGGGCCGGACAGCGAAACCGTTACCCCCTCCTGCATGACCACCGACGGAAACGAAAAGGTGCCGAACGCTGCAGGACGCGACACATTCACCGGGATGCCCTTCGCCTTGCATTCGTCGGCAATCGCGATGTTGACATTCTCCTCATCGGTCGCCGCCACGCACAGATAAGCGGAAGTGCAGTCGCCGCGGTAATACTTGCGCGGAATATACCGGATGCGTCCGGCCGTATCCAGTTCACGCAGCTCCGCGCACAGCGCCGGGCTGATGACCGTCACCTTCGCGCCGAATTTCAAAAGCGTCTTGGCTCTGGATGCAGCGAATTTTCCGCCGCCGAGCACCACGCAGTTGTTATCATGCAGATCAATATATAATGGGAACCCATAAGCCATGCCGGTTTTTCACCCGTCCCCTCTCCGGCTGTGCAGAGCACCTCATCGGCCGGTTAAAAAGTGGTTTTTCCTAGAATATTCCTATCATAACTATACGATTTTTCTCAGTATACCATATTTTTACCGGTTTGACAAGACAAAACCGCACAGAAGCTCCCTGTTTCAGCCCTGTTTCGCTCATTTTCGGATTTTCTCCCGGATTTCATTGACTTTTTTTCCGGA
>CAJKBW010000104.1 GCA_905198295.1 uncultured Oscillospiraceae bacterium | reverse complement strand
AAGGGGGTGCGGCGCGGCACCCGTGCAGTATTGTGCTGAACATGGCTGCGCCGCATACTTGCCGTGCAGGTGTGTCTGCCGATAAGCCGGCAGCGGTTTTCTGCCCGATACCGGGCAAGGAAAAATCCGGTTTCGGAAGCGGAACGCTTTCCGAAACGCAGGCCGGCGTTTGGTCTGCGAGGATTTCTTCCGGCTGGCGACTTGTCGCCGGCAGGCGTCTCAAAGAAAGGGGAAATACGATGAAGACGGGAAACGATGTATTCAACCGCGCGCTGCTTCTGCTGGGCTACACCGGCATTGACGGCGCGGTAAACGGCGCGCAGTCCGCCGAGCTGTTCCGCCGCGAGCTGGATGTGCTCAATCAGGTTATGGCCGATTTGTGGCCGCTGGAAAAGGACGAGGTATACCAGCCGCTTGTGAACGTGAACGAGAATATCCCGCTGTCCGTTGCGGCGGTCGAAAATGTCATGCCATACGGGGTGGCCATGTTCCTCGCGCAGGCGGACGGGGACGGCGCGAATCAGCAGCTTTACGCCACGCTCTATCAGCAGAAGCGGAACGCGGTGAAAAGACCCCTGAAAACAAGGGCAGATGTACTGCCGGCACCAGCGGAGGGATAACATATGCGATTTCCGAAATTGCGCGAGGGTTCACAATACCGGGTTACCATCCCGGCCCTGTGCGGCGGCGTCAACCTCAACGACGCCCCGAACCTGGTCGAGGACGACCAGCTTACCGATGTGAAAAATATGTGGTGGAAGGATCAGGCGCTGCGTACAAGGCCGGGGCTGTATACCGATGAAACGCATGGCGCTTTGTCTGTTCATGACGAGGATTTTTACATCGACAGTAAGGAACAAAAAGGCTACAAAAACGACCATTTTGATCTTATTGGCGATGAGGATTATTACCGGACAATTTTTGAAATAAGGCGGGATGAAGAGAACAAGAGCTGCAACATCTACATAAAACGACTGTTTTATGATGGAACCGTCTGCATTCCCTGGGATACCGCAATCGGCACAACAGGCGATGTTGTGCCCGCGTCGGGAATGTATATTGATCTTACCGGCAATAGCAACGATATATTTTACGGCCACGAAGGCCTCGTCCTTTTCAACACGGGGGATGTATATGGCACGCCGAATAAATACGACAGCGGTTTTGTCGATATGCGTGAGGATATCTATGCGCCGCTGGTGATGGTCAACGGTGTTGGTGCCACCAGCGTCGGGGATGCCAAGGTGACGGGTACATTTTATGAAGGATACAATCTGCTGACGCCGCGCTTCAGAGCGCGGTTTACAACCGATGGAAAGGGCATCTATTTCTTCCTTCCGCAGAAGAATTTGGCTAATTCGGAAATCACCGGCTCCTATGTCATGGCCGGCGGGCAGACCTTTTCCTTTACCATCCCGAAAAACAGTTCGGTATCCACACAATCTGTTTCCGGGCTCAGCGTGGAAGTATCGCGGACCGGCGGGTATTTCTGGTTTAAAAACGCTTCCGGTGCGGTTGCCTGTCCTTCGGCAGGCATCAGCAGTAATGTGGAAATTACGGCTTCCAAAACCGGGGAAGATACGTTTTGCGTTATCGGCGATATGACCTTTTACACCTGGTTTGGCGGCGACTCTTCCGGAATTAACGGAGGTTCCCGGTTGTTTGTAGGGGGAAATCCGCAGCGGCCCAACCTCATCCATTGGAGCGATATCAATAATCCGCTGTATTTTCCGGAAAACAACTATGCCTATGTCGGCGATTCGGACAACGCGGTCACCGCGTTCGGCAAGCAGGCCGACATGCTGGTTATTTTTAAGGAACGCGAGATTTATTACGCGACCTATGCGGCGGGCGAAGCCTTTACCGCGCAGGATGTAATCGAGGGACAGGTGGTAGATGTGACCGCACATTCCGCCGTGTTTCCCTTAACTCAGCTCAGTTCCGGCATTGGCTGCGACTGCCCGGACACCATTCAGCTGTGCAACAACCGGTTGATTTGGGCTACCTCCGAGGCGAAAGTGTATGTGCTGGCTACGGCTAACCAGTACAACGAACGAAATGCCTATGAAATATCCGGCATGATCCGGCCGGAGCTTTTAAAGATTGAAAAGGACAAGTGGGACAAGGCTTCTGCCGGAGACTACTGCGGACATTACGCCCTGTTGGTAAACAACCACATGTATCTGTTCGATTACGGTGCTCCCGGATTTGTTCATGCGTCTTCTTACGCACGGGCAGAAAGCCTGCAGAAAGACATCGAGTGGTATATTTGGGATCTTTCGCTGGAGGGGGTAAATTTCTTCCGTTTTTTGGCACGGGATACCCGGGGGGTTATTGCCGGTCAGGTGATGAAAGGGGATACAAAGGCCTACGTGCAGTTGTACTCCCTGCAGGGGCAGAAAGACGTAACCCCGTATTTTCCCAATGAAGACAGCTATGTTCACTTGTATAAGGACAGCCGGATACAGGCCTCCTTCCAGACAAAGGTATTCGATTTCGGCAGCCCCGACCGCAACAAATTCATCCGCCGGCTGCATCTGGGCGCCGCCGATACGGCGGATGGGTTTATGTCCCTGGCGTACATCACCGAGGACGGGGTGCAGGAGGACGTCTGCCGCATCGGCGCTTACGGCGATGGGAAAATGCGGGAATGGGCCATGACCCCCGGCGTCAACCGGGTGCGGCAGTTCGGCATCCGGGCGGAAAGCGACGGGAACATGGCCGTGGACAACATGGTGCTCAAATACGAGGTGAACGGGGAGGTTCGCTGAATGGCAAAATCGGTACAGAATTATATTGACGAGCTGTACAGCCAGGGGAAAACCGAGGCGGACAGGCTGAAAGAACAGCGCACACAGGCAGACGACAAACTGATCCAGCAGACGAACGCGGCCATCGACAAGGCGGCGGCGGCTTCTGCGAAGCCCTATCAGACCCAGCTCGACGAGCTGCCCGCGCTGTACGGCAAGCTGTACGACGCCAACGCGGTGCAGGAGCTTGTCAACCGCCGGCAGGTACAGGAAACGATGGCCAACATGGGGCTGACCGATTCCGGCCTCAACCGCACCCAGCAGACGGCGATCGCGCTTCAGCGCGGCAACGCCGATGCGCAGGTGCGGCTGTCCCAGCAGCAGAAGACGCAGGAGCTGCAGGATAGGATCGACCAGCTGCTCGGAAACAGCGCCGCGCAGAAGATTCAGCAGGAGGCGGATATCCGCAACGCCACCGAAAGGTGGTATGGCAGCGCGCTGGAAAGTCTGCGCAGCAGCGCCGCACAGCAGGGCACGAGCGCGTATAACGCCCAGATGCAGGCGCAGGCGGCCGAGGCCAAAGCCAGAGAGCAGGAGGCGGCGCTGGCAGCGCAGGCGGCGATAGCGCAACAGGCCTGGAACAAGTTTAACGCGATCTTCTCACGTAATGCGGCAGCCAACCCGGAGACTTCTTCCGGCGGCGAGATTCTCCCTGCTGAGCTAAGGACGTACACCAAAACAAAGGATACCATAAACGGCTTTGGCGGCATAGACAACAACGACATTGTGAAAGATCAGTATGGAGTTGAATATCGGATAGACCAGCTTCCCAAAAGCATTCAGCAGGCACTGACCGATCTGAAGCTTGGGGAATCGTACACAGGAACAGAATTGCAGCAAGAGCCAGAATTCGTTCAGGATTTGACAGAAGTAGACCCTACACTGTTGATAAAAAACGTTCCTGAGGGGAACTGGACGGATAGTGAGATCGCCGAAATTGCCAGTAATGTAAGCGATACTGGAGCGGCAGTGTTTAATGTGTCACCGCAAGAACGTCGCGATAAAATGGATAAGGAAATTAAACGGCTTTATCTTCAGATGCGCGACGGCTATGTTGAACATCGTGATGATTTTCGTTTTAACCGTGGATATGGCAAATCGGCCATAATAAATATGCTGCAAATGATGAACTCACATGCGCCAAAACAGTATGACTTTACTTCCGGGGAAATTCAATATATTTCCGATATGACGTGGGCAATGCTGGAACAGGCCTATAAAAGAGCGCATTGATCAACGCCATTACAGACTGTGGAGGTGAAATTCGTGAAGCTCTCAGTTGACTTGATGAACCAGCTGGACAAGGAAATTGCAGAAAATCAAAAAAAACGCATTGAGCAGGAGATTGAACGCAGGAGCAACGATTCTTTTTACCGCTTTGGGACCAGAGCTTTGTCCGGGACATTGAAAATGTTTAACTTGCCCGGAGATATATACAGTGCCGTTACCGGAAAAAAAGTTGAGAATGTTGTCCCGCAATATTATTATCCCGAGGCAAAAGATGGCTGGCAGAAAGCCGCGGATATTGCCGGTATACTTGCCGGTGAGGTAGGCGAATCCGCTTTGCTCGGAGCTATGCTTGCGCCTTTAGGCATAGGCAGCAAGGTGGCTTCCGGAACGGCAAAGCTTCTCAAGGGCGGGAAAACAGCACAGGTAGTCGGAAAAATTGCAGGATCAGCTGTTGAAAACATTGCAGAAGACCTTATCAGCGACACGGCACGCGGAATTGCTGACAAAAAGTCGGCCGGAGAGATCGCCAAGGATTTTGGCACAAGTGTGTTGCTGGATACTGCGGCAGCGGGTGTGCTGGAGGGATTGCCTGCGGTTGTACGCGGTGTAAAGAATAGCCGCGCGGCATCAAAGGCGGCATCTGCCGCCAAGGAAGCGGCCGAGGATGTCGGGCGGACAATCGATGACAGCCGCAGAATGTGGAGCGAAATCGGCGGCACAGCGGACGATGCGGCGGATATTGCGGCGGATGCTGCGAGAGCGCAGCATCGAGCGCTTTCTGCTGCTTCGGCAGCAGCAGAAAGCGCTCCGCGCTCCACCGATGACAACATTGATGCGCTCATCCGCGACGTGTTCGGGTATGGAGATGCCCAAACTAAAGGCATTACGGAGGAATTGGCCGAAGACTTGCCAAACGCGGGTGCGCGTGGTAGGATGGAGCTGGAAGGAGGGGCGGATTATGGACGACAAATTCAAGCGCAAGCCGAAGAACTTCGCCGAGGCGATGGCGTGGTATACGGGGACCCCGCTGGAGGAAATCGAAAACAATACACCGCAAATGACGGAAGAGGAACGGAAAGCCTTTTACGAAAATATGCAGAAACTCAAGAATCTTTCGAAAGAAGAGTTTCTGAAGTGGCGGGGTCAAGCGGCGGAACATATGAAGGAAAAAGATATGTTCTAGATCAGCATGGCAGCGGGCGCATCGCCTATCGTCTGCCGGATGCCGTTGACCCGGCCAGCCCGGCAGGGAAGGCGGCGCAGGCATTCGAGGAAAACGGCATTCGTGTGGTGGTGACCGACGGGCCGTTTGAAAGCAATCTGAACGGATTAACCACGCGGCATACCGATGCCGTGACGGCGCCGGACGGCACCATTTATCTGGCCAGCAACGCCTCGATAGATCCTGAGCATATCGTGCCGCATGAAAGCGTGCATGTGCTCAAACGCACCGGCAATTCGGCGTATGATGATTTTGGCGATTCATTACGGTTGCATTTGCTGTATGACACAGCAGAATACAGCGAAATTGCTGAACAAATCAATAAATGGCATTATAACAATCAATTAAATATTCATGATATTGATTCAATTGACCTCATTTTCACCGAACTTACGGCCTACATACATGAATGGCTTGAAACCGACCCGGCATATGCCCGACAGTTGTTCAGCGGGATGTTTGACGACTGGGACGCAATCGTAGCGGCTGACCGTGCGCTGACCGATGCTTTGGCAGGATTATCCCGTCGGGGACAGGCGGCAGCGCGTTCCGCCGATGACAATATCGATGCGCTCGTCCGCGATGTGTTCGGGTATGGGGATGTCCAAACCAAAGGTTTTGCGGAGGAATTGACCGAGCGCTTACCAAACGTGGATGCGGGTGATGGAATAAAGGAAAAGGGAAGCAGAATTGAAATAATACATCCCTTGGATGATCCTGATGTTGCTAAAGATGTTATTGTAGATCCAAACGCGGTTTATGGATATAAACCAAAACCTGGTTCATCTTTAGATCAATTTGATATTGACTGGAGTAATGCGGATGAAGTTGGCAAAGCTCGCGCTGTCCGGCTGGAGTATTTAAAAGATATGGAAGCGAAAAAAGCTAAATTAGCTGTAGAAATTAAAGAATATCTAGACGATGGAAAGAACATGAAAGAAATAGCTGAAATAAAAGTAAAACAAAGAAATATGGATAGAATTAGATCCTATACCGAAAGAGGGGATTACGAAAATCTTCAAAAGTTATATAGAAGAAATCTTAAAGAATATGGTAGAAAAGAAGGGCCAACAGCAGAACAGTTGCTGGAAAAGTATGGTTCTTATGAAGAGATCATTTATTCCAGCGTTAAAGTAAATAAAGGAATGAATGTAATACTGAATATAGAAAACTAATGGGGGATTCCTATGCATCTGGAAAAAGAAAACGGGAACACTAAATGGTTTAAAAATGATGAATTAAAAATAAAATTAGTAAACCGGGGAACCGAATCAGACGTTTTTGTGACACTTAAAAGGTATAATCTCTGTTTTAAATTGATGATGTTTGATTTCGTTAATCATGTAAAAGACGATTTGTTGCTTGACGTATCAGTTAGAAAAACGTTTAATGGCCAAAGAGCCTTTGTGATTCCTTCCGATTACGCTTTGGAGTTGGTAAATTATATACCGGCTTTTGTAAATGAATGGAATATCAAAATCAGTCCGACCACAGTTTCTCAAGCGGATGCCATTACAGAGGAAGTATGGTATGACGCTCCTTGTTCTCGATAAAGGCGAATACACTCTATCCCCAGTATGAGGGTCAGGCGAATCTGGAGAACCCGCAAACACGCTGAAACGTGAAACCGGCAGCAGCGGTCGGGAAGGTTCACCCTATGCCGAAGGAAATCCTGTGCTTTATCTATATCCCCCACAAGCAGATTCCGGGTTAACCCCGGAGTCTGCTTTTTTATGCCTGTCCGATACAACGAAGACGACGACAAGGACGAGTTCCAGCTGATGATGGGGCTGCGCACCACGCAGGGCGTGGATCCGCTCGTGTTCAAGAAGGCGGAAGAAGAGGGCAGCGGCCCGAGCAGCGACGATCCATTCGAGGAATATGTGTATTACCAAAACCGGCGGGTGAAGCAGGCGGACTACGCAAAAGCGGCGCATGAGCTGTATCAATCCCCATTTTTCCGCTATTCCAATGCGATCGGGAAGGCGATTGACGACGTAAACCAGCTTGTGCCCAACGCGGTAAAAGGCATCCAGAAGGTATATGAAAATTCACCGTTCGCGCCGACGGACAAGGAAAAAGAAGAGCCGCCGAAGGATTTGCTGGCGGCGCTGAACGCCGCCAAAGAAGCACCCGAACGGACCTATGGCCTGCAGCTGTACCGGAACCTGCCGCCGGCGGAGACCTTTGCCGGGAAGGCGGCGGATTTCCTGGGCAGGCTGACGGTGGAAGCGGCGGAAACCGCCTACATCAGTCTGGTGACGGGCGGTCTCGGGCTCGGCGGGAAGGTGCAGAGCATGGTAAGCACCAGACTGGCGGGCAAGCGGGGCGCGCAGCTGCTCGGAAAAATGGCCGGCACGTTCGTGAACAACGCGGCGGAGGATCTGCTGCTGGATGTCACGCGCGGGGTGGCGCAGGGGAAAAGCAGCAAGGAAATCATGCGGGATTACGGCGAGAGCCTGTTCTATGACGCGCTTACGGCGGGGATACTGGAAGGCGTGCCGGAGCTGGTGAACGCGGCGAGGAAAAGCGGGAAGGGCGTGAGCGAGGCGCTCGGGAGCCTGACCGAAGAGGCGGCCGAGGCGGCGGTGAACGATATGATCGCGCAGTACGGCTCGCTGGAAAAGGCGGCGCAGGCGATCGAGGAAAGCCGCCTGCTGCAGAACTTCAATTTCGCCGGCGCGGGAACGGTATTGCCAAACGCGGGTATGGATGGTAGGATAGAAGCTAGAGGAGGGGAGTTATATGGCGGACAAGAACGATCCGTTGATGCGCTTCACCGAGATACTGTCGCAACGTACGGGAGTGCCGGCAGAGGAGATTACGAAACCCCCGAAGGAGTGTTCGGAGGAGCAGCGGCAGAAGTTTCTCGAAGAAGTGCAGAAAGTCAAGAATCTTTCCAAAGAAGAGCGTTTGAAGCGAATGCACGAGCGGACGAAGCAGGACGAGGACTATCTCGAATAACGGTAGACCAACATGGCAGCGGGCGCATTGCGTATCGCTTGCGGGATGCCGTTGACCCGGCCAGTCCGGCAGGGAAGGCGGCGCAGGCATTCGAGGAAAACGGCATTCGTGTGGTGGTGACCGACGGGCCGTTTGAAAGCAATCTGAACGGATTAACCACGCGGCATACCGATGCCGTGACGGCGCCGGACGGCACCATTTATCTGGCCAGCAACGCCTCGATAGATCCTGAGCATATCGTGCCGCATGAAAGCGTGCATGTGCTCAAACGCACCGGCAATTCGGCGTATGATGATTTTTATGATGCGATGTATTCCCATATGCGCTACAATACGCCGGAATATAATGCGGTTGCCGATAAGATAAATCAGGCGCACTATAACGGAAGATACGATATTAACGATCCGGATTCATTTGATTCCCTTTTTACCGAGCTGTCTGCTTATATTCATGAGTTTTTGGAAACCGACCCGGTATATGCCCGGCAGCTGTTCGGCGGGATGTTTGACGACTGGGACGCGATCGTAGCGGCTGACCGTGCGCTGACCGATGCGTTGGCAGGATTATCCCGTCGGGGAAAGTCGGCAGCGCGTTCCGCCGACGACAATATCGATGCCATCATCCGCGATGTGTTCGGGTATGGAGATGCCCAAAAGAAAGGCATCACGGAGGAATTGACCGAAGACTTGCTAAACGCGGATGCGAGTGATAGAATTGACTTCTATGCAGATTCCAGAGGCAAGCTGCTGCCTGCGGCATACAAGGAATGGCTGGGAACAAGTAAAAGAGATGAGCTTTTGGGCTCCGTTAATCATCCCAAACTAAAAAAAGCCATAGATGAACTTTATAGACCGGGCTCCATAATCGGAGATGGTGGTACAGCAGACATAATAAGATTTGAAAACGCAACCGGTATTTTAATGAGCAGAGCGGGACATATACAGAAAGGCATCGATATGACAAGATACCTACAAAGTTTCATAGATGAAAAGAATTTGACAACGGATGAAAAACGACTGGCGCAAGAAATTATTAAAAATTTACGAGACGCTGGCACTGTAAAGTAAAAATGAAAAAGTAGAACCCGAAAGCACAGAAAAACTCTA
>CAJKBW010000103.1 GCA_905198295.1 uncultured Oscillospiraceae bacterium | reverse complement strand
ACCGGCCCAACTGGCCCGACCGGAGCGACAGGTGCCACAGGCGCCACCGGTACAGCGGGTGCTGCCGGCGCAACCGGGCCCACCGGCCCGACTGGCCCGACCGGAGCGACAGGTGCCACAGGCGCCACCGGTACAGCGGGCGCTGTCGGCGCAACCGGCCCGACTGGCCCGACCGGACCAACCGGTGCTACGGGAGCGACTGGAGCCACTGGCGCGGACGGAGAAACCGGTGCGACCGGCACGGCGGATACCATTACGGTACGCAATACCACAACGGGTGAACCGGGAACCGACGCTTCCGTCACCGACGTCAGCGGTTCCCCTAATCACATTCTCGATTTTGTAATCCCACGCGGAGCGGACGGAGCAGACGGAGAACAGGGCGTCACCGGCCCCACCGGCCCGACTGGTGCTACGGGTGCCACAGGGGCTACTGGTGCTACCGGAATAACGGGTGTCACCGGAGCAACGGGAATGACTGGCGCAACCGGCGCTACAGGAGCGACTGGGGCAACCGGCGCAACCGGTGCCACCGGGACCTGTACCTGCCCTTGCCGGTCGCAGGGGGAGATGGTCGTGAATGGCGGAATGGAAACCTTTACGAACAATATACCCCAGGGCTGGACGACCACAACCGCAACCAGTGTATCTACGGTAACCCAGTTGGGTCGGGTGCATTCGGGGAGTGCGTCGGTCAATCTTGCCGGTGGAGGTACGCTCCGGCAGGATGTGCCGATCACCGGCGGATGCTACTATGACTTTTCCTTCTTTGCCCGCGGCGAAGGGGCACAGGTGGGCGTGGATGCGACGGTCACTTTTATCAACGACCAGGGGTTGAATGTAACCGGTCTGACCATTCACGTCAGGGATCAGGATATTCCCAACGACAACCGTGAATTTGCCTATTACCGCGGCATCACCACCCAGGCACCGAGCAACGCAACGGCTGCAAGGATACAGTTTGTTGTCACGGCCGGCGGCGGACAGTCCATGGATTTGGACGACGTATCGTTTTCGGTCGACTGATAACTGAAGCTCACAAACAGCTGTCCGCAAGCTTGCGGACAGCTGTTTTCTTCGGCTACAGGGAAACAATTCGCTTTTTTCTGCGTTTAGCATAGGCAGTTGCATTAAAGGCTCCACCGAAAGGATGGCGTATATAAGATACTACGATGTCAGCTTGATCGATCATCCATTCATTGCGCCGGGGAATAGCGAAACGAGCAGGTACGTTTTCTAGGGGCGGATATACAGAAGAATCATAAAGCATTAAATCGTATTTTTGATTTGGATAGGGAATTACCAGAATAACGTTAATATGGGGAAAGCTTTGTTTTAGAGCATTTAAAACAGAAGCGGCTATCCGATCAAACTCACCATAACCGCCAAGATAAAATTCGACGGCCCCTTCCTGAATAAGCTCTTGAAAAATGTCATTTAAAATATCATGTATAGAAGAAGGATTGCTTAATTCTCCGTGTCCACAGCAGGTAACCCTCATAGCGACTATTCCCCCTTTCTCTGTAATTTTACAACAAAAAACGAGAATAGTACAGCTACAGGTACTAATTTTTCTTCCATAGATCATATACTAAACATATAGATTTATGGGGTGGTGATGTGGTCGTGAAGCTAAATCAAGCGGTAAGTCTGCGGCTGCATCAGTTGCTGGAACAAAAGAAAATGACAGCCTATCAGTTGTTCGTTGCCAGTGGTGTGCCTAAATCAACCATTAGCAATGTTTTGAAATGTGCTTATGATTCTGTCAAACTTCGGATCATCCATGAATTGTGTCAGGGGTTAGGGATAAGCCTTATGGAGTTTTTTGAGTCTGACTGCTTTAGTGAGGATCAATTAGAAGCAGAGTAAAGGAAGGGCCTCGGAACATAACGTTCCGAGGCCCTGTGTTCATCTCCGCCAGATATGAACACAAAAATTATTACCGTTTACCTTTCCTCATACAGAAACAGGAAATACCCATACTCCGTATTCACCGGGAACCCGAGCAGCTGCTCCTGTGTGGCGTGACAGCTGAAGGTGTAGTGCTTATTTGCTCCGTCGTCGTAGGTTTCAAACACCGTCGTATAGCCCAGCGCCGCCAGCCGCTCAATTTCGCTGCGCACCTCCGCACTGTCAGGCGCGAGCAGCTGCTGATCCCGGAAGATGTCGATGCGTACATTGTATCGGGCGCTGTCCCCGTAGGCCTTTATGGCACCATTCAGCGGAATGGAGCGGTCGACCTGGCCGTTTTCCGGCGTCGCATAGCTTGCGCTCGTTCCTTCATAGGCGGAAATCATCGGGGTATAGGAAACGGTGCTGTCGGTATCCGGCTCTTGCGTGATAAAGCCGTTTTCGACCGAATCGGCGGCTCCTTGGCTGTCCGGCACCGCCGGCGCCGCTGCAGTGCCGTTGCTGTCACCAGCGGCCGGGATAGTTTCCATGTTATGCCGCAGGCCGAAACCGAGCAGCACGACCAGAGCCATACAGCATAAGCCGGAAGCCGCGGCAAGTGCCATTTTTCGCTGCCTTGCGCGTCTGGCATAGTAAGCGTCCCGGCGATCAAACAGCTCGGCGGCAATCTCTTCATAGGTCTTCATCGTCAAAGCCCTCCTTCAATAATTCAGCTTTCAGAGCCTTTTTGGCCCGGTACATCAGGTTTTCCATCTGGGTTTTGCTCTTTTTCATCACGGCGCGCGCCTGTGCGTGGCTGAAGCCTTCAAAATAGGTGAGATACAAAACCTGACGATAGTCCGGATGAAGTTTGCCGAGCACCCGGTGCAGACGGATGCGCCGTTCTTCCCGCAGATAACCGGTTTCCAGTTCCCCGCCTCCCGCGCTCAGCCATTCCTCGCAGTCCTCAATCGGCCGGTCGAGGATGCGTGCGCGTTTTTTCAGGCAGGCCAGCGCCTCATTGCGGCCGATCGCGTAGAGCCAGGTTTTAAAGGTGCTTTTCTGCGAAAAATGCGGCTTTTTCACCAATAGCTTGAAAAATGTTTCACTCATCAGGTCCTCGGCGAGAGGGAGGCTGCCGACGAAGCCGTAAAGATATAAGGTCAGACCGTCCTTGTAGGTCTTTATGATCTCCACAAAAGCCATATCGTCGCCGTCAAGGAAACGGCGGTAGCTGCAGGCACCGTTATCCATTGACTGCCCCCCTTCACCTATTAGATTATCCAAAACGGAAAAACTCGCACCATCAGAAAAAATTTTTCGATGGTACGGACGGCCGCGGTCGACAAACGGCGGCGGATACGGTATACTGGAAAAAACACCGGAAGGAGGAAGGCTGATGGATGCCGCAGCGGAAGCCATTCTGCGGGAGCAGGCGCTCGAGACGTTCGGCGTGTGTTCCTTTGCCTGCATACAGGCTCATCTGCTTTCCTGCCGCGCAGCGGCCCGCCTGCCGGAGCACCCGCGGAGTGTGCTCGTTGTCCTTTTCCCATACCGTTTTCCTGAAAACGGGCCGCGCAATCTTTGCCGCTACGCCTGCGTACCGGATTACCACAAAACCGCCGGCGCAGTGCTGGAGAGGACGGCCGCTGCCTTGCGGCAGAAGTATCCGGAGAACCATTTTGAGCCGTTCATGGACAATTCTCCGGTGCCGGAGGTGGAGGCAGCCGTGCGTGCCGGTCTGGGCTGCCGGGGCGATAACGGCCTGCTGCTCCATCCGCTGTATGGCTCTTATGTGTTTATCGGTACAATCGTCACCGATCGGTATTGGGAAGCTGCTGATGCGCCGCTTACCGGCTGCCGGCACTGCGGTGCCTGTAAAGCAGACTGCCCCGCCGGCTGCATCGGCCGCGGCGACCGCGACGGCTGCCTGTCGGCGGTGTCGCAGAAAAAAGGGGCACTGACCGCGGAAGAGCAGCAGATGCTCCGGGCGAACGGACTGGCCTGGGGCTGTGACCGCTGTCAGGAGGCCTGCCCGGCCAATCGCAGCGCGCTCATCCGTCCGCATCCATGCTTTGACCGGTATATGCCGTGGCTTTCTGCCGCCGACCTCGACGATTTGGCGGATAAGGCCTACGGCTGGCGCGGCCGCGCCGTGCCGGAACGCAACCTGAAAATACTATACAATAGGTAGAATATATCACGGATATAACAAAACAAAGCAAAAGCTTCCCTGTTACGGGAAGCTTTTTATACTGTGCAGGGCAATCTCACTCCGCAAAGAATCGTTTTTCCACCTCCGCGCACAGGGCGTGGTACAGCGGCAGGTGCTGCTACTGTACGATAGGCGGATAATATCTGCAGGAGCATAACGTCGGTCCACCTCTTCGCGTCCGATGGATACGGCGCATTTGGTACCGCCGATATCCAGTCCGATTAGCCATAGATATAGATACGGTTCCTTTCGGAAAAAGAGAAAATGTGCCGGTTTCGCGCAAGCCAAACCGGCACATGGATTCTTTAAAAGATTACAGCTTTTCGTCGATCGAGCAGGGCCGCATCTCCCGCTTGGCCATATCCACCCGGAAAGTACGAATCTCGAACGGCTTCATCTCCACCGTTTCCCGGATATCCAGGCTCGGCAGCGATACGGTGACCTGCCGTGCGCGCCCGGTCGGCTCGAACAGCCGGAAGGCATAGTCGCCGGAAGCCGTAGCGGATACCTGCTTGAACGCGGACATTACCACTGTGTCATCGCCGGACAGCTCGATGAGCGGCAGCGGTTTTTTCACCGTGGTGTCCCCGCAGGGGAACAGGTTGACGGCGTAGGGCCGCTCGTTGAGCAGCTGCGCCTCACGCTCAATATGATCAAAACGTTCCTCGCGTGCGCCGCCGGTCACCTCAAAGGTGAAGCAGCGTTCGCCGAGGTCGATATGCTCATAGCAGCGGTCATCCGGCCGCCATTCACGGTTGCCGATCGGGTGCATCGAATAACCGGGGGAGCGCAGCAGGGTGCAGCGCAGCTCGCCCTCAGCGAAATCAAACGCATGGGTGCCGTTGTTGGCGATGGTGAGCGCGTCGGTAGCGTTCGCGGCGGCAAACCATTTCTGCGCCACCTGCTCGCTGCCGTCCCCCTTGAGATGGTCGCGGCCGAACGGGGACTGGCCATAGGCCTCGGCGTCGCCGAAGGCTGTCGGGAAGGAGAGCTTGAGCATGTGCAGCGGCTCGTTCCAGACGGTGCGGATTTCCACCGAGAAGCCGGCGGTATGGCGCGGCAGGATGTAGCGCATCCTGAGGGTGGAATGACGATAGCCCATCACCGCCTCGATGATGGTGCGTACTTCGCCTTCCTCGATTACCCGCACTGCAGGCATGGTGCCGTCTTTAAGGAAGCCGGACTGATAGGCGGCTTCTTCCTCAGAAAGCAGTGAAAATTCGCCTTCCACCTCGCGGAAGCTGTTAACCGTCATACCCCACGGGTCGGCGTTGTCCTTGATCACCAGCGGTTTGCACGCGTCGGGTGCCAGCATCTCTCGGCCATTTACCTGATAAGAATCGATCAGGCCGGTGGCGGTGCTGATGGCGAGGCGCATTTTTCCGTTGTCGAAGACATACTGGCCGTTTTCCGGCTTGAGGGTTGGGACCGGCCGGGTTTCCATGCGGCGGAGCCGACAGTTGAAGCGGTTCATCGACGAGGGGGCGAGGGTGGCGAGGAAGCAGGGGTTCTTGCGCCAGTCGAGGTTCATGGTGCAGGCGGTCGCCTCCGCCTGGGAGGGGATCTTGTTGCCCGCTTCGTCGTAAATGTCCGGATAGGAGAAGCTGCCGTCCCAGTTCTGCCGCGCGGGCTGAAATTCGCAGCTGACCACCGTGGTCACCGGATACGGATGCGGGTTGTATACAAGCAGCGGCAGCTCGTCTTCGGCCGCCTTTTCCTGGCCGGCGGTCAGCGCGAAAAAGGCGCGCATCGCGAGCCTGGCGGCAATTTCCCGGCCATGGTGCAGGGTCACGAGGGAATCCTCTTCCACCGGACGGATGCAGGAGCCGGGCAGGATGTCGTGGAACTCACAGAACATGAGGTCGCGCTGGGCGTCGAGCAGCAGCGCCTTGTCATAGTCGGCCAGCCCCTGCACCGCGGCGGAGGACAGCATTTTTTCAGCCTTGTACAGATCGTTCTCCAGCGCGCGGTGCTGCTGCTTGATGCGGATGATGGAGGTATAACAGCCAACCGCCCACGGGGTGAGCGGGAAATCCACCCGCGGCATATCGGCGCGTACGCCCTTTTTCTCACAGAAGTACTGCTCGGGCGTGCTGTGGATGATTTCGATGTCCGGATGATGGGTGAAGAACTGATCGAGCTTAGCGATGTCCTCGCGGGACGGCCCGCCGCCGTGATCGCCGACGCCCCAGAGCACCGCAATCGGGTTTTCGCCGGGGTGGAATTTTTCCAGACAGTCGATCACCTTGTCGGCCGCCTGGCCCGGGTGGGAGTTGTAGCCCTCATCGCAGCGGCGCACCATCACCTCGGAGCCGTCGTAGCCGACCCACACGAAGTCCTCCGCCGGCAGCGTCACGTGGTGATGGCTGGGACGGGTGACGAGGTAGGAATCGTAGCCGCTTTTGCTGAGGATCTGGACCAGCCCGCGGCTGTGACCGAAGGCGTCGAAGCTGATAGCGGTGGTGGGGCGCTGGCCGAATTTTTCTTCAAAATAGGTGCGGCCGGCCATGATCTGCCGGATAAAGCTTTCCCCTGAAGGCATATTGCAGTCGGGTTGGAGATACCAGCCGCCCATGATGTGCCACTTGCCTTCTTTCACCAGCCGCTGGATGCGGGTGAACAGTGCCGGCTCGAATTCTTCCACCCATTCGTACAGGAGAGCCTCGTTGTGGTTGAAGACAAAGCCGTCGAATTCCTCGCAGAAATCCGCGGCGATGCGGAAGGTGGAAACGGCGGTCGCGGCGCCCTCCGGCCGCTGCCAAAGCCAGACCGGGTCGATATGGGCATTACAGATCAGATACGCGCGCTTGTTCATGCTGGGTCGTCCTTTCGTCGGCGGAGACCGCCGTTATTGTTGCGGTTTCAGCTAGAGTATAGCATCCCTTTTCGCGCTGCGCAAGAGGCTTTGCCGGGTTGGCAGAAAAGGTTTGCCGAATCCGAGGATTTTCCCCTTTTTCAGGTGTCCGGCCGCGCAGGATTTTCTCTAAAAATGCGCAAAAGACTGGCGGCAGAAACGGTTGGGAGTGATGCCGGTACTTTTTGAACACCCGAAAGAAATTATTGGGAACTGCCGAAGCCGCAGGTAAGGACGATTTCCTCCGCTGGATCGCCCTGAAGCCGTTTTTCCTTCGGTCAGCTGGCGGGACGTGAGGAGGTGGTGCGGCGGATAAGCCGCGCACCGTGGGCGGGCACTGTAATGGTCAGCCGGCCGTTCTCCACCGGTATCCGCTCGTCGGTCCAGTAATCGCGCACAACGGGCCAGCCGCGCAGATTAAGGGTGCGCACGGCGGGCTGGTCGCCGGTGTTGAAAAGGATGCGGTAGTGGCGGCCCTTGAGGTCGCGCGCCTCGGCCGCAGAGAAATCCGCTTCGGTGAAGCGGACGTTCCGCAGCTCAATGTGCAGGAATTTGTGCAGCAGCTGCAGCTCGTCCGGCTCCAGCTCGGTCAGCGGGTCACCGAGAAATTTCGCGCTGCCGGCGGTCAGGGCGGCGGTGAGCAGGTAAATAAATTCGTCCCGGGTCACGTCTGTTCTCGCATTGGAGAGGTCGCCGCCGGCGTTGTACACGCTTAAGGGAATGTTGTGCACCAGCGCACAGTCGGGATCGCTGCGCCACAGCCGGTCGCGCATATAGGCGCGGTGGAAGCATTCACACGACACCTGCCGGATCTGCTTCCAGCTGCGGAAGATATCGCCGGAGACGCGCATGGAGTGAACCAGACCGAGGGAGGGCCACAGCGGCGCATTGCAGCCGAGCAGGGTGCTGTCGGGGCCGATCGCGCTCAGAATGGTGAACATCCCCTGCCGGTAGGCTTCCACTGCGGTTGCACCCCGGCGGTGCCGCCGGCCGAACGGCAGCGCGCCCCAGTTGTTGGCGTCCAGCTTGAAATAGTCGCATTTCCACTTCTTTTTCATATGGCGGAATACCTTGTACAGGTAGTCGAGTGCCTGCGGATGGGTGGCGTCGAGTATGTACCATGGTCCGCGCCGCCAGCCGCCGAAGGTGACATCTGCTGAACACAGCGGCCGGCCGTCATCCCCCTGTACGAACCAATCGGGATGCTCGGCGAGCAGGCGGGAATCCTTTTCCGCAATGAACGGCGCCACCCAGATGGCCGGCTTTTTGCCGTGCTCGCGGATGATGCGGCACAGCTCGCCGGTATCGCCGCAGTCCGGGTTGGGCTCCAGCCAGTCGCCGAGCTTGTTTTCGTAACCGTCGTCGATGAGGAAGTAGCGCACCTCCGGGAATTCCCGGCTGGCGAACGTCAGGTTGTCGAGCAGGTTTTCCCGGGTCAGATGTTCGCCGTAGGCATACCAGGAGCACCAGCCGGACAGACTGCGTTCGCGCGGGAGCAGCCGGGGGTGATTGCTCGCGATGCAGGCCGCCATCCGGTCGTAAAGCCCCTCAAGATCCCGTCCCGCTTCGATGAACAGTTCCTCGAGCGCCAGTTTTTCACCGGGGCGCAGCAGATAATCCTCCAGATTCAGCACGATGGTTACCCGGCTGCCGGACAGGCGGAACTCGCCGCGGAACCGGTGGCAGGAGGCGAACGCCAGCAGATGGTGGATGCCGTCCGGCGTGGTCAGATGCAGGAAATTGTATACCGTGAAGGCATCCGGTGTGGTCGGCATGCGGTAGTGCGCGCGGTCGGAGTATTCGCCGATATCCTGCGGCGCTTCGACCGGGCCACCGTACTGGGAGAGCATGTTGAAGCCCTCGCCGTAGAAAGTGCAGCCGGGACAGTCCACGCAGCCGAGGGTGACTTCAGCCACACACAGATCCTGGCTGCTTTTATTTTCCAGCAGATAGTTCCAGCAGCTGCCGCTGCGGGTGGAATGGAGGGTATAGGGAGACTTTGTCGTTGTCTCCGGTTGGTTTATGACGGACGGTTTCATGAGAACGCTTCATCCTTTCGGACATCAGAGGTGAGTTGTTTCGGACGTTAGACGGGAATATATGCCGCGCATGCCGCATTAAGGCGGCGCTGCAGCCCGGAAGGCGGCCACAGGGCCGCAGTCGTGGGTGATAGGGACAAAAAATGTTTTAGCGCCGTAGGGTGTATCCGCCGGTGTGAAGCTGCCGCTGATCCCTTCTCCGGGTTGGCCGCACCGTCAAACCGCAATCCACCGCAAAAGTGGCGATATTTTCCCCGATATTATCCCGGACGCAGTGAGCGGTTACTTCTGAAGGCATTCGTGTCCCCTCCTGTTTGTTTGCGGAAATACCGAAAATAAACCGCATTATTAATTAAAGTATAGGAAATATCCCATACAGAATGCAATCTCTATTGTTGTGTTTGTTCTTGTAGAAGTTGACAAGATTAGTAATTTTCCGCCAAAGCTGTTTTCGGTAAAATGAAAATGTAGCAAATGGTACTCAAAAAGTGAGCACCCCAA
>CAJKBW010000102.1 GCA_905198295.1 uncultured Oscillospiraceae bacterium | reverse complement strand
GTTTATCTAACGTTAGGATGTTGGAATTATACACTTCCCGGAGGGGTTGTGCAATCCGTTTCCAAAATATGTCACAAAAAAAGAGCCCGACAATTGTCGGGCTCTTTTTAATAAAGGCAGGCAGCTTCACCGCCGAGAAAGAGGTAGCTGTCAAGGTCTGCCGGCGGATTAATGGTCACTGTTTCTCCCGGTTTGCTGTAAGTCATTTCTGCAGAAATGACCATTTCTGTCTGCGTGGAGGTTGTTTTGGTGGGATCGTTCATATCGGGCATTTCCACCGCCGCATTTATTTTGATATCCATCTTTATGCTGGCCAGCGCCTTGTCGCGAATCGTCATCACCAGAGAAAAGTTCTCGATTTTCAGGGAATCGCTGGCGATTTCCATCGATTCCAACAGTTCCTTCGAGAAGCTGGCTGCCATCTCATCACTGAGCTCAGCCGTCAGCGTCTGCGTGCCGTCTCCGTTGTCTGTAAGCGCAGCTTTCTTAAAATTCTCTTCCGTCAGATCCAGGTCATCTGTACCGCTTTCTTCGAGACTGAGCGCCTCGTTTAATTCTTCCTGCGAGGCGATCGGACTCTTCACCTTCTGCCCCATGACCGACATATAAGCGTTTTGATCTTTATAATACACCGTGTTGGTCATGTTCTGGCCCATAAATTCCATCTGCATATCCATCAGGATTTCGTCGTCCATCGTTTTGCCTGTATAAGTGAGATCCTGCATCACTTTCACCGTAACCGCCACGCCGGACATATCATAACTGATTTCCATTTTCATGCTGTCTTTACCGGACTCACGAGCCTCAGTCGCTTCCATTGCCTGCTTGTACACCTCATAGGGAGCCGGTGCCGCAGTAGTGTTCGGCGTGCTGGATGCTTTTGATGACGGATCGCCGGATCCCGTTCCGCCTTCGGTCTGCGTACTGCAGGCGGTTACCGAAAGGGCCAGTACAGCGGCGAATACCGCTGCGGCAAAAGAATATCGTTTTTTCATGAGCTTTTTAACCTCCTCAAACTGTTTACCGGTAATTATTGCACCGCTTTACTTACCGGCATGAAAATAATTCAGCCTCGAATATTGCCCTCTTTACGTCAAAATTCGACGGGCTGTATGGATTAGCATACCTTTTCGGATGCCAACTGTCAAGTCCTAAATTTAACATTTCCCTGTATACACTAAACAATATTCCAGTAATTTGTTTGGAGAATTTTCGGACAACACGGCGTCAATTTATTCGTTCCGAAAAGGTATAGCTTGCCATACGCGGTGTTTATCAATATTTGATCTTTTGATGATATTTCCCTGCCCTGCGCATATAGTATACTAAAAAACAGTATGTCCATCTCTCGGATTCGACGCGATTTTCCCGTTCCATTGTCGTATACTAATCTTTCGGAAGAAGCGGTTTGCTACATTAACCAGTATCCCCCGCTCCGCATAGTGCAATATAACCAGCAAACTCTATCCGCCGCAGTATTGATTTACGATTATTTCACAAAATCCCCTTGCATTTGCCCCACTAAGTTGGTAAAATAAGGACAAGCATATGTTTTGAATTCGGAGGGAAGGCGCATGATGATGGAACAAACCCGCCTGCATACAATCGGTGATGACGGCCAAAGCGGATGCCTTTATCAATACCTGGGCTGCCATGCCATCAATGAGGATAGCTACTGTTTTCGTGTATGGGCTCCGCATGCAGCGGCGGTTTCCCTTGTGGGCGATTTTAATGCGTGGGATCCGACCGCTTCCCCAATGACAAAGAATGAGAAGGACGGCGTCTGGAGCTGTGAATACGGCGGTATAACCGAGTTTTCCGCCTATAAGTATTGTGTAACCGGTGCCGACGGCGTGACCCGCATGAAGGCCGATCCTTTCGCCAGTCATTTTGAAACCCGCCCCTCCAATGCCTCCAAGGTTTACCGGCTGGAAGGTTACCTGTGGCAGGATGAAGAGTGGCTGCGGCAGAAAGAAAAAAACGCGGTTTACCACTGTCCAATCAATATTTATGAGCTGCACATCGCCTCCTGGCGGCAATATCCGGATGGCAGTGTGTTTTCCTACACCAAGCTGGCTGACGAGCTGATTCCCTATATTCAGGAGATGGGCTATACACACATCGAACTGCTGCCGGTTATGGAGCATCCGTTCGACGGCTCCTGGGGCTATCAGGTTACCGGATATTATGCGCCCACCTCCCGTTTTGGCACCCCAAAGGATTTCATGACCTTTGTGGACCGCTGTCATCAGGCCGGAATCGGCGTTATCATCGACTGGGTGCCGGCGCATTTCCCCAAGGACGAATGCGGACTTTACCGTTTCGACGGCACGCCCTGCTACGAATATGCCGACCCGCGCAAGGGTGAGCACTATGAATGGGGCACCTGCGTTTTCGATTACGGCCGTCCTCAGGTGCGGGAATTTTTGATCAGCAATGTCCTGTACTGGATTGAGCAATTCCATATCGATGGCATACGTGTGGATGCCGTCGCGTCAATGCTGTATCTCGATTACAACCGCAGGGACGGCGAGTGGGTGCCAAATCAAAACGGCGGGCATGAGAACCTCGAGGCGGTGGAGTTCCTGCAGCGCCTCAATGAGCGGGTATTTGCCGCGCATCCCAACACCCTGATGATCGCCGAGGAATCCACCGCCTGGCCGATGGTCTCCCGCCCGACCAGTGACGGCGGACTGGGGTTTAACTACAAGTGGAACATGGGCTGGATGAACGACATGCTGCGTTATATGGCGCTCGATCCCTATTTCCGCAAGGACAACCACGACACGCTGACTTTCTCGTTTTTCTACGCCTTCTCGGAAAACTTCATCCTGCCGATTTCGCACGACGAAGTCGTGCACGGCAAAGGCTCGCTGATCAACAAAATGCCTGGCAGCTATGAAGAAAAGTTCGCCGAAGTTCGGCTGTTTCTCGCCTATATGATGGCACATCCGGGCAAAAAGCTGCTGTTCATGGGCTGCGAATTCGGGCAATTCAAGGAATGGGACTTTGAAAGCGGACTGGACTGGCTGCTGCTGGAATATGAGTCCCACCGGATGTTGCAGCATTTCACGGCGTCACTCAACCATTTTTATCGGGACAATCCGCCGCTGTGGGACGACGACTTTTCCTGGAACGGCTTTTCCTGGATCGCTCACGACGATTATTCACAGAGCGTTATCGTCTTCCGACGGATCGACCGCAAGGGCAAAGAGCTGATTGCCGTATGCAACTTTACGCCGGTACAGCGGGAAATGTACCGCATCGGCGTACCGGCCGCCGGCACATACAGCGAGGTATTTACCTCTGACGCCGCTGAATTCGGCGGCACCGGCGTACTCAATGGCACCCGGGCGAGCGAGGATGTTCCCATGCACGGTTTCGCGCAGTCCCTCTCGCTGACGCTGCCGCCGCTGTCGGTGATCTATCTGAAGCTGAAAAAGGCTGCAGGTGCGCCCAAAAGGCTGCGCAAAACCGCAGCTGCAAATAAGGTAAATAAGACAGCCGCTCCGCGCAGGCAGAGTTCGGCTGTCAAGGAGGGATAATCGCCTATGTTCCGCAAACAGGAGTGCGTCGCCATGCTGCTTGCCGGCGGCCAGGGAAGCCGTCTGTATGCACTGACGCGAAACATCGCCAAGCCCGCCGTTCCCTTCGGCGGAAAGTACCGCATCATTGATTTCCCGTTGTCCAACTGCGTTAACTCGGGCATCGAGACGGTCGGCGTGCTGACCCAGTATCAGCCTCTCGAACTCAACGATTATATCGGCTCGGGTCAGCCCTGGGACCTCGACCGCATGGACGCGGGCGTTCACGTGCTTCCTCCCTACCAGCGCAACAAGGGAGCCGACTGGTATAAGGGTACGGCCAACGCCATCTACCAGAACATTCCCTTTATTGAGCGTTATCATCCCGAATACGTGCTGGTTCTTTCGGGGGATCACATTTACAAAATGGACTACGCTCAGATGATAGCCGCTCACAAGCGCAACCGCGCCGACTGTACCATTGCTGTGCTGGAGGTGGAAATGTCCGAGGCCAGCCGCTTCGGCATTCTCAACACCCGTGAAGACGGTTCCATTTACGAGTTCGACGAGAAGCCGAAAGTACCCAAAAGCAATCTGGCTTCCATGGGTATCTATGTCTTCACCTGGGAAAAACTGCGCCGGTATCTGACGCTGGATGAACAGAACCCGCAGTCCCAGAACGATTTCGGCAAAAACGTGCTGCCGGCGATGCTGGATGCCGGCGAGCGGATGTTCGCTTACCGTTTTGAGGGTTACTGGAAGGATGTCGGCACCATCGACAGCCTTTGGGAAGCTAATATGGATCTGCTCAGTCCGAAACATCCGCTCGATCTTTCGGATGCGGAGTGGAAAATCTATTCCCGCAATCCAGGGCTTCCCCCACACTATATTTCCGATACTGCCGAGGTACAGAACAGCATGATTTCGGAAGGCGGAAACATCCACGGCAAAGTAGATTTCTCGGTACTGTTTTCCGGTGTGACCATTGAAGCCGGCGCAGAGGTGCGGGACTCCATCATCATGCCCGGCGCACACATCCAAAAGGGTGCCAAGGTACAATATGCCATCATTGCGGAAAACGCGCAGATCGGGGAAAATGCCGTTGTCGGCGCAAGGCCGGAGGAAGCGGAGAATCTCAGTGACTGGGGTGTCGCCGTGGTCGCGGCGGACGTAAAAATCGGCGCCGGCTGCTGCATCCCTCCGAAGGCGATGATTGACAGCGATATCGAGGAGGGGACTGCCGTATGAGAAACAATAATGTCATGGGGCTTATTTTCTCCAACATGCATGACGAAGCGCTGCGGGAGCTGACCGCAGTGCGGGCAATGGGATCGGTACCGTTCGGCGGACGCTACCGCTTGATCGACTTTACACTGTCGAATATGGTCAATGCCGGTATCTCCAAGGTCGGCATCATCACCAAAAGCAACTATCAGTCGCTGATGGACCACATCGGCTCCGGAAAATCCTGGGATCTCTCGCGAAAAAATGAAGGACTGTATTTTCTCCCACCCTTCGGCACCAGCGACGAAATGTACAACGGACGAATTGCTTCCCTTGCGGGGATCACGCCCTTCCTGCGCAACTCCAAAGAAGAACTGGTAATCCTCTCCGACTGTCATTTTGTCGGTAATATCGATTATGATAAGCTGATCGATGCGCATTTGGATTCGGGCGCAGATGTGACCATCGCCTACAAACGCGGCGCAGTTCCACGCATGAGCGAAAATTTGGTGCTCTGGCCGCAGGAAGGCACCGGCCGTATCTCGGATCTGGTTATTCACTACACCGGACAGGAGAAAAACGCCTACGGCATCGGCTTGTATGTTATGCGCAAAAACTTCCTGATGCAGGCGGTTTCCGCCGCAGCAAGCCGCAACCGCATGCACTTTGAACGGGATATTCTGCAGCGCAATCTCGGCAACATTGAGCTGTACGGCTATGAAGTCCCGGAATACCTGCAGGTGATTTCCTCCATCGAAAGTTATTTTCATGCCAATATGGCACTGCTTGAAACCGATACACGCGCGGCGCTGTTTGATGTGGGCCGCCCAATCTATACCAAAGTGCGCGACTGCGCTCCGGCCATCTATGGACTGCATGCCAGCGTCAGCCATTCCCTGGTTGCGGACGGTGCAAACATTGAAGGCAAAGTTTCGCATTCTATCATTTTCCGGGATGTTCAGGTGGCCCGCGATGCGGCGCTGGAAAACTGCATCGTGATGCAGGGAACCGTAATATGCGAGCGCTCCCGGCTGGGCTGTGTCATCATGGATAAGGACGTCGTCATCAAGGACGGCCGCTCGCTTAACGGCTTTGAGAGCTTCCCGGTCTTTATCAGCAAAGGTTCGATTGTTTGAGGATTCTGCAGATGCACCGGATTTGGCCATTTCCCCGGCCCGGCCGGATATTCTGATTGAGAAAGGCGTGAGCATATCATGAAAGTTCTTTATGTAACCAGCGAGGCGCTTCCATTTGCCGCCTCCGGCGGACTGGCGGATGTGGCAGGCTCTCTTCCCCGCGCATTGCGTACCCGTCTGATCGGCTGCCGCGTTGTGCTGCCGCTGTATGAGTCTGTACCCCAGGAGCTGCGGGAAGGCATGACTTTTCTCGGCAGCCTGTCGGTGCCGGTGGCCTGGCGCCGGCAGTACTGCGGGGTATTTGAAGCCAAACATAATGGCGTCATTTATTACCTGCTGGACAACCAGTATTATTTCAAACGGGCCGGCCTGTACGGCCATTATGACGACGCTGAGCGCTTCGCTTTTCTGGCGCGCGCGGCGCTGGAAATGCTCACGCTAATCGATTTCAAACCGGACATTATCCACGCCAACGACTGGCAGACCGCCCTGACGCCGGTCTACTATCGGCTGTTCTACGCCGGACGTGAGGGCTTTGAAAACATCAAAACCGTTTACACCATCCACAACATCCAGTATCAGGGAAAATATGGCATGGAGATTCTGGAGGATGTTTTCGGCATTCCGCAGTCCGCCCGGGAGTTGGTGGAATATGACGGCTGTGTCAATCTGATGAAAGGCGCCATCGAGGCGGCCGACCGCATAACTACCGTAAGTCCCACCTATGCCGAAGAAATACGCGACCCCTGGTTTTCTCACGGGCTGGACAGCATTCTGCGGCTGCGGGAAGGCAAGCTGTGCGGTATCCTCAACGGTATCGATACCGATTCCTATAACCCGCAGACCGATCCTGATATCTATGCACATTATTCCGCCGAGGATCCCTCCGGCAAGGCAGAAAACAAAAGGGCTCTGCAGGAACGGCTTAACCTGCCGGTTCGTACCGACGTTCCCCTGATCGGTATGGTGACGCGGCTGGTCAGCCATAAAGGCCTTGACCTTGTCAAGTATATTCTCGACGAATTGCTCAGCGAAGATATCCAAATGGTGATCCTGGGTTCCGGCGACTGGGTATATGAGAATTTCTTCCGCGAGGTACAGGGGCGTTATCCGCAGAAATTCTGCTATTGCACAGGCTTTGTTCCGGAGCTCGCCCGCAAAATTTATGCCGGTGCCGACATTTTCCTGATGCCCTCCAAAAGTGAGCCGTGCGGCCTTGCCCAGATGGTGGCCTGCCGGTATGGAACCATTCCGGTGGTGCGGGAAACCGGCGGACTCAAGGACAGTATCCGCGACTGCGGTGACGGCGAAGGCATGGGCTTTACCTTCAAGACTTACAATGCCAACGATATGCTTTATGCTCTCCACCGCTCGCTCGGCGCCTACGCGAATAAGCACGACTGGCCGATTCTCGTCAAACGCGCGATGGAGACAGATTTCAGCTGGGGGCGTTCTGCCAACGACTATATCCGGCTGTATCGTTCGCTGCTTAAGGAAAATTGAATAAAAAGGGGCGCTGCAAAAATTTATGCTCTGCGGCGCCCCTTTCCCTTGCTTTTTCCCTGCCGGACAGGTATAATAAAAAAGTCACTATACATAGAAAGCCAGGTAGAAAATATGGCGCATACCAAAGAAAAACACGCCGAATCGGAAAAGAAGGAAGCGGTCGAGCAAACCACCCGCCGCAGCCGTGAAGAGGAAAATGCGCTGTTTGTCAAGCTGCTGATTGGGTTTTCCATCGTTCAGCTGGTTCTGGGGGCACTGCTTTATCTGTTTGCAGTGGTCAACACCTGGACCCTCGGTACGCTTGCTGTCATCGCCATTGTCGGCTGCGTGCTGGGCGTAAAAATGTGGGACGAGCATAAAGCGGTACGGATTGTTGTGCGCATTGTCGAACTGCTGACCGCGCTGGCCTGTCCGTTGCTTGTTCTTATCCAATGGATTATACTGGCAGCAGTGGAAGGGACACAGGCTTTCACTTCGCAGATTACGGCTTATCAGGTGCTGACCCTGATGGTGTTCGGCCAGCTGACCCTACTGTTTATCTTGCCGGTAATGGCGGTTACCGCTTCCCGCGGCAAACGCTTTGATATTATTCTTGTGCGCATATTTTCCGTTATTCAGCTGATTCTTGCCCTGGCCTTCTGTTTTTTGGCCGATATCTGGCCGTTGATGAATCTGTACTTTGCGCAGGTCCTGCAGAGCATCGACAACATCTACTTTGAAATCTTCTACTGCCTGTGCACCGCGATCACAGCGGTCAGTGCATTTATCATTTATCCGACCGGCTTCTGTTCCCGGCTGAAGGAACGTTTTGTCCGTCCCAAGCCCAAAGCCGCTGTACAGAAAAAAGCCTGAGATTTCGTATCCTGAAAAAATATAACCGCTGCGTGAACTCTGTTTCACACGGCGGTTTCTTTTATGACTTTGCTATCTTTCCCTGCACAGTGTGGGTGATTTTCTCATTAGCCCTCATAAATTTGGACTTTGCCATCCCGCTGCGTCTTCCCTTTGCGGCATAATTCTCCGGAGTAAAAATTCTTTTACTCCGCTTTATTTTCTTTCCGCGCACCTTTAACAAACATCGCTACACCAAGCACAAAAACAAACAGGCAGACCCCAGCACCGGTGAGCGTATTCATCAAACGCATCTTTCCTCTTTCCATCTCGCCAAAAGACACAAGCATGGAACGCTGCAAGGTGAATACCGATGCCGCCGCTTCGGCATAGCCAATGCTGCGGATGACACTAAGCAGCAGCGAAGGATTTTTACGCTGCCGGACAGCTCGGACGATCGCCATAATGATCTTATAGAATGTGTACGCGGCAATGGTGATCATGATAATCTCACCGTGCTTTACGGCAATATTCTGCGCAAGGCTTATATACAGCACTGCGACCAAAATAAACCCCAATACCGTCAGAAGTATGCCGGACAGTTTCATCACAAAAAATGCCGATACAGCGGACGTGTTCCTGCGCCCGCACAGAACCGCGAAGAAACGCATGACGGCTAAAATGCTGTAAAAGGCACACATCGTCGTTAGCCAAAGCGACCGGCTTCCTATACCAAGCACGCCGTTGTAAAGGGCATATAAAAGATTGAAAGCAAAAGCGACCGCGGCAGAAAACCGCATGCGATGGTACGGACTGCCAACAATCTTTTTCCCCATTTCTGTTTTGGCAAGCAGCGAACCGGCAATCTCTCCGGGCTTCACTCCTTGATCCCCCGGGTCAGCGGGATAAGACAAAGCAGAATGAGGATGCCTGCAAGGCCGACGGCTATTCCGACAATCAGGTTCTCCCACACCATGCAAAAACACATGCCCACACCGAATGCCAGTGCCCCGGCAATGCCGACAAGGATCGTCAGGATAAGCTTTCCGGATATACGGACGGGGGTCTTATGCTCCATTCTTCGCCATACCAGCAGCGTTATCAGTGCAAGAAGCAATCCCAAACAGCCGAAAACGATACCCGGACCGAACGCATCCCATTCCGGAATCAGCGCCATACACATCCCCAGTGCAAAAAGCACTCCGCTCACAGTTCCCAACAGCATAGCGACAAAATGACTTTTTTTCATATCCGCTACCTCCTGAAATCACATTACGGACTGTAAAGTTAAATGAAAGTTGAGGACCCGTCAGCCCTTCTGGTACAATG
>CAJKBW010000101.1 GCA_905198295.1 uncultured Oscillospiraceae bacterium | reverse complement strand
GAATACCGGCTCAGCATTCTGCTCGTTGGTGACTGTTTTCTGGTCAATCAGCCCGATGGCATACCATTTGTCTCCCGATTTCGGATCGAACTGGTCGAGGCTGAAGCGCAGCGAAAAGCCGCGCTGGTCGAGATAGAGCGGGCTGGTATAGGTCATACCGACGCTATTGCCCGCGGCGACCTGGTCGCCGGAGAACTGGAGGCTGCCGTCCGGGTTCGGCGTCAGCGTGGTAGTGACCTGTTCGCCGTCCGCTGCCACATAATTGTGGGCGCCCCAGTCAGACACCACAGCCGTGCCGGAGGCCGGCTGCGCCGTGTCTGCGGCCTGTCCGGGAAGCACGCCGCCCGCCATTGTCACGAGCATGCAGCCGGATAGAAGGGACGCTAGGATCGCTTTTCTTTTCACCTGGGATCATCCTTTCTGTGTTGAACTGGTGTATAGCCGGGCGTGTCCTTATATACCGCTCGCGCTTGGCAGGACACGGGTGCCGGACTCCACGGTGAACGCCTTTGCGCAGAAGCGCTCACCGGCCGTGCCGGGAAACTGCACCAGGGTGGGAATTGCCGCAGGCAGCCGGACTTCCAGCCGCATTGCCGGGCCGTCCGCACCGGGATATACGGTGCGGATGACCGTCACGGGACCTTTTGGGGTGGGGATGGTGGCGGCGATGTCGCCAAGTTCCGGCGAGCCGGGACAAATACGGATTTCTTCAAAGCCGGGGCGCGCCGGCTGCACGCCGAGCACTGCCGCAGTAAATTCGTAGAGCGGCACGGCGGACCAGGCGTGGCAGTCGCTGCGTTGGGCGAGAGTATCCTCCGGCCAGGTGGTTACGTGCAGTTCCATCAGACGCCGCCAGGGCGCCCATTTTTCGGTGAACTCATCGTAAATTCCCGCCGCTTCGCAGGCGCGGAACAGATAAAAGGACATGGAGTACGAGCAGGGAAGCAGTGCCTCGTCACGAATGCAGCGCCGCATCAGATCTGCCGCCGCCTCGCCGGTGATACAGCCGGACAGCACCGCCCAAAGCTGGGCGTGCTGGCTGAAGGTGCGTTCACGCTCGTGCAGGCGGTAGTAGCCGGCGTGCGGATCCCATGCCGCTGCGTTGACGGCGGCGGTGACCGCCGTGTACCGCCTGCGGTATAGAGCCGCCAGGTCATGCATGCCCAGTTCCCGGCACAGGAATACAAACCGGGACAGCGCATAGGCATATACCTCACTGTACAGATACAGTTTTTCCTCTTCATCGGTCACCGGGCTGCCGTGATTTGGCTGCCACTCGTCCACCCAGTCGACGAACCGCCAGTAACCGGTATCGCCCACCAGGCCGGTATCCGGGTCCAAACGATCGTCAAAATACTGCAGGATGCGCTGCATGGTGGGCAGATAATCCGCAACCAGACGGCGATCCCCGTGATACAGGTAGTGGTAATACACTCCGTCGAGGAAATAGAGGGAAAACAGGGGGATGATCTGGTCAAAAGCCGCCGGGGCGTTGCAGGCGATCATCCCGTCGGGGCGCAGGGTGCTGTGGAAATCGTACAGCGCCTTGCGTGCGAGCGCGTCGTCTCCGGAGAGCTGATAGGTCATCAGCATTTCCAGCACGGTATCCATGACATACTGCATTTGTTCGTAGTAAGGGCAGTCGACGTAGGTATCCAGCATGCAGCGCCGCAGGGTGCGCACGCTGATATCCCACATGCCCTGAACCGCCGGATCTCTGGCGGAGAATGCGCCGTCCATCCGCAGGGGATAGCCGGTTTGGCGGAAGGACAGGCCGGTGATTTCCACCGGTGTGCTGCCGGCGGTGATTTCAAGGCGCATATAACGGAACACGCGGAACCAGAACGGTTCATACACAAGGCTGCCCGCGCCCACAAGCACCTCGTCCTTTTCGCCGCGGATGTCGCCGGTGCGGGCATTGTCCCGCTGCCCTTTGTACGGGCAGCCGTCTGCGCCGAAGGAGTAGTAGGCCTCCCCGTAGGTCAGCGTAAGGCGCGCCCCCTCCTGCGGCGACCGTATGCCGATGCGCACGAAGGCGTTGGTGAGGGCGCCCATATCCACATCGGCGAACGCGGTGCCGTGGGCGGGGATTACCACCGTTGCGCCGTGCAGCAGCGGGGCAAAATCCGCTCCGCTGCTTTTGGCTATGCCGGCCGGCCGCTGCGGCATTTCATACAGCAGCGGGATATCCCGCCGCGTGAGCTGCCATTCGTACAGCACCCCTCCCAGCCGCGCGTCGCCGCAGGGGCATACCGCCGTGCAGGTTTTCCAACCGCTGTCGTCGTAGCCGGCCTCTTGCCAGCCTGCTTCATACAGCCGGCCGTCGAACGCCTCCTGATCCCCGGCATATTTGCTCTCGCACGCCTCGACAAATCGATAGGAGGCGTCGTCGAACCATTTCCACTGTGTTGACGTGTTCATGGCCGGACAGGCCGGACAGTCGAGCAGAAAACCGCCGTGGGAGGCGTTTACCAGAGAAACCGCGCCCGTGTGGAAGGCGGTTGCGCCGAGATAATCCGGCGGGAACCGGAGCACATGGGCGGCCACCACATTATTCCCTGTGTGCAGATAGGGGGTCAGATCCACCTCGTCATAATATTTGCGGAAGCGGTCCCCCTTGAGCGGACCGGCCAGGACATAGCGGCCGTTGACATACAGCTTGTAGCGGCTGTCGGCCGAGATACGCACGACAATTTTTTCCGTTGTTTCCAGCGGAAAGGTCCGCCGCAGGAACAGGGACTGCTTGTCGTGGCTGAAGGCGGAATCCTTCCAGATCCAGCTTGCCGTAAACTTCATACCAAATCATCCCTCACAATTTCAGTCCTGCCGACGTCAAACCCTCGATGTAAAACTTATTGGCAAAGGTAAACAGCAGGATAAGCGGCAGGGATGCCAGGATATAGCCGGCAAACTGCACCGGCGTGTTGGTCGCGTACTGCCCGCTGAACTGGCGGAACAGACCGGCCGAGATGGTCCAGAGCTTGGGGTCGCTGATGGTGATGGTCGGCCAGACGATATCGTTCCAGATGGCGATGATCTGCTGGATGGCGAGGGTGCCGAGGATCGCCTTGGACAGCGGCAGACAAATGTAGAAATAGTTCTGAAATTCGTTGCAGCCGTCCATGCGGGCTGCCTCAAAGATGCTTTCGGGGATGCCTCCAAAAAACGCACGCAGCAGGAACACGCCGCTGACCGAGCCGCCGAAGATGATCGGCACAATGAGCACCCAATAGGTGTTGAGCATGTTCATCTGGCTGTACAGCATGTAGGTTGGAACAAGGGTGAGCACGCCGGGCACCATCATCAGCGAGATGACCGCGTAATACAGAAACTCCCGTCCGGGAAACTTCAGGCGTGCGAAGACATAGGCGGAGATGGAGGAGACGAACAGCATGCCGGTTACGCCCACCACGCCGACAAACAGGGTGTTGAATATGTAGGTGCCCACCACGGTGAAGGCGGTGCGGAAGTTGGCGAACCAGAACGGCATGGTCGGCACCCATGGATAGGCGCGGAAAGCATCCTGGTTTTTGAGCGCGATGAAGATGGAGATGAATAGGGGAAACAGCATACAGATCATCAGGACAGCCAGTACGATATGCAGCACCACCTGGCCGATCCCGGTGCCCGGCCGTTTGCCGGAAGATTCCTTGACCGCTGTCATGGCCTACACCTCCTCTTTCTTTTTATAGCGCATGATGAGGATGGTCAGGCCGAAGATAACCACGAACATGACCACGCCCACCGCGCTTGCGTACCCCATGCGGGACGCGCCGAAGGCCTTGATGTACATGTAATAGCCGGGCACATAGGTCGTATAGCCCGGACCGCCCTGGGTGAGCACGAGCTGGCTGTTGTAGTCCTGAATGCCGCCGATGAGGCCGAAGACGAGAAAATATTTGATCTGGCCGATGAGCAGCGGCAGGTCGATGTGCCGGATGCGCTGCATGGGGGTGCAGCCGTCAAGGATGCTCGCCTCGATAACCTCGCCGCTGATATTCATCAGCCCGGACATGTAGATGAGCACCGCCGTGCCGCCGATCCACGGGAAGCCCATGAAGATGAGCGCCGGGATAACCAGCTTCGGATCGCCGAGCCAGTTGACGATCTGATCCTGTCCGATCAGGCCCAGCCCACGCAGAATCGTCGAGAGCAGGCCGCTCTGCGGGTCGTAAATTTTCTGCCACAGCAGCGTATAGACAAGGCCCGGCGCCACCATCGGCAGCAGCACCATCACCCGGTAGTTGTACTGCCAGCGCTTGCTGCGTACCCCAAAAATCAGCTCTGCCGCGATCAGCGGCACAATTACGGAAATGAGCAGACGCGGGATCATCAGCTTGAACAGCGTAGGAATGGAATTCAGGAACACCGGATCCTGGAACAGCTCTTTAAAATTATCCAGCCCGATGAAGACTTCGCGTCCGTTGGCGTTCCAGTCAAACAGGGAGTGATACAGCCCGCTGATGGGTGGGTAGTAGGCGGTGACGATCAGGCCGATGAGCAGCGGCGCCAGCAGAAGATAGGCGATGCGCGCCTGCCAGATCCTGGCCAGCAGGGATTTTTTATGCGGGGCGATTTTGCCCGACGTTTTTTGGGCCATGCGGCACACCTCCTAATCCTCTCCGAAAATATCGTTCATGTTCATGCCCCCGCTTTGCTCTGTGGGCTTTTTGACCTCCAGAGTCACCGTCTCGCGCTTCTGTATCGCGATAAAGATGGAGTCGGAAATGTCGCGGAACTTGATTTCGGTCGTTTCCTCCTCGAACACCCCTTCGAGATAGGTATAGGGGTAATAGGTAAAGGATACCGTTCCATCTTCCTGAACCCGCACTTTATCGCCGCTGAGGTTACCCGGTCCGGTCACCAGCGCGGAAATATCGTCGCCGGCGGCGGGCTGTCCCCGCTTGGTCACCCGCAGGGTGATGGTCACAGGCTTGTTCGGATCAGCCACCACCGTTTCGGGAGTGACGGATACGACCTCGATGTTTACGGTTTGTGCCCGAAGATAGTCAAACAGCGTCATGAGAAGAAGCACACCGGTTATGACGCCGATGACAATGAATTTTTTGAGATGCTTTTTCATCTGGATCCACTCCCTCCGGGGGCTATTCGTTGATGGTCCAGCCGGAGGTGTCGATCTGTCCCTCCCGGATGATCGTGTCCGCGTCCTGCTGGGAAAGTTCGTTGATCTGGCGGGCAAATGCGTCATCGTCGATCTTGCCCATCAGCCATTGCTGAAACGCCTTGTTGCCCTGCTGACGGTAATCCGCGCCGTTGGCAGTCAGCCATCCGGTGGAGGAAGGATAAATCGGGAACTGCTGGTTCATCCAGTCCGCAAGCTCCGGCGGCACAGCGCAGTCGGAGGTCGAGCCGAGTACCGCGCCGCGCTTTTCGATCACGACGGCGGACATATTTTCGGAGGTGGTCATGTACTTGACAAAGGCGATGCAGGCCTCTTTAACGGCTGGGTCCTTCTCCTCCATGGATTTCTTGAGGAAGGTGAAAGATGCCTGCACGTTGGGTTTGCTCGGCCCCTTTTCGGTAAACTGGGCCTCGGGGAGATAGGAAAGCGTATCATTGGAAATAACCGGAGGCGGGAACAGGCCGAATTCAAATTCCAGGCTGGTATCGCTGATCATGTAAGGCAGCTTGGCCATGAGGTCCTCCCACATGGCGACCTTACCCTCCTGCCAGAAGGGTTCATAATCGGTGGTTTCATAGCCCTCCTGCAGGATGGGGCTGGTCGTGGTATCGTATTTGCGCCGGACCTGCTTCCAGATATCCATCGCATAGCTGTTGCGGGTTGGGTCGTAGATGCCCTCTTTGACGGCGCGCACCCGTTCAGCCATATCCTGCTTGCCGTCCTTGTTGTAGTCGAGCGCATCAAACTTGTATTGTGCAAAAATCGGGCCGAGCGAGAACTGGGTGTCCCAGTTCTGCAGGTCGGGGGTGGTGTTGACGGCTGCGGGAGCGTAAGGAATATAGCCCGCCGCCTTGATCTTTTCGCAGGCGGCGAACATCTCTTCCCAGGTTTTCGGCGGCGTGATCTCCAGCTCCGCAAAGATGGATTTATTGTAAAAGATAGCGGTGGGCGCGCCGCAGTCAAGCATATACGGGACGGCGACGATCTGCCCCTTGCTGTTGACCACCGAGTTGGAGGACATCAGGTAAGTGGGATACTGGTCGATCCATTTTTCACTGCCGGCTTTCCCGGCGGCCACATATTCGTTGGGGGTGTTCAGGATTTCGCCGACATCCATAAACCAGTCGCTGTCGCCGAAAAGGCCGGCGCCGCCGAGATTGGTCGCCACATCCATCTGCGTGCCGGCCGCAAGCCTGGGCAGCATCCACTGGTTGACGCCGGCCACATAGTCGCCTGAGGAGGTCGGATGGGATTTATCCACTTCAACCGTTACGTTCGGGTGCATCTTCTGGAAGTTTTTGATCAGCTCCCGGGTGGAATTGAATACCGTTGGTGCGTCCTCGGTGGGCGTTTCGTTGTCGGTCGGCTCGTATTCCCCCAAGCTGACGATGATCGTAACCGGCTTGCCATCGTTGATCGGCGGCACCGAAATTTCCGGTGCGGAAGTGTCCGGCTCGTTTTTCGGTCCGCAGCCGGCAGCGCCTGTTGCCAGCACAACGGCGCAGGCCAGCAAAGCGATTGTGCGTACGCGTTTTTTCATCACTGCATCATCCTTTCGCACTCTCGGTTGAATTCTCCGCAGCAGCGGGACTCAGACGGCCCTGCGTTTCTTCAGGAAAAAGAACAGCCCGGTACCGCCGCCGCCGAGGATCACTACCGCCGCCACGACGATGCCCACGATCAGGCCGACGTTTGCTCCGCCCGCGGTATCGGTGTCCTGATTGTCAGGTACTGTTCCGGTGGTTTCGCCCGTTTGGGTTCCGGTCGGACGGCTGCCGCCGGTTGCATCGGTCGGTTTGCCGGTACTACTGTCGGACGGTGTGCTGCCGGTCGTTTCGCCATTCCCGGTCGTGGTATCCGCCGAGCTGTCGTTCGTGGTAGTGTCCTGCTGCGGCGCTGTGGTCGTGTCATCCGGCTGCGGTGAGGTGGGCTTTACGCTTTCGTCCGCTTTGACCGGCTGACCGTTGATTTTGTTGATCCGCCACTCGATCTGCTGGCTGTCGTCCTTGCAGGATACGCCCATGTAAAAATATACTTCGCCCTTTTCCATCAGCGTGACAAAGGACGGCTGGAACGGCGCACCCGCATCCACCGCGAAATCCACCTTCTGTCCGTTGACAAAGAAGTCATAGGTGTCGTCCCCGTCAAGGGTTCCCTTTTTGATTTCAACCTTAAAGGTAGTATTCATGGCCCCTTCATAAGGATAGCTGCGCCGGGAAGCTGTGCTCCAGCTGTTGGTAAGCTGGTTGATCTCAAAGGCCGTCGTGCTGCCCATCGGCCGGATCAGGGTGACGATTCCCTGCGATTGTCCGGCCTTGTTCACATTGAAATATTTATCCTTTTTGTTGAGCAGGCACAGCGAAATCCAGCTGTCTACTCCGGTGTTCTGCAGGTTGTAGTCGCCCGCTTTTTTAGTCACGGTGAATTCAACCGAGAAGTCATTCAGATCCACCGGTTTCGCATACATGACGCCGGCGTTGTCTCCGCCCGGTGTGTATTCCCCGCCGGTGTAGGTGATCGTAAGGCCGTCGGCGCCCAGCGAGAGCTTTGCCGGCGTCGCCGTCTTATTTACCAGGTTGCCCGGCATCGCAACCCAGTCCCCGGTCCCCGGAATGGCGCTCCAAGCGGACGCTTGGAGGGGTGCGGCGGCCGCCGCACCCAGGATGGCGAGGGAAACCGCTGCGCTGAGAATACGGGATATACGCTTTTGCATGTCGATTCCTCCTGTTTCAAGAATAATACTGTCTATCTGCCAAACGCCGCCCTAACAGCAGAACTGTTTTAATATAATCTATTATATAAAAACAGAATAACTATTAGTTTAGCGCTAACATTTTTACGGTAAAAAGAAAGCCTTTCTTTGGGGTTCTGTCGGCAAAAGAAGGGCTTGCTTGTATAACGGATCGAACGCCGGATCCGCTGCTGAGGCGTGAAAGGGGCGTATTTCGGCGGAGAAAGCGTCCGCTGGCAAGGCGGTGCGCCGACAAAATACAGAAGTAAAAAGGCAGATCAGCGCACGGCCGGTACGGCGGCGCGGCATACGCTTTGTCCCGGCAGGATTTCCGGCTTGATGATCTGAACCGCAGTATTTTCCGGTTCTTCCCGCAGCGCTGCGGCAATCTGTTCCATGCAGGCACAGCCAATGGCAAAGGGACGGATGGAAACCGTCGTCAGACGGGGGTAGGAGATTTCGCTGTACAGACTGCCGTCGTGGCCGATGACCGAAAGATCATCCGGAACGCGCAGCCCGCATTCTCTGGCAGCGTTTTCGATGCCGACCGCAATGACGTCGTTTGCGCAGTAAAGTGCGGTGGGCAGTTCGCGTCTGGCAAACAGGCGCATCCCAGCCTGAAAGGCATCATCCACCTTTTCCAGACAGCTTTCGCACCAGGCTTCCTCCACCCGGCAGCCAAGAGCATTCATTTCCTCAAGGAATCCCTGATACCGTTCCTGCCAGATGCCGGCGTCACGGATGCAGTGGGAAACCATGCCGATCCTGCGGTGTCCCTGCCCGTGGAGGTAACGCACGGCCATGCGCGCACCCTCACGGTAATCCTCGCACACTCTGGCGGCAATGTGATCGATGGCGTAGTCTCCCATCAGCACGATGGGAATGCCGTTGCCGGAAGCTTCGGCGGCGATTCGGTCGAACCGGCGGTAAAAGGAAAGCATCGCTTCCGCTTCAAGCTGGGACCACTTGCCGTCCTGCCTGCGTATATCCGCGGGCAGCACGATCAGCCCGTCAATCTGTTTGTTGAGCAGGGTGTTTGTGCTCTGCAGAAGGCTTTCCTCGTCCTGTCCGCTGCCTAAAATGATGTTCATTCCGTATTTTTCGGCTGTTTTGTTGATGCCGGATACTACCACCGCGTATATCGGGTTTTCCAGATAGGAAACCAGTACACCGATCGAGTTGGTCCGATTGGTTGCCAGCCCGCGCGCCACCAGGTTGGGGCGGTAATTCAGCTGCTGGATGGCGTCCAGCACACGATGGCGGGTCTTTTCCGACACCGCTCCCTTATTATTGATGACGCGGGAAACGGTCATTGCCGAAACACCCGAGAATTTCGCCACATCATCCAGTGTTGTCATAGAAAACCGTCCTCTTCATTCCAGCCGTTTTTTATAGTATCACTTAAGAAACGATGCGGTGTTTGCGCTAACAATTATAAAATACCACACGTTTAGGCAGCTGTCAATGGCGAAATGTACAAAGTAAAAAACGATTTCTTGTGGGTATAACCAAAAGCATACAGGCTGATACGGCAGAAGAAAAGCTGTCGGCCCTCCGGGGCGCTTAAATCGGGGGTATTTTGGCTGTGGATAAAAAGAAAACGGTTTTTCAGACGCCTTTTGGCACTCTGAAAAACCGTATGGTTGGAGCTGCTAACGCGATTCGAACGCGTGACCTCTTCCTTACCAAGGAAGTGCTCTGCCGACTGAGCTATAGCAGCAAATGGCGACCCGGAACGGGCTCGAACCGTCGACCTCTAGCGTGACAGGCTAGC
>CAJKBW010000100.1 GCA_905198295.1 uncultured Oscillospiraceae bacterium | reverse complement strand
GACCCGGCCATATGGCCGGGTCCCCTCTTTTCTTGGATATCCTTATTCGATGGCAATGTGGTTGGCCGTTTCAAGCTGCTTAGGCTGTGCCTTTGGCAGGGTCAGCTTCAGCACGCCGTCCTCATATTTGGCGCCGATATTCTCCGGCCGGACGTCGCCCACATAGAAGCTGCGCTGGCACTGACCGCAATAGCGCTCGCGGCGGATATACCGGCCGTCCTTGTCCTTTTCGTCCTTATCGAGGCCCTTGGAGGCGCGGATGGTCAGGTAACCATCCTTCAGCTCGGCAGAGATTTCATCCTTGCTGAAGCCGGGCAGATCAACCGCCAGCTCGTACTGGTCATCCTTCTCGCGGACGTCGGTCTTCATCAGCGCGCCGGCATGCTTGCCATACAGTGGATTGCGGCCGCCGAAGAATTCCTTCTCAAACGTGCGGTCAAACAGATCATCAAACAGGTTCTCACCAAAAATGCTAGGCAACATAAGTCATACCTCCGTTTCGTTATTTGCATATGTGCCTTGCCGGGGAGCCCTTCTGGCCCCCTCCTTTTCGGTACACCTATAGTATAGCATGGAAATTAGCACTGTCAATTATAGAGTGCTAAAAGTTACAATTTGTTCAAATGTGATGCGATTTTCGTTCATAATCCCTCCGAGAACTGGGAGAAAAAGCGATAGGAGGAAAACAAATAAACGGATACAATCGGGCAAAAAGCCAAAAATTGCAAACTAAGCTCGGTATAAATGATAAATACAAGGCGGACGGTGTGTGCTATACTGCCCTTGATGATACAGATGCGTTGAACGAAGGGCGGTGGCCTATGGAGATTCCGTCCAACCGGCGGGTGAGGTTCCATTTTGATGAGGTGCACTGGCAGGTGCCGCTCGAGCTTGGTACTTATCTGCTTGTGCAGGCGGGCGACCTGGCCGCCGAGGTAAACTATGTCTGTATGCCGCATATCCAGGAGGTATACGAGATTTCGTATATTGTTTCCGGTCGGGGCACCTTTGTGGCGGACGGCGGGAGTTATCCGGTGGAGCGGGGAACGCTGTTCCTCAACCGGATCGGTGAGGAACACAACATTTTTACCGACAACGATGACCCGATCCGGTATTTCTATCTCGGCTTCCGTTTCCGTGACGCCTGTCTGACACGGACTGAATACCGCAGCCTCAAGGACTTTTTTGATACCGCACAGCCGCGTATGGTCACGGCCGGTACGGGGATACAGGATGATTTCCTGCGCCTTTTCAACAATCTGATTACCGCGGACCTGTTTTCCGCCACCATGCTGGAGACGTGCGTGCATCAGATTCTGGTGGATACCTATCGGCAGTTCACTCATGCCGCACGCCCGTACAGTCAGCCGGCGGACGGAAAGAAGCGGCTTTTGTACGAGATGATTCATTACATAGATGAAAACTGTGAGGACCTGCATGCGCTGCAGAAGCTCAGCGAACCGTTCGGCTACAGCTATTCCACTCTGGCGAGCCTGTTTTCCCAGGGGATGGGGGAGACGCTGAAGGGGTACTACACCCGCCAGCGGTTCGAACGTGCGGCGCAGCTGCTCGACAGCGGCATGAGCGTCACGCAGATATCCGAGCGGCTGGGTTACCGCTCGATTCATGCGTTCAGCCGGGCTTTCAGCAGACAGTATGGTGAAAGCCCTCTGGAATACCGGAAAACCCGTCGCGGCATAACCGGAAATTCTGTAAATTCAGCAAAGGGAAAGGGGTAAAGTTCACATGAAGGTTGCCGTTATCGGCTGCGGTACGATCGCGAATACCGCACACATCCCGGCGTACATCAAAAATCCGGAGGCAGAGATCGCGTATTTCTGCGATATTCTCCCGGAGCGGGCGCACAAGGCGGTGGAGACTTATGGCTGCGGCAAGGCCGTGACCGATTATCATGAGGTGCTCAGCGATCCCGAGGTGGAGGCGGTGTCGGTGTGTACGCCGAACAACGTCCATGCCCCGATTGCGATCGACTGTCTGCGCGCGGGCAAAAATGTGCTGTGCGAAAAGCCGGCCGCACGTACTTATGCGGAAGCGCTGGAGATGCAGAAAGCGCAGCACGAAACCGGAAAGGTGCTCAATATCGGCGTGGTCAACCGGTTCAACGACAGTGTCAACCGGATCAAGGAATATATCGACAGCGGGAAGCTCGGTGACGTGTTCCATGTATATGTGAGCTTCCGCTCCCACCGCTCCATCCCCGGGATCGGCGGCGCGTTTACCACCAAGGCGATCGCCGGCGGCGGCGCGCTCATCGACTGGGGCGTGCATTTCCTCGATATCGTGATGTACTGCTGCGGTGACCCGCAGCCGTTCACCGTCACCGGTGAGGCGTTCTGCCGGCTGGGGAAGGACATGGAGGGGTACACCTATACGTCGATGTGGGCCGGTCCGCCGAAATACGACGGCGTGTACGATGTCGACGATTCGGTGACCGGCATGATCCGTACCTCCGGTCCGGTCATCACCTTCAACGGCGCTTGGGCACAGAACATCGGCGAGGAAGAGATGTTCATTGACTTCATGGGCGACAAGGCCGGCATCCGGCTGCATTACGGCAGCGACTTCAAGGTATATACCGTGGAAAACGGCGCGCTGGTGGACTATACCCCGCGGTTCAATATGCGCCCGCACTTTGAAAACGAAATCAACGCCTTTATTGACTGCGTCAAAACCGGCAAAAAGCTGCCCAGCCATATCGATACGGTGATTATCACGGCGAAAATGATGCAGGCGATTTACGATTCCGCCGAAGCCCACAGGGAAATCGACCTGCGGGGCTGATAAGAAAGAGGGGATGGCCTTATGCTGAAAATCGGTTTTATCGATTATTATCTCGATGAATGGCACGCTAACAACTATCCGGCTTGGATCAAAGAGCAGTCCGGCGGCGAGATGGAGGTGGCGTATGCCTACGGGCATATCGACAGCCCTATCGGCGGGATGACCACCAATGCCTGGTGCGAAAAATACGGGATTCAGCGCTGTGCCACGATAGAGGAGCTGATTGAAAAGAGCGACCGGCTGATCGTGCTGTCCCCGGACAACTGCGAGATGCACGAGGAGCTGTGCCGGCTGCCGATGTCGAGCGGCAAGCTGACCTATGTGGACAAAACCTTTGCGCCGGATTATCCTGCGGCCAAACGGATTTTTGACGCCGCGCAGCAGGGCGGGACGCCCTGCTACTCCACCTCCGCGCTGCGGTTCGCGGAGGAATACGCCGATGTGGATCCGGCGGGCGTGTGCGCGGTGAATTGCTGGGGCCCCAGCGGCTTTGAAACCTATTCCATCCATCAGCTCGAGCCGTTGATGATGTTGATGAAAGCACCGGCAAGGCGGGTGATGTACCTGCCGGGCGAGGGCTGGTATTCGCTGATGGTGGAATTTGCCGACGGCCGTTTCGGCAGCATTTCCGGCTATGACGGCGGTTCGCCTTTCCTGACGAATATCGCGCTGAAAAACGGCAGCCGTCTTATCGAGGTGAAATCGGATTTCTTCCAGCCTTTTATTGCGAACCTCGTGGATTTCTTCCACACCGGCGAGCCGAAGGTACCGGCGCAGGAAACCCTTATGATCATGGCGGTGCGCGGCGCGGGCCTTCTCGCGCAGCAGCACCCGGGCGAATGGGTTGAGGTGGAAGCGGTTTCGGATTGAGAACGGCGGAGCGGGTAAGGCTCCGGACAGAAAGGGGTAGCACTATGGCGGGTTTTTCGATCGGTATCATTTCGGACTGGCTGCGGCTTCCGTTTGCCGCGAGCATGGAAAAATGCGCACAAATGGGTGCGGACGGGGTGCAGCTGTATGCCGTGGACGGCGAAATGGCGCCGGAAAATCTGACTGCCGCACAGATTGCGGAAAAACGGCGGATCATCGAGGGCTGCGGGCTGAAGGTGTCGGCACTGTGCGGCGATCTGGGCGGCCACGGTTTTGCCCGCCGGGAGGATAACGCTTGGAAGGTGGAAAAATCCAAGCGAATCGTGGATCTGGCGCTGGAAATGGGGAGCCGGGTGGTGACCACACATATTGGTGTGGTGCCGGCAGATGCTGCCTGCGATACCTATAAGGTAATGCAGGAGGCCTGCAACCAGCTTGCGGAATACGCGGGGAAAAACGGCGCGTATTTTGCCATCGAAACCGGGCCGGAGCCTGCGGCACGGCTGAAAACCTTCCTGGACAGCCTGGGGGCCAAGGGCGTGGCGGTCAATCTTGACCCTGCCAACCTCGTGATGGTGACCGACGACGATCCGGTGCAGGCGGTCTATACGCTGCGCGACTACATCGTCCACACCCACGCCAAGGATGGTGTGATGCTGAAAAAAACCGATCCGAAGGTGATTTATGATTTCTTTGCGGACGGCGGCATCGGCGATCTGCGGCTGGGCGATTATTTCCTGGAAACGCCGCTGGGCGAAGGCAAGGTGGACTTTGATGCGTATCTTGCGGCACTGCGGGATATCGGCTATCACGGCTTCCTGACCATCGAGCGGGAGGTTGGGGACGACCCTGCGCGGGATATCGGTGCGGCGGTGCAGTTCCTCCGGCAGCATATGGCGTGACCGGGGCTGTCCGCCGGGAAAATGGCAGGGGCGCACACTGACGAAAAGGGCGGCGCACTGTTTTCCGGTGCGCCGCCTCTGCGGAAAAAGCGGCCTGAGCATAAATGCTCAGGCCGCTTTTTGAATAGATAAAGGGAGGCTTCGTTGCAGTTACAGCAGGCGCGCCCATTCGGCTTCCCTGAAGCCGGTCAGCACCAGGTCGTCTCGCACGATCAGCGGCCGCTTGACCAGCATCCCGTCGGTCGCGAGCAGCCGCAGCTGCTCGTCCTCGCTCATCCCATCCAGCTTCTCCCGCAGGTTCAGCGCCTTGTAAACGAGGCCGCTTGTGTTGAAAAAGCGGCGCAGCGGCAGCCCGCTGCGGGCATGCCACGCTTTCAGCTCCTCGTAGGTGGGCGGATTTTCCTTGATGTGCCGGTCGGTGTAGGAAATCCCGTGGTCATCCAGCCATTTTTTGGCTTTCTGACAGGTCGTGCACTTGGGGTATTCAATAAACAGCATAACACAGGCCTCCTTATGCAATCTGTGCCTCAGAGTGGATAGAAGCGCAGCCGGACTTCCATCCGCCGGCTTTCAAAGGGCGCAAGATGGCCGATCGTACCGTTTTCGCGCTCTGCCGCGCGGCCCATGATGTAGGAGTTCGACGGCTCGATGCCCAGCACGTATTCACCGGAGCGCATGCATTTCCACTGCGCAAGCACCGGCAGCGAACCGAGGCTCCAGCGCACCTCGGCGCCGAAGCCGAGTTCTGGATTTTCTGCCCGTACTTGGCCGAATCCGTCCTCTCCGGGCACCTTGTGGAAAAACACCTGCTCTGCTGCGCCGTCTACGGGAGCACAAAAGGTGCGTTCCCGGCCGAGCCCGGCGGCGGCGTCTTCGTTGCGCGGGGTGGTCGTGGTACCGTCCGGCAGCACAAGCCGCAGTGCGGGGGACAGGAAGGGATGGCCGAAATTCATATGATACAGCACCATGTATTCGATGGGTTCCGGCGTCTGGTTTTCCAGCGTGTCGATGATGCGCAGCTCGCTGCCGCCCACCGGCGCCTCGATTGTCCGCCGCAGCTCGAGTGCGTGGCCGAAAAGCTGCGTTTCCCGTACCCGTCCGGTGATTTTCAGGCAGCCGTTTTCCTCTGTTCCGGCGCACTGATCGGCGGGGATGCTGTGGTAACGCCCGTGCAGCGGATGCCACACGCCGCCGTCGCGGCCTGCCGGGCCGGCGGACAGTAGGCCGCAGGTGTACAGCATGCCGCCGGGGAAGGTATGGAGGAATTCCTCCTCAAACGGATGGTGCGCATAAGGGGAGACGATGCCGTTTTTGCTCAGGAAGCTGACCGGCACGCCGCGATAGGTGAGCCGCCCGATGTCCAGGCCGTTGTCCGCCAGGACGGTGCAGCGCAGGCCGCCGCCGGTCTCCAGATCGTAGACCGCCATGCCGCGCCCACGGCCTTCCTCCAGAGTCATCCGGGTGATGCCGTACAGCTGCTCCGGGCAGCCGGCCAACCGGCAGAGCGCTTCTTTGGTTTCCGGGATACCACTCATTTGTGCATAACCTCCTTATTGCGGATTATCAGGATTCAACCGTTCGGGATGCGCCAGATACCACTGCACCGTCTGCCGGAGTCCTGCAGCAAACGGAATTTGCGGCTGCCAGTCGAGGGCATCACGGATTTTTGACGGATCGATGCCGTAGCGCCGGTCGTGTCCCTTGCGGTCGGTGACGTGGGTGATCAGCCGTTCGTCGACGGTGGGGTCCGCCAGTTCCCGGATCAGGGCGAGAAGGGTGCGGATAAGCTCGAGGTTTGTGTGCTCGTTCTGCCCGCCGATGTTGTAGATCTCCCCGGGTGTGCCGCCGTGCAGCACCATATCCAGTGCGCGGACGTGGTCGTCCACGTGAAGCCAGTCGCGTATCTGCATCCCGTCGCCGTAAACCGGCAGCGGCTGATGCTGCAGCGCATGGCCGATCATGCAGGGAATCAGCTTTTCCGGATGCTGGCAGGGGCCGTAATTATTGGAACAGCGGGTGACCAGAACCGGCAGTCCGTAGGTATCGGCGTAAGCTTTCACAAAGAGATCGGCTGATGCTTTGCTCGCAGCGTAGGGGCTGTGCGGGTCGGGCGGGGAGGCTTCGGTGAAGCGGCCGGATGCGCCCAGTGAGCCGTATACCTCGTCGGTGGAAACCTGCAGAAAGCGCACGCCTTCGCGGTAACAGCCGTCCGCGTCCTGCCAGGCGTCCCTGGCGCAGTTCAGCAGATTGACGGTGCCGCCGACGTTAGTGTCCAGAAAAGGGGCGGCGTCGGCAATGCTGCGGTCCACGTGGGTCTGCGCCGCCAGATTGACCACGGCGTCGATGCGCTGCTCGGAAAACAGCCGTACAGTCATTTCCCGATCGCGGATGTCTCCGCGCACGAAGCGGTAGCGCGGGCAGTTTTCGCTGTCCCGCAGGTTCTCCAGGCGGCCGGCATAGGTCAGCAGATCCAGATTGATGACGGCGACATCCGCATGCTGCGTCAGCAGCCGGCGGATGAGGTGCGATCCGATGAACCCGGCGCCGCCGGTGACCAGATAGGTTTTCAGGGAAATCCCCCCTTATCCCGCGGCGGGACAGTATGTGGTTTTCAGTTTACCACCACGGCCGGGAAAATTCAAGTTTTCCGCATCCGGGGATACCAAAGCTCCCCGGTTTGTGGTATGATAAGGGACAGGCTACGGCGGGGAAATCCCGCGAGAAGGAGGGGACAGCCTGTGCCGGTTTGGCGATGCGGTGAATGGACGATGGACCTGTCCGCCCGTACGGCGGTGATGGGGATTCTCAATGTTACCCCGGACAGTTTTTCGGACGGCGGGCGGTACAACACGGTGGAAACAGCGGCCGCGCATGCGTTGCAGCTTCAGCGGGAGGGTGCCGATATTCTGGATATCGGTGCGCAGTCCACCCGGCCGGGGCATACGCCGGTCAGCGCGGAAGAAGAATGGGCGCGGCTGGAGCCGGTGCTGGAGGCGCTCCGGGAGGAAATCCATATCCCGATTTCGGTGGACACCTACTATCCGGATGTGGCAAAGCGGGCGATACGGGCGGGGGCGGCGATCATCAACGACGTTTCCGGCTGTGTGGATAACGGCATGGCCGCGGTGGCAGCGCAGACAGGTGCCGGGCTGGTGATGATGTGCCCCGGTGATGCAAATGTGACCGAAACGGCAGCGGATTCTTTTGCGGCGGTGCGGCGGTATTTCCGCCGGGCGCTGCAGATTGCTGCTTGGGCGGAACTGCCCTATGAACGCCTCTGTCTCGATCCAGGCATCGGCTTCGGGAAAAGCCGGGAGGATGACCTTGCGCTGATTGCCCGGCTGCCCGAGCTGATGAGCGGCCTGCCGGAGATTGCGGTGCTCATCGGTGCCTCGCGCAAGCGGGTGGTGGCCGCCTGCTGCGGCGATGTGCCGAGCGATGAACGGCTGCCCGGTACGCTGGCGCTGCATACGGTCGCTCAGTGGAACGGTGCGCATGTTCTGCGGGTGCACGATGTGGCGCCGGCGGTGCAGGCTGTGCGGGTGACCGATGCGCTGCGTGCGGCGCGCGGATAAATAAGGAGGGGGAAACATGTCTCTGCGTAAGCGGGAAGCGGTGATATTTGCGGTACTGACGGCTGCGGCGGCCGTGGGAACACTGGTGTCCTTTTTCTCCGGCCGGCCGGAGACGTCGGCGCCGGTGTTTGCCGGAATGGAGCACTACGGGCAGCTGGCGCTGTCCGATCCGACGATGGGCAGAGCGGTGTGGAATACCCTGTGGCCGTTTCTGGCCGCGGCTGCAGCAGCTGCGGTGATTGTGCTGCCAGTCAAGCGGCTGCTCAGCCGCCGGGTGACCGCCGTTTCGGCGGGCTGGTGGGATCTGATCGGCTATGGCCTGGTGTTTGCGGCATTTTTACTGTGCGGCAAGGTGCTGTGTATGCTGACGGTGTCCGATGCAGGAGCGAACCGCCTCGGTTCCTGTGCGGCGATTACGGCGGCGCTTCTGCTGTGCTTTTTGCTTTGGGGCGGGGAACAGTTCTATACCTATATAAGGAGCCGGAAAAATGGATAAGATCATGATCCGCGGTCTGCGGGTGTTTGCGTATCACGGTGTCAACCCGGAAGAAAAAGAAAAAGGCCAGCCGTTTGAGTTGGATATCACCCTGGAGACGGACCTCCGCCGACCGGGGGGGAGCGACGCGCTGCCGGATACCATCAACTACGCCAAGGTATCCAAACTGGTGCTGCGCACGATGCTCGCCCAAAAGGACAACCTGATCGAGAGGGCGGCTTCGCGTGTGGCGGAAGCTATTTTGCAGGAATTCCCGGTTTCGGCGGTCACCGTGCTGCTGAAAAAACCGCGTGCACCCATTGCGGCGGACTTCGATTATGTTGCGGTGGAGATTACCCGCCGTCGGGAGGATGCCCGATGAGCCGGGCGGTGCTGGGGATCGGCGGCAATATCGGGGATCGTGCGGACTATCTCGTGCGTGCCCGGCAGGCGCTGGAGGCGCTGCCCGGGACGCGAGTGACCGCAGCTTCGTCGCTGTATGAGACCGATCCGGTGGGGTATGCGGATCAGCCGCCGTTCCTGAACGCGGTACTGCTGGTCGAAACGGCGCTGTCTCCCCGTGCGCTGCTGGGCGCGTGCCTGGGGATTGAAGCCGGGCTTGGTCGGGTGCGCACCTTCCGCAATGCCCCGCGCGTGGTGGATATCGATGTTCTGGTGATGGAAGGCATCTGTTCGCAGGAGGATGAGCTTACCCTGCCGCATCCGCGGATGACCGAACGCGGTTTTGTGCTGGTGCCGCTGGAGGAACTGTTCCCGGACGGGCAGGTGCTCGGATGGGATTTTTTGACGGCGATGAAAACGGTGTGTCGGGAAGGGGTACGGCGGCAGGACGCGTTTCCGGAATGCTGAAAAGAAAAAGGTCGAAAAGTTTTTTAAAAAAATTTCGTTCAACCGCTTGACAAAGGGGAAAGAATTTGATATTATAGCAAAGCGCTCTTGAGAGCCGGGTGTTCGAAGGGTGCAAAAAACCGAGCAAAATCAAGGCCTGAGAGGGAATTGAGGGAGCTCGGCGAGGGACCTTGAAAATTAAACAACAAGAAAGAAGCAGAAGAAAACGACCCGTT
>CAJKBW010000099.1 GCA_905198295.1 uncultured Oscillospiraceae bacterium | reverse complement strand
CTGACGGTTCCCCCTCACACTCCCCCTCCCTCCGGTATAGTTTATCGACAGTCTCGGCGCCTCCGCAAAAAGTTCCTTTTGCGGAGGCGCTTTTCTACATCTAAATCTAAATCTAAAACAGAAGCATAGGACAGCTTTACACGGCCCGCCCTTCTGCCGACTTTCCGGCACGGCTGTCCCGCGTACCGCGAGCTTACCCCTGATTGCTCTGCACCGTCCGGGACGGCGACTGTGCATACAGCTTCTTATACGCACGGAAGAACGCAGAATAATCCCCGAATCCACATTCCTGCGCTGCATCAGTGGGCGGTGTTCCTTGGCGTATGCTCTGCCGCGCTGCGGCAAGCCGCTTGTGGATAACATAGTTCATCACCGTGGTACCGGTATATTTTTTAAACACCGTATTCAGATAATACTTGCTGATAAAAAAGCGCGCAGACAGCTCATCGAGCGTAATCGGCTCGCTCAGATGGGCGTTGAGATAGCGGACAATCTCCTCTACTGTAGGATTTCCGGCCGACCGCGGTGCACCTCGGCGTTTGCGGCTCATGTATACCACCTGCGTAAGCAGCGCCTGAATCCGCGCTGCCAGCGCCGCATCACGCATATCATCGTCGAGCTCGTCACACGCCATCACCTGCTCAAAATAACCGCGCAGGCCAAACGCATCCGCCTGCGGGTAATACACGTCGCCCTCTCCGCCCTGAAACGGCGAAAGAAGCAGCCCGGTCATATCCGCCGGCAGCAGCGACGGCCGGAAGTGCAGTGCATAACGTTCGTAGTTTTCCCGGCCTTCAACCCGTACGCCGTGGAACACATTCGGCGGCAGCAGCAGCATGGATTCCGGCTGCGGGGTGTACTGCCGTCCCTCCACCAGATAGCTGACCCGGCCGCTGACAAAATAATACACCTCAAAGGTCTCATGACAGTGCAGGACATACTCTTCGGTCGGCTGGCAGTCGGCCGTATGATGCGCCATCATTTCCGCGTTGGACAGGGTTCTGACCATTTTCCGCCCTCCCCTTGACAGGATGGTATCAGTTTACCACAACACCGCTATTTTTGCAATGGATCTCCCCGCTCTTGCAATGGCAATCCCGTTAAAAAATGATAGACTGAAGACAGTATGCACGGCACTTGTTCCGACAGGCTTTATTTCTGGCTGATTTTGTAAAACTGTGAAGAAAAGAAAGGGGCTTTTTATGCTTCTCGGCGCGCAGCTCTATACGCTCAGGGACTATATCCAGAACGAACGGGACATTCGGTTTACGCTTGCACAGGTTGCAAAAATGGGGTATACCACCATCCAGGTATCCGGCATGGGACCGATCGATCCGCAGGTGCTACGGTCGATCTGCGAGGAAAACGGGCTGCGGGTGGTACTGACCCACACCGACCCGGCACGCATCCTGAACGACACCGATGCGGTCATCCGGGAGCACGACATTCTCGGGTGCGATTATATTGGCATCGGCGCGATGCCGGAAAAATACCGCAGTGCATTCTGGCTGCCACATTTTACAGCAGATTTCAAGGAGCCGGCCCGGCGCATCGCCGCCGCAGGCAAAAAACTGATGTACCACAACCACAACTTTGAATGGGAGAAGCTGCCGGACGGCAAGCGGATCATCGAGCACCTGCTGGAGGATTTCCCCGCCGACGAACTCGGCATCACGCTCGACACCTACTGGGTGCAGGCGGCCGGTGCGGATGTATGCGTATGGCTGGAAACGCTCCGGGACCGCATCCCGTGCGTACATCTGAAGGATATGGCGGTTCATGGCTTCAAGCAGGTCATGGCTCCGGTGATGGAGGGCAACCTGAACTTCGATGCCATTCTGGATACGATCACCGCACTCGGCACAGTGAAATACCTGCTGGTGGAACAGGACCGCTGTGAGGGCAGCCCGTTCGACTGCCTGCGGACGAGCTATAACAATCTGAAAGCCAAGGGGTTCCGCTGATTATACAGTATCCGGCGGCGCTACCGGCCGCCGAGGAGGAGGAATATGCTATTATGCAAAAGGTAAAGCTCGGGATCATCGGCGTGGGCAATATGGGATCTGCTCACGCCAAAAACATCACCGCCGGCGAGGTGCCGGAAATGGAGGTGACCGCGGTCGCCGACCGCAGTGAACAGCGCCGTCAATGGGCAAAGGAAAACTTACCCGAAGGGGTAAAAATTTATACCGAAGGCAGCGAGCTGATCGACGCCGGCGTATGCGATGCGGTGCTAATCGCCGTGCCACACTATCAGCATCCGGAGCTGGCTATCCGCGCATTCGGCAGGCACCTGCACGTCATGTGCGAAAAGCCGGCCGGCGTGTACACCAAACAGGTGCGTGAGATGAACGAAGCGGCCGCAAAAAGCGACCGGGTATTCGCGATGATGTTCAACCAGCGCACAAATGCCGTGTACCGGAAAATGCACGAGATCATCACGAGCGGCGAGATGGGCGCGATCAAGCGGGTCAACTGGATCATTACCGACTGGTACCGCACCCAGGCCTATTACGATTCCGGCTGCTGGCGCGCCACCTGGGCGGGCGAGGGCGGCGGCGTGCTGCTCAACCAGTGCCCGCACCAGCTCGACCTGCTGCAGTGGCTGACCGGCATGCCGTCGAAGGTACGCGCCTACTGCCGTTACGGCAAATGGCACGACATCGAGGTGGAAGACGACGTAACCGCCTATCTGGAATATCCGAACGGCGCCACCGGCGTGTTCATCACCACCACCGGCGACGCTCCGGGCACTAATCGTCTGGAGGTCACGCTGGAATGGGGCAAGCTGATCTGCGAGCACGACAAGCTGATCCGCTACCAGCTCGACGAGAACGAGCGTGCATTCTGCGCCGCCTGCCCGCAGGGGTTTGCCCAGCCGAAATGCACCATTTCCGAGGTGGAAACTGACGGTGAGAATCTGCAGCACGTCGGTGTGCTGCGTGCCTTTGCCGGCAATATCCTGCATGGCACTCCGCTGACCGCCCGCGGCGAAGAGGGCATCAACGGGCTGACCCTGTCCAATGCCATGCACCTGTCCGACTGGCTGGGCGAGACGGTCGAGCTGCCGTTTGACGAGGATCTGTATCTGGAGAAGCTCAACGAGCGCCGGGCATCCTCACGGCTGAAAACCGGCACCGGCACATACTTTGACACCTCCGGCAGTTATTGAACACGCAGAAGAGGGAGGAACATACAATGTCCAACGCAAATGGCATGACCTATGCCCCCAAAGGGAAACCCGCTCCGGTGGTAAAATCCGGAGAATTCGTATTTGCCGCTTCGGCGCTTGACCACGGCCACATTCATGGCATGTGCAACGGCCTGACCGAGGCCGGCGGCACCCTTAAATGGGTGTACGATCCCGACCCCGCCAAGGTGGACGCCCTTCTCAAGGAACATCCCGGTGCCCGTGCCGCCCGCTGTGAGGCGGAGATTTTGGAAGACCCGGAGGTGCGGCTGGTCGCGGGTGCGGCGGTCACCTCCGAGCGCTGTGCGCTCGGCCTGCGGGTGATGGATGCCGGCAAGGATTACTTTACCGATAAGGCGCCGTTCACCACGCTGGAACAACTGGACAGCGCAAAGAAAAAAGCCGCCGAAACCGGAAAGAAATACATGGTGTATTACAGCGAGCGGCTGCATGTGGAATGTGCCGTGTACGCCGGCGAACTCATCGAACAGGGCGCCATCGGCCGGGTGATCCAGGTCATCGGCCTCGGCCCGCACCGTCTGAGTGCGCCGGGTCGCCCGGCGTGGTTCTTCGAGCGGGAGAAGTACGGCGGTATCCTGTGTGACATCGGCTCGCACCAGATCGAGCAGTTCCTGTTTTATTCCGGCGCGAAGGATGCCCGTGTGGTGCGCAGCCAGGTGGCCAACTACAACCATCCCGCCTATCCCGAACTGGAGGATTTCGGCGACGCGATGCTGGTGGCGGACAACGGGGCGACCAACTATTTCCGCGTGGACTGGTTCACGCCGGACGGTCTGTCCACCTGGGGCGACGGGCGCACCGTGATCCTCGGCACCGACGGCTACATCGAGCTGCGCAAGTATGTCAACGTCGCGGCACAGAAGACCGACAACCATCTCTTTCTGGTAAACCAGGACGGCGAACAGCATTTTGAACTGGCCGGCAAGGTGGGCTACCCGTTCTTCGGACGGCTCATCCGCGACTGCCTCGACCGCACCGAAACCGCGATGACCCAGGCGCACGCCTTCAAGGCGGCGGAACTGTGTCTGCTCGCGCAGAAGCAGGCGGAAAGGATTGTCTGAGCCGCCGGAAAGGAAACCAGCATGAAAGCCTTTATGGACCGCGATTTTCTGCTCGACACGCCGACGGCGGCCGCCCTGTTTCACGATTATGCCGAGGCAATGCCGATTTTCGATTATCACAGCCATCTGAGCGCAAAGGAAATTCTGGACAACAAGGCGTTTTCCAGCATCACCGAGGCCTGGCTGAAGTTTGACCACTACAAATGGCGCGCGATGCGCACCCACGGCATTCCGGAAGACTACATCACCGGCAGCCGCAGCGACTGGGAAAAGTTCCAAAAATGGGCCGAAATGATGCCGTATCTGATCGGTAACCCGCTTTATCACTGGACCCATCTAGAGCTGCAGCGGTATTTCGGAATCGATGAGCCGCTGTGCGCTGCCAACGCGCAGAAGGTGTACGACCGCTGCAACGCGCTGCTCGCCAGCGATGGCTTCCGGGTGCGCGGCCTGCTGGAAAAAAGCGGCGTGTATGCGCTGTATACCACCGATGACCCCGTCGATGACCTGCACGCCCACGCGGCACTGAAAACCGCTTATACCGCGGTCAAGGTGCTGCCGGCCTTCCGGCCGGACCGCGCGGTGCACTGCCATAAGCCGGGCTTTGCGGAATACCTGGATGCGCTGGCAGAAGCCGCCGGCATGCCGATTGCATCGCTTGCTGATCTTGAGCAGGCGCTGTGCTGCCGCATCGCGTATTTCCATGCAGCCGGCTGCCGCATCAGCGACCACGGTCTTGATCAGGCGCTGTATCTGCCGACAGACGACGCACAGGCCGATGCGGTATTTCAGAAGGCGCGCCGCGGCGAGCCGCTCACCCGCGACGATAAGCGCCGGTATCAGGGGCATGTGCTGACCTGTCTCGGCCGGGAATATCACCGGCTAGGCTGGGTAATGCAGCTGCACATCGGCCCGATGCGCAACAACTCCACGCGTATGTTTGCCGCGGTTGGTGCGGACGCCGGATTTGATTCGATGGACGACGCCCCGCTCGCACAGGACCTTTCCCGGCTGCTTGACGCGATGGATACGGATGACCAGCTGCCGAAAACCGTGCTGTACTGCCTGAATCCGAAGGATACCGAAACCCTCGCGAGCATGCTCGGCAACTTTCAGGGCGGCGGCATCCCCGGCAAAATGCAGCTGGGCAGCGCCTGGTGGTTCAACGACCAGATCGACGGCATGCGCCGCCAGCTGACCGCGCTCGCCTCGATGGGCATGCTCGGCCATTTCATCGGCATGCTCACCGACTCCCGCAGCTTCCTGTCCTTCCCGCGGCACGAATATTTCCGCCGCATCCTGTGCAACGAGCTGGGCCGGCTCATCGAAAACGGGGAATATCCCGCCGACATTCCCTTTGTCGGCAGTGTGGTGCAGGACATCTGCTTCAACAATATCCGCCGCTATATCCCGGCGGAGGAATAAACCGAACAGAAAGGAACATCCTCTATGAACATGACTCTGCGCTGGTACGGAACCGGCTTTGATTCCGTAACTCTCGAACAGATCCGCCAGATTCCCGGTGTCACCGGCGTGATCACCACCCTGTACGACAGCGTACCGGGCGACGCATGGGAGACCGCTCCCATTGCCGCGATGAAGCATACTGTTGAAGAAGCGGGCTTGCGGGTGGAAGGCATCGAAAGCGTCAACGTCCACGACGCGATCAAGGCGGGGCTGCCGGAGCGCGACCGCTATATCGAGAATTACATCCTCTCGCTGCAGCGCCTGGGCGAAGCGGATATCCACATGGTGTGCTATAACTTCATGCCGGTGTTCGACTGGACCCGTTCCGACCTCGCCAAGCCGCGGCCGGATGGTTCCACTGTGCTGTCCTACGATCAGGAGATCATCGACCAGATGGATCCCGACAAACTGTTCGGCGCGGTGGACGCAAAGGCCAATGGCTTTGTGCTGCCGGGCTGGGAACCGGAACGCCTCGCTCATATCCGTGACCTCTTCGCTCTGTACGAAGGGGTGACCCCGGAAAAGCTGTTTGACAACCTGGTGTATTTCCTCAACGCCATCATGCCGGTGTGCGACCGTTATGACATCCGCATGGCGATCCACCCCGACGATCCTGCCTTCAGCGTATTCGGCCTGCCCCGCATCATCACCGGCGGCGACGCGATCAAAAAGATGCTCGACGCGGTTCCGAACGTGCACAACGGCGTGACCCTGTGCACCGGTTCGCTCGCCTCCAACCCCAAAAACGACATTCCCGCGATCATCCGCCAGCTCGCTGGCCGCATCCATTTCGCGCACGTACGCAACGTGGTGCATCTCGCGCCCGGCAAATTCGACGAAGCTGCCCACCTCTCTTCGGACGGCTCGCTGGATATGTATGCCATCATGAAAGCGCTGTATGATACCGGCTTTGACGGCCCGATCCGCCCGGATCACGGACGGATGATCTGGGGTGAAAAGGCGATGCCCGGTTACGGCCTGTATGACCGCGCACTCGGCGCAGCCTATCTCAACGGCCTGTGGGAGGCTATCGACAAGGCGTCTCGCGCCGGAAAGAAAGGATGAAGCAAATGTTAGAAAAAACTGTAGTTATCACAGGGGCAGGCGGCGTGCTGTGCGGCTGTTTTGCCAAACGGCTTGCCAAAGAAGGCTACCGCGTTGCCCTGCTGGATATTCAGCTTGACGCGGCCGAGGCGGCCGCCGCCGAAATCCGTGCCGAAGGCGGAGATGCCCGCGCCTTTCAGGCGAACGTATTGGATAAGGAGAGCCTTGCCGCAGCGAAAGCAGCGGTAAATGCTGCCTTTGGGCCGGTGACCCATCTCATCAACGGTGCCGGCGGCAATAACCCGAAAGGCACAACCACCAACGAGACCTTCCGGCGGGAGGACATCGACGCCGAAGATGTGGTGTCCTTCTTTGATCTAGACCCGCAGGGGATTGAATTTGTGTTCAATCTCAATTTTCTCGGCACCCTGCTGACCACTCAGGTGTTCGCCAGGGATTTCGTGGATGCCGGTCACGGCAATATCCTCAATGTGTCCTCGATGAATGCGTATACCCCGCTGACCAAGATCCCTGCATACAGCGCGGCCAAGGCGGCGGTCAGCAACTTCACCCAGTGGCTTGCGGTGCATTTTGCGGGTGCCGGCATTCGGGTCAACGCCATCGCACCCGGCTTCTTCGTCACCAAGCAGAATCAGGCGCTGCTGTTTGACCCGCAGGGCAACCCCACGCCCCGCACGGCCAAAATTCTTTCCCAGACGCCGATGAACCGCTTCGGCAAACCCGAGGAGCTGTGCGGCACCCTGCTGTATCTGCTCGACGATGATGCGTCCGGATTTGTCACCGGAATCGTTGTCCCGGTCGACGGCGGTTTCAGCGCCTATTCCGGCGTATAATCGGATAATACAGCGAACGCCGTCCGGCATCACCGGGCGGCGTTTGAAATTTGGGCTGGTTTGGCCGCCAGCCAACAGATATCCGCAAAGAAAGAATATCCTGCCGGCTGTAAAGGGAAGCCGGCATTTCGCGGCAAGCTGCGGGGCCGGGGGTTTTCCCGTAAAAGGTATGAAAATCATTTTTGTCGTGCTGCATGGTTTCTTTCACACACGTAAAAAGAAAGCGGGAGGCTCAAATGCTAACGCCACATAAGGAAGTAATTTGAAAACATTATTGAAATACGAGTTATGGACATTAGAAAAAGCAAGCAAAATTAAAGACGGTGTGTGAAAGTGGAAATGATTTTTCACACTGTCTTTTTATTAAAAGCTTAAAAATATATTGACGCTTTTCTATGTGACGCGTATAATAACACATAGACAGTTACCTATGGAAGGTGATTTTGAGAGATGGACGAAAGAAGAACAGCGGCAATCTTTAAAGCGTTTTGCGATGAAAACCGTATTCGCATTATAAAGCTGCTGCGTTCGGGCGAAAAATGTGCCTGCAAGCTGTTGGAAGAAATCAATGTGACACAGCCCACGCTTTCTCATCATATGAAAATACTTTGTGATGCTGAAATTGTTGTTGGTCGCAAAGAGGGAAAATGGACGCACTATTCCATTTCAGAAAAAGGCGTGAAGCAGGCAAAGGAATGTTTGGAGCAGTTGACAACACTTGATGTTGAATACAAAAACAAGTCGTGCTGTGAAAAGTGAGGAAGTTTATAGATTACTTTTCCGCACGGCTTATATTCGGAACAATAAATAGATACATTTGAATATAACTATATGAAAGAGGCTTTTTATGGAAGCAATAAAAACTGCATGGGACTTTTTTCAAAATGAAGTCCTCGGTATGAACTGGCTAAATCGGCTCATTACCATTATTTTGAACGCCTGCGGTTTAGACACCACAAGTAAAATCGGTGCCAGCGTTCAGTTTTTCATTTATGATACCATAAAAATTATGGTACTGCTTGGCGTGTTGATTTTGATTATTTCGTATATTCAAAGCTATTTCCCACCCGAAAGAACAAAAAAGATACTTGGCAGGTTTCACGGGATATGGGCAAATGTCATTGCCGCATTACTTGGTACGGTAACACCGTTCTGTTCGTGTTCCTCTATTCCGCTGTTTATCGGATTTACAAGCGCAGGTTTGCCGCTTGGCGTTACATTTTCATTTTTGATTTCTTCGCCAATGGTTGATCTCGGTAGCCTTGTTTTACTGATGAGCATATTCGGTTGGAAAGTTGCCGTTTTGTATGTTGTTCTCGGTTTGGTAATTGCTGTTGTCGGCGGTACGCTGATTGAAAAACTACACCATGAAAATCAAGTGGAAGAATATATCCGAAACGGTCACGCTACCCCCGTTCCGCAGGAAGAACTGCATTTCAAAGGCCGTATGAAATATGCTTGGAAACAGGTCATTTCAACAGCTAAAAAGGTTGCACCTTATGTGTTAATCGGTATCGGTATCGGTGCAATTATTCACAACTGGATACCCGAAGATTTCATTGTCAAGGTGCTTGGGGATAACAATCCGTTTGGTGTTGTGCTTGCTACTATCGCAGGTGTTCCGATGTATGCGGATATTTTCGGCACAATCCCGATTGCAGAAGCCTTACTTGCAAAGGGTGCTTTGCTCGGCGTTGTCCTTTCCTTTATGATGGGCGTAACTACCCTTTCTCTTCCGTCGATGATTATGCTTCGCAAAGCGGTTAAGCCAAAGCTGCTCGGCATCTTCATTGCTATCTGCACAGCCAGTATTATCGTTGTAGGTTATTTCTTCAACGCAATACAATATTTAATTGTTTAATTTTAGGAGGTCATCATTATGGCATTATTTCATTTCGGAAAGAAAAAAGAAGAAAAGAAAACAGCTTGCGCTTGTAGTTGTGGTTGTTCTACAAATGAAGCAGATAACTCTACAACCGGGTGCTGTCCCGATTTGAAAGAGGGAGAAATCCGTTGTATCAAGGTGTTAGGTGCTGGTTGTAAATCCTGCCACGAACTATATAAGAACGCGAAACAGTCAGTAAAGGGTATGAGGCTTTCCATAGAGGTCGAATATATTACTGATATGCAGAAAGTAATGGAATACGGTGTTATGAGTATGCCT
>CAJKBW010000098.1 GCA_905198295.1 uncultured Oscillospiraceae bacterium | reverse complement strand
TAATCTTTCACCTTAAACACCGTACCGTTCCCAAACAGGGACAAATCCATGTTCCTCACGCATCCTTTCGCCTTCCCGTCTGCGGAAAAACCTGCTGTACGGCAGGCAAAAACCGCCCTGGAAAGTCCGGCCTCACCGCTCATGTTTCTTTATCCGGCGGCGCCCCTTTTCTTTCAGTCTAAATGTACCAAAACCGTCTCGGAATATCAATGATAAATGTTGCACACGTACACGCCATTCTTGCCTCCCGAAATCAGAACGGCGCCCGCAGACCGTTTGATCTGCGGGCGCCGCATCAATTTTTTACTGCTGTCGATCTGGTCTTACGCCTGCTTCTTCTTGCGCAGAACCAGCACCGCCAGGAAGGATACGCCAAGCGCTGCCACCGCCGCGATCGGGAAGACCACGCCGGTCTGGCTGCCGCTGCTGTTGTCGTGCCCTTCACCGATCATCTGGATACCGGTCATGGTTGTCTCCTTACCGGCACTGGCCGACACACGTACGTAGGCCTCTTTGCCCTTGAGGTTGTTGACCGCCTCGGTAATCCAGCTGGTGATGATCTTCTCCTCGCCATCGCCCTGCGGCGCAAGAATCGCGCGTCCGTCGATGGACAGATACCAGTTGCCGCGCCGCTGCACGAACTGGAAGTCATGCGTCTTGTCGAAGTCGAAGTTGCTCAGGTAAACCATCGCGTATTCTTTTTCGTTCCACATCGAAAGTCGCAGTGTGGTTTCATTTTCGCGGCCGAGGATGAAGCAGATCATGTTGTTCGCATTGCCCGGGTTCATAAACTGCTCCGCCGACACGGAATAGGTGTCGCCAATGCTGAAGTAGGCCCATTCGCCGACCTCCGGCTTGAACTGCATACGGAAGATATCCTTATCCACCGCGAACACTTCTTTCCAGCCAGCTATACCGGGGATACCGGACACGGTCCAGCCGCTGCCGGTCTTCTCGGCGGTCATGTCGGTGGTCAGATCCCATTCGCCCTCTTCTTTTTCATTCAGGCCGGTTTCCGCCAGGTTGAATTTCGGCATGCTGAGCGCATCGCTCGCGAACGCGCGGACATAAGCGTCCTTACCCTGCATGGCGTTGAGCCCCTCGGTAATCGCGTTGGTGATCAGCCGGTCGGCTCCGTCCGCCTGCGGGGAGGTATAGGTCTTGCCATCGACAACCACATACCAGCTGTCGCCGATCTTCGCGAAGCCAAAAGTATGCTCCGCATTCCAGTCAAATTCGCTGATATACGCAATCGCACGTTCCGCCTGTTTTTCTTCGCCGTTTTCCATGTACGTCATATACAAGGAAAGACGCAGATCGGTGGTCGCCGCATCGCCCTCGTTGCCGGTACCGCGGCCGAGGATAAAGGTCAGCGCATTGTGCTCGCCGCCCTGAGTCGCCAAACCCGGCAAAACGTTGGTGTCAACTGTGCAGATATCGCTGAAGGTAAGGGACTGCCAGCCGCCGACGGTCGGGACAAACTGCATCTTTACCGACCAGGTCGCCATGTCGAACGGAACCTTGTACGCCGCATAGCCGTTGCCGGAAAGTGCATAGCCGTTCTCGCGGTCGCCCTCAGCCTTGGCCTCACCGCTCAGCTTCCAGTCGCTGTCATCACTCGGGTGCTGAGTGGCAGTGAAGCGGAAACCGGAGATCGCAAGCGTCCCGCTGGAAGCCTGCATACCCGCAAAGCTGTTCTGTTGAGCGATATTGTCCAGAACCTTCGTGAGTTTTTCGGTCACGCTGGCTTCTGCTGTCGTGTAGAGCTTTCCGTCAACATTCAGATACCAGTTGTTGTCCACTTTGGAGAAGCCGAAGCTGTGCTCCGCCGTGAAATCAAAATTATCAATAATCACAATGGCCTCTTCCTTGGAGATTTCACTGTTCCACAGTGAAACACGCAAGGAAGTATCCGGAATTTCGGTGCCGTTGCCGTGGGTGATAACCAGCGCGAACTGATTTTCCGTAAGATCCGCCAGTCCGCCAAACCCGTCATCCGGGCCGAAGCTCAGCGCAAGCCAGTTGCCCACGCCGGGATCAAAGGTCATGGTCACCGACTGCTCGCCGAGTTTGAGCGGCGTTTTATAGGTCGCTTGCCCATTGCCGGCCACATCATAGCCGTTGGTGGCATCGCCTTCTGCCGTCACGGTGCCGCTGAGCCGCCAGTCGGTTTGTACCTCCGGCGTTTCCGTCGTGACATAACGATATCCAGTGATGGCAAGGTCCACGCCGCCGGCGCTAATCACGCCGGCATAGGTGGGAACGGTCACCATATTTTCCAGCGCTGCCGTCACATAACTGGTGATGCCCTTGCTGCCTTCCAGCGGCTCGGTATACACCCTGCCGTCGATATTCAGATACCAGCTATCTTCTACCTTGCTGAAACCGAAAGCATGCTCTGCGTTCCAGGCAAAATCCGGAATGCGGACTACGCAGCCCTCGCCCTGGCTTTGGCCGCCGGCGACATCACCGATCCAGATGGACGCGCGCAGTTCATTGCCCTCGCGGCCGAGAATCAGCGTAAGCGCATTTTCAGACGGATTCGTAACGCCGTTCGTCTCACGGCTGGTGGTAAAGTTGATGCCCTGCCACTCGCCGGTGTGATTCAGCTGCAGCTTAACCGACTGGGCGGACAGATTGATCGGCTTCTGGTACTTGGTCTGCGCACCGCCGCCGCCCGCCAGATTAAAGCCGTTTTCACCGTTGTCCTGAATGGTGACCGTGCCGCTCAGGCGCCAGTCACCAACCTGCGAGACGGTGGTGTCCACAAAGCGGAAACCGGATACATTGATTTCTGTCCCCTGTTCCCCGCCGGCACTGTGCAAGCCTGCATATGCCGTGTTTGCACTCATATTGTTGAGCGCCTGCGTAAGCCGGGCTGTAATCCCTTTGCTTTCCTCTGCCGGAGCGGTATACACCACGCCGTCAAAGTTCAGATACCAGTTATTCTCCCGTTTGGTAAAGCCAATTGTATGCTCTGCATTGCGATCGAAGTTGTCAATATAAGCAATCGCGCTCTCGGCCTCGTTGCCTCCAAGCCATACAGACACGCGCAGTGTCGTCTCGCCGTTAAAGCTGAGCAGCATCGTCAGATTGTCGGCCGATGCATCCAGCAGACCGGTAGGATCGCTCGTGGTAGTGAAGTTGACTGCCTGCCAGGCTGCGGTATGATTGAACTTCAGCCGCACCGACTGCGTGGACAGGTTGATGGCCTTCTGATATTTGGCTTCAACGCCTCTGTCGCCCACCAAAGTGAACCCGTTGGTCGCATCGCCCTCGATGGTGGCCGATCCGTTCAGCTTCCAATCCGAAGATGGATCTTCATTTACCGTAGTCTCCACAAAGCGGAAGCCAGAAACATTCAGCGGGGTTTGTCCTTCACTCATGACCGTAACGTAGGTATTCTTCGCCGCCATATTGTTGAGGGCCGTATTCACCGCAGCGGTAATGCCCTTGCTATCTTCCGCAGGCGCGGTATACACTACACCATCGATATTGAGATACCAGTTATCTCTTACCTTGGTGAAACCGATGGCGTGTTCCTCATCCCAAGCAAAGTCAGGAATACGAACCACGCAGCCTTCGCCGCTGGCCAAAAAAACAGAGGCGCGCAGTTCATCGCCATCACGGCCCAGAATCAACGTAAGCTTATCCGCCGTCGGCGACTCGACTCCGGTTGGTGTATCATCCACTGCATTGAAGCTTATTCCCTGCCATTTACCAGCCTCGTGAGTAAACCGCATGCGCACCGACTGCGCAGACAGATCAATCGGCATCCGATACGAAGCTTTGGCCCCTGCGCCGCCGGTAACAGTGTAGCCGTTGGCCGCATCGCCGGTAACGGTTGCATCGTTAACATTCCAGCCACCGATAACCGTATGCGGCACCTCGGCAAACTTCAGGGCGGAAAAACTGACGGCATCGCAGCTCAAAAGGGTTACCATCGGCTGCAGAGCCGGATCATTCTCATAAAGCTGAATGATCTCGGTGACATCCGTATCCAGCAGCGTGTCGTCGATTGCCGGATAATAACGCCCATCTTTCTCCGCGAAATGGAAAATATGCTCCTGGCTGAAATCAAGCGGCTTGATGTCGGTGGTGGCCAGATAAGGGCCGCCCGCCGATTCGCTGCTCCAGCGCTGGAACCGCAGATAACTGCCGTCGTCACCTTTCTTTTCCAGGATAAACGACATGCCCTTCGCGGCGTCAAGTGTACTCTTGTTAGGCAGAGCGTTGATCTGCGCCGTACCGATATTGAGGTTAATCCAAACATTATCGTTATAGCTCGCGGTAAACTTAATTTGCAAGTCTTTAAGAGAATAGCCAGTCTGATATGAGCTGGGCTTTCCGGTATCCGCAGACTGCTGCAGCTGCCATCCGACCGCATTGCCGCCGGTCAGAGCGCTGCCTTCGCCGACATTCCAGCCCAAAACCTTAATGTCGGTGAAATACTGCACGGTGCTCCCATTACCGGCGCCCACACGCCAGTATACGGCGGAATCCTTCATTTCGGCCACGTGATTGGAAAGAACTTCGTTATAGCTGGCTTTTTCGCCGTCAACGGTCAGATAATACTTTCCATCTTCTTCAACAAAACCGAACACATGTACGGCATCAAAATCAAAGTTTTCTTTCGAATACAGCTTGTCAGTGACATAACCGCCACCACTGAACAGGCCGATATCCATTCTGCCGTCCTTATAATAAAACTGCATGTCAATATCAGCGTTCAACTTGGAATGCGTCTGTCCATCGTTTGTCAGATCAAAACCAAAATAAGCCCAGTTGCTGTCAAAATCAAGGCGCACCTGGAACTCGTTGTTCAGCAGACTGACCGGTTTTCCATAAACCGCATAACCGTCGCCGCCTTCTTTGCCGATCATTGTGAAACCGCGTTCCTCGCTGCCGGCGACGGCCACCTGCGAGGTGTAATTCCAGTCGGCCGTTTTCTTCGCATCAGCAAAGTTGATGTACGGGAAATTGACACTGGGATCAGACAAAGATTCCATGATCACCCGCTTGCCGTCCATCGCAGCAAGAATCGAGGTGACATCCATGCCATCGGCTTCAAATACCGTGTTGTCCAGCGCAACATACCATTTCCCGTCACGCTCCACAAAATGCAGTGTGTGCGGAATGGTAAAGTCAAACGATATATCATTCGCATAAAGATAGACGCCGCCAGCAGCCCCGGGGGCGCCGTTTGACCAGCGCTGCACAGCCAAAACACTGTCGTTGCGCTTTTCAAGGATCAGACACAAACCGGTTTCACCGAGATCATTCACTCCCGGCAGAGGATTCATATCCTTATCCGACAGGTTGATCGTCCACAGTCCAGCAGCCGCATAATTCGCCACAAACTGCATCTGCAGATCCCGCAGCGAAATTTCGGTTTCATATTTGTTTTGAAATTTAGCCTGCCGATCTTGGTTGCAGCCCGCCTGATTCAGCGACCAGCCATAATCGGCGTTGCCGGATATCGTGCTGCCCTCACCAAGCGTCCACCCGGTCGTGTCATCCGGCTTCCCGGCATAGACCTGGATCAGCGACACAAACATAGTCAGCAGCAGCGCGCAGGCCGACACGACAGCCAAAACTTTGCGCTTCGTCATGAAAATATCTCCTTTCACAAACGTGAAATAATGGAAAGCGGATACATACTGCATAGATATACGCCGCCGAACGGGCAAGCCCCACCCGTTACAGTACAAATGTAACAAAAAGAATTTCAAAAAACAATGGCAAATGTTGCATTAGTAAAGGCGATTCTTGCAATACCAGCCAAAATTGCATAATTGCCAAATGCTGTCTGACCGTAAATTGCTAGTCATTTTAAGAAATACTACTTTAAGTATATGAAGGATAATTTACAGGCCAAGGCTCCGTGCAAAAATTGCATAAGTGTTTGCAAGAAACGACATTGTAATCTATAGCATATCGCTATAAAATAAACACGTAAGCATAGATATACTTCCCCCTGTGCTGCAGCAAAGAATCAAGCCCCTGTTTCTTTGCGGCTGCAGTCTTTTCTCCGTGTGAGCGGAGGGCAGGCGCATGTGCGCCACTTTTAAGGAGGAGATTCACTGTGAAACATATCCGCAAGGCATTCGCGGCGGCGGGCATGGCTGCGGTCATTGCCGCCGGCAGCGCAATGTCCGCTTCGGCAGCGCTGGATGACTGGTGGCCCATGCAGGGATTGCCGGTCATCAACGGCAGCGACGCCGGGTATGCGATTTCCAGCCCAGGAGACACGGGTGTCGGTTTGGTCAATTATCAGACAACGTTTGATATATTGAAAACAGAAGTTAACTTTACTTTTGATGCCTGGTCGACCGACCCGAATGCGACCGAAATGTGGGCTTATGTGAGCTTTGCTTCAACCACCGACCGTTCCGGCATGGATGATGCTGAAATGCTGCAGTCGATGGAGGCCAATGAAGCGTGCGGCCGGATCGAGCTGATCCTGTGGCATAAGCCGAATAACACCTTTGTTCTGTCGCTGTGGAACGGCGGCGGCGAGGCGGTTATGATGACACTGGATAACTTCGACTTTACCCTGCCGCACAGTCTTTCGTTCCAGGAGAAATTCGACGGCTATTATCTATGCTTTGACGGTGCCCCGCTCGGTGCGGTGAATTTCAATAAATTCCTCGAGCATCATACCGGCGATAACGCCGGTACCACCTATCTGCGTGTCGGCGGGCAGCAGGCGTTTTCCTTCAATGGCCTGAAGTTCGGTGAAGTTATACCGACCACCACAAAGCCGACCACAACCGGAGATCCGAACACGACCACCACCACAGTCGGCCGTCTCGGCACCACGACCACCGAAGGGACGACCACCACCGCGGCACAGCAGTCGGAAACCACCGATACCGATGGAAATGCGCTTCCGATGCCGGTAATCATCGGCATTGTCGCCGGTGTTGTCGTGGTAGCCGCTGCCGTTGTGGTCATCGTACTTGTCGTGAAAAAGCGCCGTCCGGCGTCTAAATAACCAAATACCGCGCGTTTTTTCAAAACAGCCGTTCCCCCGGAGGGGAACAGAAAGGGTGAAACAGACTATGAAGAAAGCTTTGGCTATGCTGGCCGGGTTGACGCTGGCAGTTTCCTGCCTGGCAGGCTGCAGCGGCGGCACCGACAGCTCCACGGCTGCTCCCGGCGGCACTGGTCTGGATGGGAATTCGCAGGTTCCCGCCGATCAGGTAACGCTGGAAAACAACTGCTATTCTGCAAACTTTCCGATTGCCAAGGAGCAGACCAAACTGAAAATCATGGTAAAAGACTATTCCGGCCTGACCGACTATACCAACATGGCGATCAATCAGTGGGTCAAGGACAATATGAACATCGTACTTGAGTGGATTATTGTCCCCGGCGGCTGGGAAGTCAATAATCAGGCCACTCTGGCCTATACCAGCGGTGACCTGCCGGATATTTTCATGGGCATGGCCCCGCTCGGCTATGACTTCCATTGGGAACACATCGAGGCGGGTGATATCTGGGATTTGACCCCCTACCTCACCAAATACGCTCCGAATGTAATCAAGATGTTCCAGGAAGTGCCGCAGGCGGAATACCTCTGCAAGGGTTATGATGGAAATATCTATATGCTGCCGATGGCGCGCAATTACGACAACGACACCGGCCGTTATGCCTCCTCGCTGATCATCAACACGACCTGGCTGGATAACCTCGGCCTGGATGTGCCGACCACCACCACGGAATTCCGTGATGTGCTGCGTGCGTTCAAAACCGGCGATCCGAACGGCAACGGCATCGCGGACGAAATTCCGCTGGAGCTGGATTTCGATAACAACCGCGTGGGCCTGCCCAACGGTGCCTACGGTGCTTTCGGTATGCCGGTATACTATGAGCTGACCTATGTCGACGACGAGGGCACCGTGCATTATGCGCCGATTGAAGACAATTACCGCCGCTGCCTGACCTATTATCGCGACCTGTTCCGGGAAGGTCTGGTTGATCCGGATTGGTATAATCAGGATATGACCGCTGTCCGTCAGAAGGCCAATGGCCCGGTTTCGACCATCGGCGCTTTCTTCGGCGGAGCGGAAAGCCTTGTCAGCCTGGAGCGCTTTGTAGATGAATATGCAATTATCCCGCCGCTGTCCGACGACCAGGGCAACTGCACCTGGACCTGTCAATACACCGAATCCATCTGGCCGGAGTGGTTCATGGTGACCAAGGCCTGTAAGTATCCGGAAATTGCAGTGCGTTTTGCCGACTATTTCTACAGCGTGGAAGGCAGCTACACGGCGCTTTACGGACCTCCCGGTGAAGATAAGATCTGGTATGTCGGTGAAGACAAACTCGTGCATTTCACCGAGAGCGAAGACGGCCGCAGCATTGAAGAACGCGCTTATGAGTATACCCCGGGCTACCCGATGCCCCACTTCCGCGGCAAGGACTTCATGGCGGCAGAATACAAGGAGACCGACGAAAGCAAGATGACCCTGCGGGAAAAAATCGGCCGGCAGAATGAACAGAAGATGCTGGAATACTATGAGCCGGTGATGCCGAAGAATCCGCTGAACAAGTCGAAATCCTCGCTCGAGGATATGTTGACCAGCAATATGATTCGTTCGGAAATCAACGATCTTCAGTATACGTCCCGTAAAGATTTCCTGCTTGGCACCGCCAGCATTGAGAACGAATGGGACCGCTACATCTCCAACATGAAGCGGTTCGAGGTGGACACTTATATTGAGATCATGCAGAAGAGCTACGACGACTATCAGGCATGGCTCAACGGTTGATCCGCAGACCAACGCAAAGATAAAAAACCTCAGGCAGATTAAATCTGCCTGAGGTTTTTTTCATACGCATACGCGCGCTCATGTATAATCTGCCCTAAGCGGAAAACACTAACCGCGAAATAGGCGGCGTTGTGCCGTTTTGCCGCGGCATAAGCCCCGGTTCGGGAAAGGAATGAGCATTTCTATGGATTGGATGATGCTGCTGAAAGCGTTTTTGGTCGGCGGTGCGATCTGCGTTGTCGGTCAGCTGCTGATCGACCTGACCAAACTCACCCCGGCGCGGATCCTGGTATTGTTTGTCACTCTGGGCGTTGCACTTACGGCGGTCGGCCTGTATGAGCCGCTGGTCAAGTTTGCCGGTTCAGGAGCCGCCACACCGCTGACCGGCTTCGGTTATTCGCTGGCCAAAGGCGTACAGGAAGCCGTCGCGGAAAAAGGATTGATCGGCGCACTGTCCGGAGGCATCACCGGCACAGCGGCCGGCATTGCCGCGGCGATTGTTTGCAGCTATCTGTGTGCACTTGTCGCACACTCCGGCGATAAATCGTAAAGCAAAACGAGCGGCTATGCGGCCGCTCGTTTTGCTTTGACCGTTATAATCGGCCGTTTGCCATAATTTCCACAACCGCAAAAATCTCCTGCCTTTTCTGCATGGGTACAGACTCCAACCCCGCCGACAACCGGGTCGCCTGAGCAACATACGCTTTATCCAGTACATCGGCAAGCAGAGCGTACTTCCAGTACATTGGCGATCCGGATAAAATTCTCGAACGTTGGATAATTTGCCCCGCGCTCAATATTGGAAATGGATGTGCTGCTCAGAGATACCTTTTCCGCCAGTGTCTCCTGGCTGATGCCGGCCTTTTCCCGACACTTCTGGATTCTTCTTCCAATGCTGCGCCGCATGATAGCCCTGCTGGCCGTCATATGATCAACTCCTTTCAGAAGTATCCTAGCCTCTCTGGATTCGTTTGTATGCAACCTGTTTGACTGTTGCCGACACCACAATGACACCAAACGTGCATCGTACGGGATTTTTCTTATCAAAACGGGGTATTTTCTGTCCGCACATCGCCAAAC
>CAJKBW010000097.1 GCA_905198295.1 uncultured Oscillospiraceae bacterium | reverse complement strand
ATGCAAAAAATATTTTCGCCGCCCGAGCGGCGCCTCAGGTGATTTTCAGGCGCAGCACTTCGGTAGTGCGCCCCGTTTTGTCATCCAGGGTAAACAATACCGCATCCATGCAGCACGCCCCCTCTGCCACCGCAAACCGCACCGGCAGCTTCTCGCGCATTTTGGCGACCGCCTGTTCCGGGCGAACACCAAGCACCGACTGTATCGGGCCGGTCATGCCGGCATCAGTGATGAATCCGGTTCCACCCGGCAGAATCTGCTCGTCGGCCGTCTGCACATGCGTATGGGTGCCGAAGAGCGCCGAAATCCGTCCGTCGGCATAATACCCCAGCGCCTTCTTTTCTGCAGTCGCTTCCGCATGGAAATCCACGATGCAGAATTTCGGATTTCCCGCCTGCCCAAGCAGGCGATCCAGCGTTTCAAACGGACAGGCCAGCGGCTCCATATACACCACCCCCATCAGGTTGATCACCGTCACCTGATAGCGGCCGCGGTCGACCACGCTGATCCCCCTGCCGGGTGCCGTGTCCGGATAATTCGCCGGCCGTAGAAAATCCTGCCGCTGCTCCAGCAGTTCATAAATTTCCCGGCGGCGGTAGGTGTGGTTGCCTGCGGTTACGACATCGGCGCCGCTTTGCAGGATATGCTCCAAAGATACCGGCGTAATGCCATTGCCGTCGGCGGAGTTTTCCCCGTTGACCACGCAGACATCCACACCATAATGCCGTTTCACCCCCGGCAGCACCTGCCGCAGATGCCGGCAGCCGGCGCTGCCGACCACGTCCCCGACGCACAAAATCCGCATATCGTCTACATCCTTTCCGTGGACCGGCAGCCGGAACCGGCATAAAAGGCCGATCCCGCCCGCACCAGGTTGTGAAATGCGAAAGAGGGGCTTTTCGCCCCCCTTTCGCCGTGATCCCGCCGATTTTCCGTCTGCGCGGTATTCAGCCGGGTTTATTTCGCGTAATCCACCGCGCGGTTCTCGCGGATGAGATGGATTTTAATCTGCCCAGGATAGTCCATATTTGCCTCGACCTTCTTGGCGATATCCCGCGCGAGAATAGCCATCTGGTCATCGCTGACCACCTCGGGACGGACGATAATCCGCACCTCGCGGCCGGCCTGAATCGCAAACGAGCGTTCCACGCCGTTGAACTCGTTCGCCAGCGCTTCCAGCTGCTCCAGACGCTTGATATAGTTCTCCAGATTTTCACGCCGGGCACCCGGACGGGCAGCCGAAATAGCGTCTGCTGCCTGTACCAGGCAGGCAACCACCGTACGGGCTTCCACATCGCCGTGGTGCGCCTGAATCGCGTGAACTACTGCTTCGCTTTCCTTGTACTTGCGGGCGATATCCACGCCGATCTCCACATGGGAGCCTTCCACCTCGTGGTCGACCGCCTTGCCGATATCATGCAGCAGGCCGGCGCGGCGGGCAATCACCGGGTCGATTCCCAGCTCGCTGGCCATAATGCCGGACAGGAACGCCACCTCCATCGAGTGGTTGAGCACGTTCTGTCCATAGCTGGTGCGGTAGCGCAGACGGCCGAGCAGCCGCATAATCTCCGGATGGATGCCGTGCAGACCGGTTTCGAGCACCGCGCGCTCGCCTTCCTGCTTGATGGTAGCCTCCACCTCGCGGCGGGCCTTCTCCACCATTTCCTCAATACGGGCAGGATGGATGCGCCCATCGGAAATCAGGCGCTCCACTGCCAGACGGGCAATTTCACGCCGAACCGGGTCAAACCCGGACAGAGTGATGGCCTCCGGCGTATCGTCGATGATCAGATCGACGCCGGTCAGGGTTTCAATGGCACGGATATTCCGACCCTCGCGGCCGATGATCCGGCCTTTCATTTCATCATTGGGCAGCGGGACGACCGATACGGTGGTTTCGGTCACCTGGTCGGCGGCAACGCGCTGGATCGCTTGGGAAATCATATTCCGCGCCTTCGCATCCGCCTCTTCCTTGAGCTGCGTTTCGATCTCCGCGATTTTCAGGGCTTTTTCGTGCGTCAGTTCATCCGCCAGATTGCTCAGCAGATATTCCTTCGCCTGTTCGGCGGTGAAGCCGGAGATACGCTCCAGCATTTCGAACTGCCCTTTTTTCAGATTCTCCACATCCTGCAGACGGGATTCCACATCCTTCTGCTTGGCGAGGATCGCCTCTTCCTTCTTCTCGCAATTTTCAATCTTGCGGTCGAGAGTTTCCTCCTTCTGCTGAATACGCCGTTCCTGACGCTGTACGTCCACGCGCCTTTCCTTGAGTTCCTTTTCCGCGTCATTGCGCAGGCGATGGATCTCATCCTTTGCTTCAATCAGCAAGTCCTTTTTTTTCGATTCTGCCGCGGCTTTCGCATCACTCACAATTCGCTCGGCTTCCGCTTCTGCGGAACCGATCGCAGCTTCAGCTGTTTTTTTTCTATGAGAAACGCCCGCTTTAAAGGCGATAAATCCAGCCACAATGCCGCCGACCGCTAAGCCGGCCACGACACACAGAATATTTATGACCACATCCGTCACTTCAATGACACACCTCCTATACGTTTTTCTTTTTTATCCACAAAGATCAGTCCGGGAAAACCCGGCCGGTCACCAATCCGACACGCCGCACCGTCCGGCATAACGGGTCAATATACCTAACGGTTATTTTATCGCGATACGGCTTCGGTGTCAAGAGCCAACCGTATGTAACTGGATAATTTTATCATATCCCCCTGAATATTCGCTCGAAAAATCGGGCGAATATCACACATTTCAGCCAGTTGATGCCGCAAAAAAAGCTGACAGCAGAACGCATCAGCCATCCTGTTTTTTCCGCAATGAGAGAATCTTCACCCTTCTCTACGGTTCCGCCTTTACCGCCGATTTCCCCTCCGGGCAGGTCCAGCCTCCGCCGTACAAACACACGCAGCAGTAAAAAAGCTGCCGTCTCCTTTTGGAAACGGCAGCCGCTGATCAGGAGGCCAGAGTCATCGTGTTGACAATCAGCACCAGCGTCAGAATCATGATAAAGCCCGAACAGGCAATCAAAAATGCATTCCGGGACTTCCGCTCTTTTATATTCCGAGAAGAAAAACCGATCAGCAGACAGCCGAGCAGGCCGGCAAGCAGATCGATAATAATCCGCAGCTGCGCACCATCAAGCGGCAGCAGCGGATCCAGAAAACGGGCGATCACACCGCTGACGATATGCACCGCCGGCGGCAGAATGAGCGGCAGGATACCCACCGCATATTCCCGTTTCCCCGAGCGCATGAACACAACCGCCATCGCAGCAAGCACGATGACAATCGCCCAGCACGCAAACAGCATTCCGGCCGCTGTCGTAATCGGCGCGTCCTCCGGTGCTGCAGGCGGGGCAAGACGGGTCCAGACATCCATCGGCATATCGCGTACGTCCTTTCTGACGAGAATTTTCGGCCTCATCCTGTGTGCAGCGGCAAAAATATGAACAAAACCGAAAAAAATTCTGAAGATTGAATGAGCCAATCATAGCATGCGCCGCCCTGGTTTGTCAATCGCATTAACACTCACTTTTTGTCGGATATGTACGCTGTTTCTGTCGTTTTTCCGTTTGTACCGCATAAAAAAGCCGGCGCGAAAAGGCGCCGGCAGAAAGGCTGTTCAGTCTTCCCGGGGGAAACGGCTGTTGAAGCGATCAAGAGCCAAAGCGGCAACAAGGCCGACAACGATGCAGACCACATTGGTAATGCAGGAAACCGCCGATTCCGCAAAACCCGAAAACGGGACGATCATGACGGTCGCGGCAATGACGATACCGGTAATGGCATGAAAGGCAATGGAATAGTGCCGTTCAAACAGGGAGTTGACCGCCTTGGCCAGCAGGATAACGGTGACAAGTGCCCCGATGCCGCCGGGGAGAAGAACCTGCCAGTTCAGATGGCCGATGCCGTCCACAAAAGGCGTATACAGTCCCAGAGGCATCAGCAATGTGGAAAAGCTCATACCTGGTGCGATAACGCTCAGCGCCAGACAGAAACCGCAGAAAAGATACCACACAAAATTCGGGGTAATCGTAACAGCAGCGAACCGCAGCCCAAGCAGCAGCGCAAAAATCACCGCCATTGCCACGATCAGCGAAATATAGGAACCTTTGGTTCTTCCTTTCTCCCCGGCCTCCCGAAACAGGGAGGGCAGCATACCGGCGATCAGTCCCACAAACAGGCAGACCGACGGATTCGGGTACTTTTCCAGGAAAAAGGCCAGCAGGTTGGCAATTCCCAGAAAGCCGACCCCCATTCCGATTATCACCGGAATCAGCTTGGGCACATGGGTTTTAAAGTTCCGGAACGGATGGGACAGCAGTTCCATAACCGGTTTATAGATGCCGAAGATCACACACAGCACACCACCGGAAATTCCCGGCAGCACCGCCCCGAGGCCGATCAGGGCACCCTGGACAATCCGGATAAAAAAGCGCAGGACAGGCATTTTGGCCAAAGCGTCACTCTTCATTCAACGGTCATTCCTTTCTGCAGGCCGATGCACACCGGCTATGCGGAAACCCTTCGCCGCCGGAGGCTATCCTCTTTATGTTTACGGCGAATCCTTTTTATTATACCGTATTTTTTCCGACCGTCAATGAGAAATATCGCGGCAGAACACAAACCGATCCGCATACCGCGGCCGTCCGGGGCTGCGGCAGTGGGTCAGTGCTGGTTCCTGCGCAGCTTGTTGTGCTCATCCAGCAGCCGGTCGGACACAATATCCAGCTGGTCGTTTTCTTCGATCCGATCGACCAGCCCGCTCGTACGCAGGTCGGCATAGTCGTTTTCCGCTTTGGAGCGAAAGGCCAGCTTGAGCAGCACCGGCGTCAGCACCGCACAGCAGACCACCATAATGATGACCGGTCCAAAAAAGGCTGGCGGCATCAAACCCATACTCATTCCCTTATTGGCTACAATGAGCGCCACTTCGCCGCGGCAGGCCATGCCGAAGCCTGTCTGCAGGCATTCCCGTCCGGTAAAACCGCAAAGTCTGGCACCGATTCCGCAGCCTATCAGTTTCGACAAAATGGCCGCGATAACCATCAGCACCGCAAACAGCACGATCATCCAGCTCATTTCCGGCAGCTCCACCTTCAGGCCGATGCTGGCGAAAAAAATCGGCGTGAGAAACAAGTACTGTACGGGCTGAAACTTACTGGAGATATAGCTGCTTTTGCTGGTGCCCGCCACAATGACACCGGCAGCAAAAGCGCCGATGATATCCGCCACGCCAAAAAGCTCCTCCGCCGCATACGCCATCAGCAGGCAGAGCACGAACGCGGCGACCGGATATCGATGGAGGTTTTTCTGCGCTTTATGCGCCGTGTACCAGTTGAACAGGCGCCCGGCTACAAACCACACCACCACGATAAACACAAAAAACAGCACAATTTTCAGCAGCACCAGCCAGACGTTAACCTCTTCGCCGCCGAGGCTTGTGACAATGGTCAGCGCCACAAGGCCGAGAACATCGTCGATGATGGCCGCCGCCAGAATGGTATTGCCGACCTTGGTCTGCAGTTTGCCGATTTCCCGCAGCGTTTCCACCGTGATGCTGACCGAGGTTGCGGTCAGGATAGTGCCGATAAAAATGTTCTGGAGCAGAGCACTGCCGGGGTGGGCAAATTCTCCCCGGTTGAAGAAAAATGCCAGCAGCGCCCCCATCCCCAGCGGCACAAGTACACCGCACAGAGCCACGACAAACCCCGACTTTCCGGATTTGCCCAGTTCGTGGATATCGGTGCCCATACCGGCGGAAAACATGATCACGATCACGCCGAGCTCCGCGAGCTTATTGAGCATATCCGTCGGCTCCAGTACGCCCAGAACGGCAGGTCCCAGCACAAGCCCCGCCAGCAGTGCACCCACCACCTGCGGCATCTGAAAGCGCCGGGTAAGCAGACCGAGAATCTTGGTGCTAATCAGAATCAGCGCGATATGCCAGAGATAATCATAGCTCACAGAGCTCTCCCCCTTCACTTGAAGCGGCCGCCGGACAGAAAAAGACAGGGGCCGCTTCCCCCTGTTACTCTATTATAGGCTTTCCGCCTTTTTTTGACAAGGCAAAATCCGATGAAGTACGGGGCTAAACATCGCAAAATACCGGCCAATACGTAGAAAAAAGGCCGTCCCCGTATTGCCGGGAACGGCCGCTTTTCTGCAAACGGTTATTCTTCGTCGGTATGGTAGGCAGCAATCACCTTCTGCGCCACATTGGCCGGCGCCTCTTCATACCGCTCAAACTTCACACTGAACGAACCGCGGCCCTGCGTCACCGAGCGCAGCATGGTGGAAAAATCCCCCATCTCCGCCATCGGCACCTCTGCTTGGATGCAGGTCAGGCCGTCTTCGGCCGGATCCATGCCCAGCACCCGGCCACGCCGTTTATTGATATCCCCCATAATGTCACCGGTGTTATCCGCCGGCACATAGGCCTGCAGGCTGCCGATCGGTTCGAGCAGCACCGGTCCCGCCTGCGGGATACCAGCCTTGTAGGCGAGGCCGGCCGCCGTTTTGAACGCCATTTCCGACGAATCGACCGGATGGTAAGAGCCGTCGACCAGTGTAGCTTTCACCCCAACCATCGGGAAGCCGGCGAGCACGCCTTTCTTGGCACTCTCCCGCAGACCTTTCTCCACGGCAGGGAAATAGTTCTTCGGCACCGATCCGCCGAATACCGTCTCGGCAAACTCCAGTTCCTCGCTGTCACAGGGCTCAAATTCAATCCACACGTCGCCGAACTGCCCGTGGCCGCCCGACTGCTTTTTATGCCGGCCCTGCACCTTGACCTTCTTGCGTATCGTCTCACGGTAGGCCACCTTCGGCACCGCCAGCGTGATTTCCACACCGAATTTATTCCTCAGCCGGGACACCGCCACATCCAGCTGCTGCTCGCCGAGTCCCGAGAGAATCTGCTCGTGTGTTTCGTGGTTCATCGTCAGCGAGAGGGTGGGGTCCTCTTCCGCCAGACGCTGCAGGCCGGCGGCGACCTTCTCCTCGTCCCCTTTATTTTTCGCCTGCACTGTCATCGACAGGCACGGTGCCTCATACGATACCCCCGGCAAAACCACCGGACGCGCCGGCGCGCACAGCGTATCACCGGTGTTGGTAGATACCAGCTTGGCCACGGCGCCAATGTCGCCGGCACCGATATACGTCGCTTCTTCCTGCTTTTTCCCGCACACAGTGAACACCTTGCCGATTTTTTCCATCTGCCCGGTACGCATGTTCATCAGCGCAGAGTCCGGTGTCACCCGGCCGCATACCACCTTGAAATACAGCAGCTTACCGACAAAGGGATCCACCACGCTCTTGAATACAATCGCGACGGTCTGGCCGTCATCGCTGACCTTAAGTTCCACCGGATCACCGTTCGGATCCACACCGGTTTCTCCCGCGACCGTCTCCGCCCAGGGCGCCAGCCAAGTGAGTCCGGTGAGCAGCTGATCCACGCCTTCAAGCGCCGCTGCCGAACCGCAGTATACCGGCGCAATATCGCCGCGCCGTACACCGGTCGCCAGCCCCATAATCAGCTCATCCGGGGTATAGTCCTCTCCCGAGAAGTACTTTTCCATCAGCTCTTCGCTGGTTTCCGCAACCGCTTCGTAAATCGCGGTGCGCAACCCGTCCAGGCGATGCCCCATATCCGGCAGCGGCACCTCAGTCGCCTTGCCGTCGCGATAGGTATACGCTTTATATTCCAACAGATTGACATAGCACTGCACCTTGCGGTCCACCACATACGGCACCACCAGAGGGCAGACCATCGGACCGAAAGTGGCCTTGAGTTCCTCAAACACTTTATAGAAGTCGGCGTTCTCGTTGTCCAGCTCGTTAATGAAAAAAAGCTTGGCAATGCCCTTTTTCCGGGCCGCCCGAAATCCCTTTTCGGTGCCGACTGCCACGCCGCTTTTTCCGGAAATCACAATCACCGCACTGCCGGCCGCCCGCAGTCCCTCGCTCATCCCGCCGGAAAAATCAAACAGGCCCGGGGTATCCAGCAGATTCATTTTGGTGTCTTTCCACTCCACCGGTACCAGCGCCAGGGACACCGACGCTTTGCGGCGTATTTCTTCCGAATCAAAGTCGCTGACCGTGTTGCCGTCCGTAACGCGGCCAAGCCGATCACTCTTTCCCGACAGATAATACGCAGCTTCCGCCAGCGAGGTCTTTCCCGTACCGGCATGCCCAACCAAGGCGACATTGCGGATGTTTTTGGCGCTGTACTGTTTCAACTGTGAACTCCCCTTTCGATTTGGTCCCTGCCCCGCAGCTGCAGAGCTATCGGTTTCAACATCCGACCCCCTATTGTCTCCTTCCGTCTGCGCTTTTTCGGCAAAATATACGGTAATTTGTACAAAAAGTTATCTTTTGTTGAAACTCACTTAAACAAGTATACCATTGCCACCAACAAATTGCAACCATTGTGTGAGAAGAAATAAAAAATCCCCCTCTGCCACAACCGGCAAAGGGGGATTTTGTCATTTGTACACAAACCAGCTGATCAGACGCGCCGGAACAGCGGCATAAGCATGTCCGCCAGCGTCCAGACCGCAAGGTAAGCCAGCATATACAGCGCCGGCAGCGGCACGCCGCTGAAGAAGGTCAGGAAAGCACTCAACCCGAGTCCGAGACAGCTGCCGACTACCACCGCCGCGACGGCAAGCGCACCGCCGATGCGTAGACGGCGGCAGCTGTTGACCACACTGGCGATCCCTTCCACCCGGCCATTGGACGCGGCTACCGCTTCTTCCTGATCAGTCTCGCCGGCAATCATCTGCTCGTACACGCGGCCGCTCGGGGCATCCATCAGCTCGACGTAATAACCGTCCAGATCGAATACCCGGCACAGCAGATCCTCTGTAACGTTCGGGTCGCAGGTGCGCACAATGAGCGTTACGCCTGCGCGGGTCATATCCTGCAGCGCCAGAGCAATCCCTTCATCGGCGGTATAGCTGACCACAAACATTGCCGAAAGCTCCCCGGCGATGGACAGATACACCAGCTGACGATCATCCTTGGCATAGCGGTTCTCATAATCCAGCGACGGCACATCCACCCCATGATTTTCCAGCAGGCGGCGGTTGCCCACCAGCACCCGGCGGCCGCCGACCCAGCCGGAAACCCCCATGTCCTGCTCATAGACCAGCGTATCCACCGGCTGAAGCATATCGGTCTTATTCTCAATCACCCGGCGGAAAATGCCGGCCAGCGGGCCGCCCGCCGAGATGGAAACCGCCGCCGCATCCATAATGGCTTCGTCAATACGAGTGCCGGAAAAGGTCTTGATGCCGTGCAGCAACATGCTCTCACTTGGGAACAGATCCGCCGCATCCACACTCAGCGCATGGATGTCGCCATAGGCATCCACCGCATCCCAACCGGCCAGCATACCGCCCCGGCACAGCGCACGCCAGCACGCACGCAGGAGCGGGAAATTCACGCTCAGCACCGCCGCAGCCGGACAGGACAGGCACAGTGCCGCCGCAAACATAGTCAGGGCGTCCCACCAGATTTTCGAGTGCAGCCCGAAAATCACCGCCACCCCCGCCGAAGCCAGCACGGCAAGCGGCACGAACACACGCATCGCCCGGTCTGCGGCATCTTCGCTGTACGAATGCTCGAGGAAGCCGGTAAGAAAACCGGTTTTTTTCACATAGGCCACCTGCGGATCACCCAGCGCCACCGCCGCACGCCCGATCTGCGCAGCCGCTTCAGGATCGTCGATGAGATGCGCGGCAAACTTTTCCCCGCGGTACGATACAAAACGGAAATTCTGTCCGACCCTCACCAGCCGCATCTGCCGTCCAACGGCGCCGAGCAGCAGGCTAAAACCGGCGACAGCGCCGAGCA
>CAJKBW010000096.1 GCA_905198295.1 uncultured Oscillospiraceae bacterium | reverse complement strand
CCGGGACGTCAGCGACACCAACACCGACTTTGATGACCTGGAAGGAGCCATCCGTTCGGGGTATTTCCTGAAAGACGGTCTCGCCGCCAACGAGGACTTCTACTATTTTTCCACCCTGATCACCGTCACAGCCGGTTCGGTCAAGGAACTGAACTGGCGGATTGCCGAACTGAAAAAGCTCCTGGTTTCCCAGGATCTGAATGCATCCCCCTGCACCTTTCGGCAGGAGGATGCATTTTTATCCTCGCTGCCCCTGGTATCGTTGGAAAAACATCTATACGCACGTTCTAGGCGGAACATGCTGACCCTGGGCGCCGCCAGCTGCTATCCCTTCACTTCCTACGAGCTCTGCGATGATACTGGTATCCTGCTGGGGATCAACAAGCATAACAATTCGTTGGTTATTGCCGATCTGTTCAACAGCCAGATTTACAAGAACGCGAATATGGCCATTCTGGGAACCAGCGGATCCGGCAAATCGTTCACCCTGCAGCTCTTCGCACTAAGACTTCGGCGTAAAAATATCCAGGTGTTTATTCTGGCGCCGCTGAAAGGGCATGAGTTTTACCGGGCGGCGCGGAACATCGGCGGAGAAATTATCCAGATATCCCCCTCATCTCCACACTGCATCAATGTCATGGAAATCCGCCCGGTAGATACAGCGGCAGCTGAACTGCTGGATGAAGCTGTGATTGAAAAATCCCTGTTAACCGCCAAAATACAGCGGCTGCATATTTTTTTCGCCCTGTTAATTCCTGATATGACTCACGAAGAACGGCAACTGCTGGATGAAGCTATGATTAAAACCTATGCGTCATTTGGCATTACGCATGAGAATACCAGCCTTGTGGACGAAGCCTGCCCGGAACGTTTCAGACCTATGCCCAAGCTTGGGGATCTGCACCAGGAACTTTTGAAAAGCCCGCAGACAAGGCGACTTGCCAATATCCTCAACCGACTGGTTCACGGTTCCGCCAGCACGTTCAACCAGGATACAAATGTCAACCTGGACAACAAATATACGGTCCTGGACATTTCCGAACTGACCGGCGATCTGCTGACGGTGGGCATGTTCGTTGCTCTGGATTTCGTATGGGACAAGGCCAAGCAGGATCGCACCAAAGAAAAGGCCATCTTTATTGACGAAACCTGGCAGCTCATCGGTGCGTCTTCCAACAAACTGGCTGCGGAATACGTGTTGGAGATATTTAAAATTGTTCGTGGTTACGGCGGAAGCGCCATTTGTGCCACACAGGATTTGGATGACTTTTTTGCCCTCGAAGGCGGCAAATATGGCCGCGGCATCGTCAACAATGCGAAAACCAAGATCATCCTCAATCTTGAAGACGAGGAAGCACAGAGGGTACAGGAGCTTCTGCATCTATCGGAAGCCGAAACGCTGGCTATCACTCATTTTGAACGCGGCAACGGTCTGATTTCCACAAACAACAACAATGTCACCGTAGAATTTAAGGCATCCGAACTGGAGAAAGAACTGATTACAACGGATCGGCGGGAGCTGCAGCAGCTTTTGGAGAAAAAGAAGCGGCAGAATGCTGTGCCGTCTTCTTAAAACGCAGGGATTGCGATAACAATGCGTATAACATTTCCTATCGCGGCCTTTATGCGACAATATTGCGTATAGAACCAGGAGGTGGTTTTGTGAATACACGGGCAAGCTTATACGAGAACGAGGCGTCGAAGCTGTTGGATACGGTTTCGGCCTATAAAACCCTGTACACAGAGCAGCTTTTAAGACTGTTTCCTCCCGGAAAGGCGGATACCGTCCGGATGCTGCTGAGACGGCTTGCCAAAGACCACCGGCTGTATCTGTCAAAGGATGAAACCGTCGCATCGGCCGATCCGATTTTTCCGCTGAACGATAGGCTCATCCGTGCTTTCTGGGTACTGCTCGATTTCATCGACAAGACAGAATTTCACGTTCCCGGTATATTTCCGGCACTCATCAGCTTTTTTGCTGGTGAGGAGCTATATGATATACTCCATATCCCGTGGAGGCAGGAAGGTATGATCCATGCCGCCATTCCTCGGCAGGAAAAGAACCCGCCCAAACGGATCTTGCTGCTTGATGATCTTTCGCAAATGCCGGCGCTGCATATTCCGAACACAGCCGGATTCTGTATGGTGGATCGGGACGGAAAAGCCGCCTATTACCAGTAAAAACGCTGTAAAAACAGTTGCAGAAAACAGGGCCGAGAGCAACCGTTCGCTTCCGGTCCTTCTGCTTTTTATCTCCCCATAAAGAAAGGACTCTTACTTTTATGAACGAACAGGAATTAAAAAAACGACTCCGTACCGCCCAGGATACAATCATTCGCCTGAATAACACGGTTATGGCGATGAGTGCCTGTAACGTCAGCCGGTATCCGGCCAATTTTCAGGAGTTGAGTCTGGATGCCGCAGCCCATGCTGAAAAGCTGGCCTGCAGGCTTCGGGATCTGGTAGGGCGCTATGGCACGATCCAGCTGGAACAGATACTGACGCGCTCTACCGATACACTGGGGATTACGGTTGCGGTCGATGAAGAAGGAATCGTACAGATCCGGCTCCCACGCCTCCTCCCGAAGTGGAAACAGCATAGCAGCGGTCAATTCTTAACCATGCCGCTGTTTATTGCTTTGGATACCTATTTGCGGAAGTATCCCCTCCCTCAATTTACCGAGTGTGCGGTCTGCTTCGTCCATGTATACGATGAAACGCTATCTCTTGGCCGCGTGCGGGATTATGACAATCTGGAGGTTAAACACATTCTCGACATGGCGGCCGTCTATCTGATGACCGACGACAGCGGAGCCCTATGCGATATATACCATACGACCTCCTATGGGAATCAGGACGCGACCCTCCTGTATTTTATGCGGCAGGATCAGCTTCCGGGCTTTATCCTACGGCAAAAAAACCTATCCAATTTTTCAGAAAACCAGCAGCCGGATTTGGATACCCACTGAATGTGGAAAAATCCAAAAATTTCAAGGGCTCCCGTCCCCTCTGCCGAGGAGCAATTTACCCAAGTACAGGGACCTATGGTAAAAAGCTGTGGAGGAAAACGCCATGATCCACCCTCATTCGCAGGCGTATCATCTGCTTGGACTTATCGCTGTATGCGGTGAACTCCCGGCAGATGCCATACACCGCCTTCCCATATCCGAGAGCTACCGGTATAAGGTGATCGCCAGCTTGAAAAGCCAAAAACTGATCCGCCTGTTTGGGCGGGATGGCATAAAAGGCTATCGCCTGACTCCGGTGGCTAAAAAACTGCTGCTGCAGACACAGCCTGACCGGTTTTCGTACTATCTGGATGCAGGCCGGGTCTCCTGCCGTTCAGAGCCCTCGCGCAGGCGGCGGCTTCATGCCGCCGCACAGACGTACATCACCATGATACGCGCAGGCGTTCCGCTGTTTTATGATGAAAAGGCGCCTATATTTGAGCCGTCCCTTTCCGCAGCCGTCCCGAAACCATCCGGGGCGGTTTTCTACTGTCCCACCGAAGTCAAAGATATCGGGCTGGAAGCAGCTAAAATCCGCAGTTCCCGTGTGGCCGGCATCCTGTTTGACGATGAACGGATTTATCTGACCTACAACACCGGCAACGCGGTCATGAAATGGGAAACCCGAGCAGAACTGCGGCTGCTTTCTCTGGTGGAGTCCCGTTTCTGCCGAAATCCAGCCAGAGCCTGGTACAGCGATAAAAATGTGATCGGACTGATGCTGGGCGACAGCATGGACACGGCGTTGCTGCTGCTTGGCAGCACTGGCGGATACAAACGAAGCGGCTACCGGACGGATACCGGCTTTGCACGGTTCTGGTTTTGTCCCCATACGCCGGAAGGAGAACGGCAGCTCCAGATTCTTACTTCCCCAATATATGCGCAGCTGTGCCGGCTCCTGTTGTCCGACTTGCGGACAGGCGTTCCCCCTGTCTCCATAGATTGTGACGCCCTGGATACGGAAGGCCGGCCGGTACTGCTTTCCCTTTGCTTTGACATGCCCAGGATCAAGCGGTTCCGCGATGCTCTGGAGCTGTTTGGTTATACAGGCCGCATCTTCTGTTTTGATTTCCAGGCTCCTGTATTGCAGATATACATGGGCGGACTGGCAGATATTCAGCCGGTCAGCCTCGAAAAAGTCGTGAAGGAGTTTCATATACAGACATGAAGAAAAAAAGGCTGATTTTGCTGCCAGTCCTTCCGATTATAGCGTTTGCCGTCCTTTATGGCGGCGGGTATGCCGCGCAGTTTATACGCAACTACAATGCATGGAAGACAGCTGGCGGGATGCCGGGGAACGGCACGTCGCCAGCTTTTCCGCACGCCGGGATTCGTGAATGCTTTCAGGCTGTTTTCGAGATGCCGTATGGCTTGTACGGCCTGGGAATATGCCTGGCGCTTTTTGGACTTCTGATCCTTGTGGTCATGCGGATGGGGTTTGGCGGTAGCGGGAAACTGGATCGGGAACGGAATCTTGTCTATTCCGAAAAAGGCACCTACGGTACGGCCGGCTTCCTGCCGGAAGAGAAAATGCGGGAGCTTCTGGAGGTTGTGTCCGATGTGCGCCAGACAGACGGCATCATTGTTGGAGAACGGGACGGCAAGATTCTGGCCCTTCCCAGAAACAAACGGGGGAACGACAATATTGCCGTATATGGGGCATCTGGCAGCATGAAGAGCCGAGCATTCTGTCGGAATGCAATCTTTCAATCGGTAAAGCGGGGAGATTCCATCGTCTGTACCGATCCCAAGGCCGAACTCTATGAGGACATGAGCGAGTATCTTCGGGACAGCGGGTACGTCGTCCGGGTTTTCAATCTGGTAGATCCGGAACACTCGGATTCCTGGGCCTGCCTGCAGGAAATCGGCGGTGATGGAACGATGGCCCAAATTCTCACAGATATTATCATCAAAAACACCGGCTCCTTAAAAGGGGATCGCTTTTGGGACAATGCGGAAGCCAACCTTCTGAAAGCGATCATCTTATATGTCGAGTGCAGCTATCCACCTCCGAATCGCAACATCGGTGAAGCATATCAGCTGCTGATCTTCAAAAGCGCACAGGAGCTGGACGCCCTGTTTGATGTGCTGCCTCTTTCCCACCCGGCCAGGGCGCCTTACCAGATTTACCGGCAGGCGGCCGATTCGGTGCGCAGCAGCATCCTGATCGGGCTGGGCAGCCGCCTTCAGGTATTCCAGTCAGAACTCATCCGTCAGATTACAAGCTACGATGAGATCGATTTGACCCTGCCCGGCGTGGAAAAATGTGCGTATTTTTGTGTTTTTTCGGATCAGCAGTCCACCTTTGATTTTTTGTCATCGCTGTTCTTCAGCTTTTTGTTCATCAAACTGGTCGGGTATGCCGACAGCTGTACGGGCGGCCGTCTTCCGGTGGCTGTAAACATCATCGGTGACGAATGGCCCAATATCGGCACGGTCCCGGACTTTTATAAAAAAATTTCTACCATACGAAGCCGCAACATCCATATGATGGGGCTCTGCTTTCAATCGCTCGCTCAGCTTCAAACCCGATACCCGGATACGGAGTGGCAGATATTGCTGAGTGCCTGCGATACACAGCTGTTTTTCGGCGCAAACGATGAGTTTACTGCCAAACTGGTCAGCAACCGCACCGGGGAGATCAGCGTCGCAACTAACAGCCGCTCCAGGGTGCTGGGCACCTGGCGGATATCAAACTACACGCCGGAGTTCCGGGAGACGGAATCGACCGGCAAACGTAAACTGATGACTCCCGATGAAGTCCTTCGGCTGCCGGCACATCAGGCCCTGGTTATTCTTCACTCGCAAAACGTGCTGAAGGTAAACAAGTTTGACTATACCCGGCACCCGGAAGCAAAAAAACTGCGGCCGGTAAAAGCCGCCGACCACATTCCGGCCTGGCATAAGCTGCGTGCACAAGAGAGCAGCCGCTCCGCCAGCATGGAGCCGAAAGCCTCCCCTGGCTGCCCATCGAATACTGGAAGCGGCAGAGGGAAAACCGACGTCGTTCCTGTAGATAAGAACTCCATATTACTATGAAAGAGGGTAACCGTATGCCAAAGAAAAAGACTGATCCCGAAATGCAGGACAACGTCGCGCCGGAAGAGGTAACAACCGCTTTGCCGAAGCAAACGGACACCTTGGTTTCGGTCGAAACCGACTGTCAGGAACCGCTTCTGCTGGATGAGGCAGACGATGAGATGGTGGCGGCCGCTTCCGGACAAGATCCGCTCCTGATTGATGAGGTGGAAGAAACGGAGGACGAAGCGGAAGAAACGGCTTGTGAACCCATGCCAGACCCGGACTTCCAGGCGGTTTCGGAAGAACCGCGGAAGGATAAGCCGGCCAGACGTCGCCGCAAAGCCGCCGAACCGCCCGAGGGCACTCCCCTGCCGGAAGAAGGCGCTAAAAAGCCGGCCGGTGAGTCTCCTCCGCCCCGACGGACCGATCCGGTGCTGACCATCGTTGCCCATGAAGAAATCCAGACACCGGAAGAACTGGAGGAAACCGCCTGGCACGAAATCAAGAACGCCTACCTTTCCCGGCGGATTCTTTCGGGCATCCTGAGTGGTGTAGAAACCCTGGAAGGCGGCAGCTCGGTTGCAGTTGTGTTTTACAAGCAGTTCCGGGTGGTCATCCCTGTGTCGGAAATGCTGCTGAATCTATCCCAGACGCCTAACCATTACGGCGACATCCACAGCCGCGAACAAAAAATCCTGTCCGGCATGGTAGGCGCCGAAATCGATTTTATCATCAAGGGTATTGAAGACAGTACAAGATGCATCGTCGCTTCCCGGAAGGAGGCTATGCTGCGCAAGCGCCGGCTGTTCTATTTTGGCACAGATGATGAAGGAATGTACCGTATCTACGAGGGCCGGCTCGTCCAGGCCAGGGTGGTGTCCGTGGCGGATAAGGTTATTCGGGTGGAAGCGTTCGGCGTGGAAACCCGGATTGTCGCGCGGGCCATTACGCCGGACTGGCTGGGTAGTGCCCACGATCATTATCATGTAGGCGATAAAATATTGATCCGCATCCAGAAGATCGCTCGGGAGTCGCTGGAAGCTTTAAGCATTGAAGCGGATGTACGCAGCGTAACCGACAACGCACCGCGGGACGATTTAAAAAAAGTCCGCGTACAGGGAAAATATGCAGGCGTCATCACGGATATTTACCACGGCGTCGTGTTCATCCGGCTTCACATCGGCGTCAATGCGGTGGCACATTCCTGCTTCGATCCCCGGACGCCGGGGAAAAAGGACGATGTGGCAATGGTCATCACCCATCTGGATGAGGAGCGCAATGTGGCAGTTGGCATCATCACGCGGATTTTAAGGCGGAACCTCTGACATTTTTCAAAACTGAGTTTGTCAATATGAAATTTGACGAATTCCAAAAAGCGTATATATAATGGGGGTGAAATCATTATGTAAGGAAGGCGAATCCCCATGAAGACAAAAAGTTTGCTGTTCGGATGTCTCGCCGTTTTTGTCCTGTCTTTATCGGCCTGTTCCCAACCAGCACCGGTTTCGGATACGGCTTCAGCCATTTATTCTGAGACAGACAATTTGTTGTACGAAAGCGAAACGGAATCCGTTGCTTCTGTTTCAACCTATATCTTTGCCGTTACGGATACATCGGGTCGAACTGTGACGGACAGTAAGGGGGGAATGGTTACTGCTGTCGAAACATTCCCACCAGCAGCAACAACCAGTACCAACCCGAGTGCCCTCAGCCGGCAGACGGTGGTTCACACGATGCCTGGCGCTCCCTCTACAGATGGTACAACGGCCAGGCAGCCGAACAGCACGACCGCTTCCTGTTCCAAAACAACCACGGCATCGGAGGCCACAACCACTTCCCGCGCCACAACGCAGCAGCCGTTGGAAACCCTTCCGCAGCCGAAACCTACCGGCTCCTGGTATTCGCCCTATGACCTTCCGCAGATTTACGCTGAATGCAAGCGTGAGATCGAACGGCTGGGATTGGTGTGGGAGGACGGGCTGCGGCCGGATTCTTTGGGGGTATCGTGGGCAAATCCGGACAATACGGTTGTGTATACCTATTTTCCCGAAGAATTCCACTTAAAAGAAGATGTATTCGAACTGATCCGATACTATAGAGATAAACCATATACTCGACAATCCTGTCGAATCTGGCTGGAACCCTATGAAAAAAGTCCTGGTGATTATCTGATTTACTTTTTGGAGCGCCGATAAAAGTATATATATCTGTGCTGAAGAGCCGTCCATTTGGGCGGCTCTTCTCTTTGTCCCAAAACAACTATAGGAGATGTTCTATGATGAAACAGAAACGCGTTTTTCTCTCGGCTGTTTTAACACTTGTTCTGCTTTGTTCGTTCATCCTGCCAGTATTTGCTGCCAGCTATCAAAACGGCGACACCGCCAAGGTCACAGTATCGAGCGTGTGGGCATTCCACGCCGGCCGGCAACCGGGGGAAAACAGTTCCACCAGCAACGGTGGCAACCGGGGCAACCATTACAACAACCGCCTGTATTGGTTCGAGGGCTATTCCGTCGACATCCTGCAAATGGACGGGAGCAAGTATGCCCCGCAGTACAACGGCAAAACGTACTTTTACTGCATACACAAATGGACAGACTACGGCACAAGCAACCGAAAATTCTATGTGGATCCTACCGGGCATGGGAACCTGATGACCAGCCCATATTGGAAGAACAAGCTGAGTCGAACCCAGCAAGACCTGCTCATGTTGATATCTATATACGGCTTTCCGGCCAGAACTCCCCAGCAGCTTGGCGTAGGTACAGTAGATGACGCCTATGCGGCCACTCAGGCGTTGATTTGGGAAGTTGTGACTGGACGACGAGATTTTAACGGGCTGGTGTCCAACTATAAATCCTCCTCCGAAGAACTGAACGGTGGCATTCCCGCCGCTAAGAACAATGTGCGGTATTTTCTGGACAAATACATGCACTATGCGTATACAGGCAATGGCCATACCGCCGGGGAGGCCACCCCTGCCCTGACCGCTTACAACAAAATTATAGCGGACATGGCGAAGCACGATACCCTTGCCAGCCTCGCAGGCCAGACCCTGACCCTGAAATGGGACGGGGCCAGCAAAACCTACAAGGGTAGCCTGACGGATAGCAATAGAATATTGAGCCATAGCTCCGTCACGTCCTCCCTGCCCTCCGGCCTGTCGGCGTCCATTAGCGGGAACACCATCACTTTTACCGCAACAAAACCGATGGATACTACCGCCGTCACCCTCAACAAGAACCTGCCGGAGCTATGGCGAACCAGCCCCTTGGCAGTATTGGAAGTAACCTCTGGCACTGGGCAAGAAATGCTTTGTGGGCAGATGAACGACCCGCGTTCCTATACTATGAAAGTCCGTACCGCACAGGGGACGGCGAAAATCATCAAGACCAGCGAGGACGGTGTAGTGTCCGGCCTGCAATTCCGGGTGACGGGTAACGGTATCGACAAGACCTATACCACCGACAGCAAGGGGCAGATCACCGATACCATCCCGGCAGGCACCTACACGGTGACGGAAATCAATACGCCGGGACGGTACAACACCCCCGCCAGTCAGTCACTCACCGTCCCCGACGGCGGCACCGGCACGGTGACATTTTCCAACACCCTCAAAAAGGGTTATGTGGAGCTCTACAAGGTCGACACCACCAGCGACAATCCGCTGGCCGGAGCTGTGTTCGGCATCTATAACAGCGCGAACATCCGGATCGGGGAACTCAAAACCAACGCAGACGGTTACGCCAAGAGCGGCCTGCTCCCTTATGGAGACGGGTACTACTTGTTAGAGGAAAAGGCGCCGGAAGGATATGTGCTGGATACCACAAAACACTACTTTAATATCCGCACGAATGGCCAGACCATTACCATCCGCACCAACAACCAGAGCCAGATGGGTCAAATCACCGTCCAGAAGAACGACGG
>CAJKBW010000095.1 GCA_905198295.1 uncultured Oscillospiraceae bacterium | reverse complement strand
GCGGGAAAACGGCAGAATTGAGGTATAGGCTGCGGCGCGCCGCAGCCTGTTTTCTTTTATTCTGCCGGGAAAGAAAGGGAGAGAACGATGGCGAAAAAAGTGGCGGTCATCATGGGCAGCGACAGCGACCTGCCGGTGGTGAAAAAAGCGATCGATAAGCTCAAGGCGTTCGGCATTCCGGTGGAAGCGCATGTCATGTCGGCGCACCGGACGCCGGCAGCGGCGGCGGAATTTTCCGCCGCTGCGGCGGATAACGGCTTCGGGGTGATCATTGCCGCGGCGGGCAAGGCCGCGCATCTGGCCGGTGTCCTTGCGGCGCACACCGTGCTGCCGGTAATCGGCATCCCGGTAAAATCCTCCACCCTTGACGGCCTCGACGCGCTGCTGGCAACCGTGCAGATGCCCTCGGGCATCCCGGTGGCGACGGTAGCGATCGACGGTGCGGAAAACGCGGCCATTCTGGCAGCGCAGATGCTGGCGCTCGAAGACGCCGGACTGAAAGCCCGCCTGCTGGAAGAAAAACGCAAAATGGCTGAGGGCGTGGCACAAAAGGATAAGGCGCTGGCGGAAAAGCTGGCGGACTGACTAACATTACGGATGGAAAAAGAAAGGGAGTAATCGTGATGAAAAAACTCGAGCAGCTGTATGAAGGCAAGGCCAAAAAGGTTTTCGCGACCGATGATCCGGAATGCTATATTGTGGATTATAAGGATGATGCCACTGCGTTCAACGGCGAGAAAAAAGGCACCATTCTCGGCAAGGGCGTCATCAATAACCGCGTGACCAATCATCTGATGCAGATGCTGGAAAAGGAAGGCGTGCCGACCCACTTTGTCAAGGAGATTTCCGAGCGGGAAACCATTGTGAAAAAGGTCACCATCGTGCCGCTGGAGGTCATCATCCGCAACATCGCCGCCGGCTCGTTTTCCAAGCGTTTCGGCGTCGAGGAGGGCACTGTGCTCAAGCAGCCTTCCCTCGAATACAGCTATAAGGACGATGCGCTGGGCGATCCGATGATCAATGATTACCATATCCTGGCGCTGGGACTCGCCACCCGCGAAGAGCTCGCCACCATCGCCGGCTATGCCTTCAAGGTCAACGAAGTGCTCAAAAAATACCTGCTGAATTTTGATATCGAACTGGTGGACTTCAAACTGGAGTTCGGCAAGCTCAGCGACGGCACTATTGTTCTCGCGGATGAAATTTCGCCGGACACCTGCCGGTTCTGGGATGTAAAGACCCACGAAAAGCTGGATAAGGACCGTTTCCGCCGCAATCTCGGCGGTGAGGTCGAGGCGTATCAGGAGATCATGCGCCGCCTGATGGGGGACAAATAATTCCCGGCATGGCGTATTCTTGAGTCTGGCAGGAAAGGAATCAGAAAATCTATGGGCGGTTTATTCGGCGTGGTTTCGGGTGACAGCTGTGTCACCGATCTGTTTTTCGGCGTGGACTATCACTCCCACCTCGGCACCCGGCGGGGCGGTATGGCGGTGTATGATCCGCAGACCGGCTTCAACCGGGCGATTCATAATATCGAGAATTCCCCATTCCGCACAAAGTTTGAGCGGGACGTGGGGGAAATGACGGGGACGATGGGAATCGGCTGCATCAGCGATTCTGATCCCCAGCCGCTGATCGTACGCTCTCATCTGGGCAATTATGCCATCACCACGGTGGGACGCATTAACAATATGGAAGAGTTGGTGGAGCAGGCGTTCCATAACGGCAGCTCACATTTTCTGGAAATGAGCGGCGGCCGGGTGAACGCCACCGAACTGACCGCCTGTCTGATCAATCAGAAGGATACCATCGAAGAGGGCATCCGGCATGCGCAGAGCCTCATCGACGGCTCGATGACATTGCTTCTGCTGACCAAGGACGGCCTGTATGCTGCGCGCGACCTGCTCGGGCGCACGCCGCTGTTCGTCGGCAAAAAGGACGGCGCACACTGCGTGTCGTTTGAATCGTTTGCCTATTTGAACCTCGGCTATCACGACGCACACCGGCTCGGTCCGGGTGAGGTTGTCTTTGTAACCCCGGACGGATTTAAAACGCTGCTCCCGCCGCAGAAGAAAATGAAAATCTGCGCTTTTCTGTGGACCTATTTCGGTTATCCGCCCTCAAGCTACGAGGGGGTCAACGTCGAACAGATGCGGTATGACTGCGGCCGGATCCTCGCGCAGAACGACCACGGCATGGAGGCGGATTTCATCGCCGGCGTGCCGGATTCCGGCATTGCCAGCGCCATCGGTTATGCCAACGAATCGGGCATCCCGTTTGCCCGCCCGTTCATCAAGTATACACCGACCTGGCCGCGCAGCTTCATGCCGCCGAATCAGGCGGTGCGTAATCAGGTGGCGCATATGAAGCTCATCCCGGTGGATGCGCTGATTAAGGACAAGCGTCTGCTGTTCATCGACGATTCGGTGGTGCGCGGCACCCAGATGCGGGAGACGGTGGATTTTCTGTATGACAGCGGCGCCAAGGAGGTACATATCCGCCCGGCCTGCCCGCCGATCATGTTCGGCTGCAAATACCTTAACTTTTCCCGCTCCACCTCGGATATGGATCTGATCACCCGTTCGGTGATTCAGGAGCTGGAAGGGGACAAGGGCTTTGATGTGCTTGACGAGTACTGCGATGCCCATTCCAAGCGGTATGAAAAGATGGTCGACCGCATCTGCAAGCGCATGAAGATGAAGACCCTGCGCTATCAGACGCTTCAGGGCATGCTGGAGGCCATCGGCATCGATCCCGAGTGTGTGTGTACCTACTGCTGGAACGGCAGGGAATAAAAAGAGCCCCCGTTGTCCGGCGGCCGGGGCGAAAAACGTTGACCGCCGGGGAAAGGAAGTCTTCTCATGAAAAGTGTCAGTGAAAGCTATGCGGCGGCGGGCGTGGATGTAACCGCCGGCTATAAGGCCGTGGAACTGATGAAAGCCCATGTGGCCCGCACCAATATTCCCGGCGTACTCTCCGGTATCGGCGGCTTTGGCGGCCTGTTTGAACCGGATCTTAAAGGAATCCGGCGGCCGGTTCTCGTTTCCGGCACCGACGGCGTCGGCACCAAGCTGAAGCTCGCGTTTCTGTTGGATAAGCACGATACGGTGGGTATCGACTGCGTAGCCATGTGCGCGAACGACGTGGCCTGCTCCGGTGCACAGCCGCTGTTTTTCCTCGACTATGTGGCCTGCGGCAAAAATGTGCCGGAGAAAATCGCAGCGATCGTATCCGGCGTGGCGGAGGGCTGTGTGCAGGCCGGCTGTGCGCTTATCGGCGGCGAAACCGCCGAAATGCCGGGCTTTTATCCGGTCGAAGAATATGACCTGGCCGGCTTCTGCGTAGGGCTTGCGGATTACGACAATATTGTAGATTCGAAAAACGTCCGGCCCGGCGATGCGCTCATCGGCGTGAAGTCGAGCGGCGTGCACTCCAACGGTTTTTCGCTGGTGCGCAAGGTGTTTGATGTCTCGGAAAAGACGGTTGGCCGGTATTATGATGAGCTGGGCAAAACCCTTGGTGAAGCGCTGCTGACCCCGACCAAAATTTATGTGAAAGCGCTGCGTGCGCTGATGGCGGCGGTGTCGGTGCATGGCATTTCGCATATCACCGGCGGCGGCTATTATGAGAACATCCCGCGCATGCTGCCCGACGGGCTGCAGGCGGTGATCGAAAAGGCTAAGGTGCCTGTGCTGCCGATTTTCGATCTGATTCAGAAGACGGGCAATATCCCGGAGCGGGATATGTTCAATACCTTCAATATGGGTACCGGCCTGGTGATCGCGGTTGCGCCGGAGCAGGCAGATGAAGCGGTGCGCATTCTGCATGCCAACGGCGAAGAAGCGCTGATCCTCGGCGAGGTTGCCGAGGGCAACGAAGGCGTTGTGCTGCGCTGAACGGGGAGGGGACAGCATGCGGAATATTGCGGTTCTCGTTTCCGGCGGCGGCACCAATCTGCAGGCGCTCATTGATGCGCAGGCGGCGGGAAAGATTCCCGACGGCCGGATTGTGCGGGTGATCGCCTCGCGTGAGGGGGTATATGCCCTCGAGCGGGCCAGACAGCACAATATCCCGTCGGTGGTGGTGGCACGCCGGCAATTTGCCGACCAGCAGGCGTTTGACGCGGCGCTGCTCACGGCGCTTGAGGCCTGCGGCGCCGATCTGGTGGTGCTCGCCGGCTTTTTGAGCATCCTTGGCGAAGCGGTGATCGCCCGTTACCGCAACCGGATCATCAATGTGCATCCGGCGCTGATTCCCGCCTTCTGCGGAAAAGGGTTTTATGGTCTGAAAGTGCATGAGGCGGCGCTGGAATACGGCGTGAAGGTAACCGGCGCGACGGTGCATTTCGTCAACGAAATCCCGGACGGCGGCGCGATTATCCTGCAGAAGGCGGTAGAAATCCGGCCGGACGATACGCCGGAATCGCTTCAGCTGCGGGTGATGCAGCAGGCCGAATGGGAACTGCTGCCCCGTGCGGTGTCGCTTTTCTGCAGCGGCAAGCTCCGGGTTGAGGGGCGCCGGACCATTATTGAAGACTGAGTGAGGAAAGGAATGGACTGAAACGATGCATTCTCTCAAAGAGGAACTGAGCGCAACCACCTATCCCGGCCGCGGCATTATTCTCGGCAGCAGTGCGGACGGAAAACATGCGGTGATCGCGTACTTTATCATGGGCCGCAGTGAAAACAGCCGCAACCGTGTATTTATGGCGGACGGTGACGGCCTGAAAACCAAGGCGTTTGACGAGAGCAAAATGGTGGATCCGTCGCTGATCATCTATGCACCGGTGCGGGTGCTTGACGGCAAAACCATCGTCACTAACGGCGACCAGACCGACACGGTGTACGAGCTGATGCAGCAGGGCAAAACCTTTGAGGATGCGCTGCGTACCCGTACCTTCGAGCCGGACGGCCCGAATTTCACTCCGCGCATCTCTGGCCTGGTGGAGCCGTCCGAGCGGCGGTATCGCCTGTCGATTCTCAAATCGGCGGACGGCCGTCCGGAATCGGTGCGCCGCTTCTTCTTTGACTTTGATCAGCCGTTTGCCGGTGAGGGCCATTTTATCCATACCTATCAGCAGGACGGTAATCCGCTGCCCTCGTTTGCCGGGGAGCCGGCTCCGGTGGCGATCCCGTCCGATCTGGATGCGTTTACCGAAACAGTGTGGGAAAGCCTCGATGCGGATAACCGCGTTTCGCTGTTCACCCGGTTTATCGACTGGGAAACCGGCGAGACCGACACCCGCATTGTCAATAAACACGGTTAAGGGAGGAATCATTCATGGCAAACGAATTGCTGCTTAAATACGGGTGCAACCCGAACCAGAAACCATCCCGCATCTTTATGCAGGACGGCCGGGATCTGCCGATTGAGGTTCTCAACGGCCGCCCGGGTTTTATCAATTTTCTCGATGCGTTCAACAGCTGGCAGTTGGTCCGGGAACTGAAGGAAGCCACTGGCCTGCCGTCGGCGGCCTCCTTTAAGCATGTCAGCCCGGCGGGCGCGGCAGTCGGCCTGCCGCTGTCCGACACGCTCAAGAAGATTTATTTTGTGGACGATCTGGAGCTGTCGCCGATCGCCTGTGCCTATGCGCGCGCCCGCGGCGCTGACCGTATGTCATCTTATGGCGACTGGGTCGCGCTGTCGGATACCTGCGATAAGGAGACTGCGGTGCTGCTCGCCCGTGAGGTGTCCGACGGTGTAATCGCGCCGGACTATACCGCTGAAGCGCTGGAGATTCTCAAGACCAAGCGTAAGGGCAGCTATAACGTGGTGAAGATCGATCCTGCCTACACGCCTGCACCGATTGAACATAAGGATGTGTTCGGCGTCACTTTTGAGCAGGGACGCAACGAGGTGAAGATCGACGAAGCCATGCTGGAGAATGTTGTCACGGCTAACAAGGAGATTCCGCAGGAGGCCAAGCGCGACCTGCTCATCGCGCTCATCGCCCTGAAATACACCCAGTCCAATTCGGTGTGCTACGCCAAGGACGGCCAGGTGATCGGTGTGGGCGCCGGCCAGCAGAGCCGCATCCACTGCACCCGCCTTGCCGGCAATAAAGCGGATGTGTGGTATCTGCGGCAGCATCCGAAGGTGCTCGCCCTGCCGTTTAAGGCAGATATCCGCCGGCCCGACCGCGACAATACGATCGATGTATATGTCTCGGAGGATTATGAGGATGTGCTTGCCGATGGCGCCTGGGAAAATTTCTTCACCGAAAAGCCGGAAGTGCTGACCCGTGAAGAAAAGCGGGAGTGGCTGAAAACCATGACCGGCGTTTCGCTGGGTTCGGACGCTTTCTTCCCGTTCGGCGATAATATCGAGCGGGCGCGCCGCAGCGGCGTATGCTATATCGCCGAGCCGGGCGGGTCGATCCGTGACGACAACGTCATTGAAACCTGTGACAAGTATGGTATTGCGATGTCGTTTACCGGTCTGCGCCTGTTCCATCACTGAGTTTTCCGCCCCGGACCGGCCGGCCCGGGGCATTCCCGTTTATGCCGATAGCGAACGAAAGGAAAGATGTGGACAATGGATATTCTGGTAGTCGGCGGCGGCGGCCGTGAACATGCGATTGTACGCAAGCTGAAGGAAAGTCCGCGCTGCGGCCGTCTGTACTGTACCCCCGGCAACGGCGGCATCGCGCGGGATGCGCAGTGCTTTGAGACGCCTGCGACCGATATTCCCGGCGTGGTTGCGCTGGCCAGGCGCCTGCAGGTGGACATGGTGTTTGTCGCACCGGATGACCCGCTGGTGGCCGGTATGGTAGATGCTCTTGAGGCGGAGGGGATTGCGGCGTTCGGTCCGCGCAAAAATGCGGCGATTCTTGAGGGCAGCAAGGTGTTTTCCAAGCATCTGATGAAAAAATACGGGATTCCGACCGCACGCTATGAAGTGTTTGAGAAACCGGAGGAAGCGCTCGCCTATATCCGGCAGACGGATCGTTACCCGGCGGTTGTCAAGGCGGATGGCCTGGCACTGGGAAAGGGTGTAATCCTTTGCGATGACTATGACGCCGCGAAAGAGGCGATCCACAGCATCATGGAGGACCGGATTTTCGGCGCCTCCGGCAGCCGGGTAGTCGTTGAAGAATTCCTGACCGGACCGGAGGTTTCGGTGCTGGCCTTTACCGACGGAAAAACCATCCGCCCGATGGTTTCCGCAAAGGATCATAAGCGCGCTTTTGACGGCGATTTGGGACCGAACACCGGCGGTATGGGCACCATCAGTCCGAACCCGTATTATTCTGCGGCGGATGCCGACTGGTGTATGGAGCATATCTTCCAGCCGACCATCGAGGCGATGAACCAGGAAGGCCGTCCGTTCAAGGGCTGTCTGTTCTTCGGCCTGATGCTGACGCCGGATGGCCCAAAGGTGATTGAATATAACTGCCGGTTTGGCGACCCGGAGACGCAGGTGGTACTGCCGCGGCTGCGCACCGACCTGATTGAGATACTGGAGGCGATCCGGGAAGAACGTCTGGCGGATTTGCCGATCGAATGGGCGGAGGAGGCCTGTGCCTGCGTGGTGATGGCCTCCGGCGGCTATCCGGCGGCATACCGTAAAGGCCTGCCGATTACCGGTCTGGATGCGCAGGGCCAGTGTGCCGATGCCGAGGTGTTTCATGCCGGTACGGCATACCGCGATGGCCGTTTCGTCACCAATGGCGGCCGTGTGTTGGGCGTTACCGCCAGGGGAAGCGATGTGGAGGAAGCTCTGCGGCGGGCTTATACGGCAGTGGAAACCATTGATTTTGAAAACGCCCATTATCGCCGGGATATCGGTAAAACGCGGTGATTTTTTCCTTCATTTTTTCGGCCGAAAAGGTTGCCTTTTCGGTCGATAGGTGCTATTATACACTGGTTTGGTCAATGTTTTTATGGAGGGAAACTGGATGAAAAAGGTATTGAGTACGGTTATGTCGGTGCTGCTGGTAGGGACGCTTTTTATCCAGCAGGTATTTTTGGTTTCAGCTGCCAACGCGCAGATTGAAGTGGAGGTTGACGGAACCAAGACGTATTTTGATACGATCCAGTCCGCGGTCGACTCGGTACAGAACGGCGAAACGGCGGTGATCACTGTGCCGGCTGGAACCTACGCAGAAAAGGTCACTATCAATAATGGCAATGGGGCCAAGCACATCGACCGCAATATCACCCTGCGCGGTGCACAGGTCGGAAACAATGCGGTGAGCCGTCCGGCCGACGCCGAAGAAACGGTGCTTACCGGTGGGATTGAAGTGGGAAATCTTCAGAACAACGATTCTCTGACCATCGATGGTTTTTCCGTGCAGGGAAAGGGCATCAATCTGTTGGGCTGGGGGAATCCCTACAATACGCAGGGGACGGTTGTGATCCAGAATAACCGGATTACCGATATCAAGGATGGTACGGTTTCGGCTATTCATATGAACTGCGATGCCAAGGAGTATATCCGGCAGATTACGATTGCGCAGAATTACATTTCTGATATCGGGGAGCAGGGCAATGCCGCAAACGGAATCTACGTGGTGATCAGCTCTGACCGTCTGGATGTTACGGATAACGTTGTCAACAATGTCAACCATACCTGTGTTCAGCTGGCCAGTGCGCTGATCGATGAAATATACATTGAAGGCAACACGCTGACCAACTGGAATCGTGATGGAGACGGCGGTGCCGGCGCAGGCGGCAGTAACGGCGACGGCATTTATCTGCCGAAAAAAGAACTGAATGTGGTGGAAATCCACGAGAACAGCATTGTCCGGGACGAAACGCTTCCCGGACGTACCGGTTATGCAGCGCGGCTGGCCTATTCCGGTACGGCGAAATATGATCTTTCCAACAACTATTGGGGAACGGAAAACTTTTCTCAGGTGATCAGCGGACAGGGGTATGCCAAGCTGACGCCCTATTATACCGACGAAGCTATGGAAACGCCGGTGTCCAGCTATATTGCCAAGCTGAGCTTCAGCTGCTCGGCTCTGATGCTCAACGGTACAGCGGAAAGAAAGCTCAGCCCCTCTCTGACGGTGCTGGGAAATCAGGATAAGAGCGAGACTGTGGAATACCAGTGGCAGACTTCGGATGATGCGATTGTTGCGCTGGAAGAACGTGACGGCGTGATGTACGCGGTGGGGAAGAAGATCGGAACGGCAACCATTACGCTGTCGGCTGTGGATCCGCTCAGCAAAAAGACCGTGACCTGTGCAGTTGAGGTCAAGGTGGGAAATGATCCGGAGGGGATTTCGCTGGAGGACCAGCGCGTGGTCACCGGATCGGAAACCCGGCTGACCGTTAAGGTGAACCCGGAAGGCGCGGAACTGCCAAGTTATTATACCTTTGTGTGGTCTTCGGATAATGAATCGGTTGCATCGGTAGATGAAAACGGTGTGCTGACCGCCGGCAATACGCCGGGAACCGCTGTGATTACCGTTGAGTGCAAGTCTTTCAGTACGGTAAAATATACGGCCACGGCGACCATAACGGTAGTTAATCCGATTCCGATCGAATCGGTTGAGGTGGACGGTGAAGTGACCCTTAAGCCCGGTGAAGAAAAGACGCTGACCGCCGTCATCCATCCGGCGGATACCACCGATGACACCGCGCTTGTGTGGGAATCGTCGGATCCGGCGGTTGTCACGGTGGATGCGGCAGGCAAGGTGACTGCGGTCAAGCCCGGTCAGGCGGAGATCACCGTGACCACTGTAAACGGCAAATCGGCGACCGTGACGGTCAAGGTTCTCGCGGAGTATACTATCACGGCTTCTGCCGGCAAGGGCGGTGTGATTACGCCGTCCGGCGAGGTGAAGGTGACCGAGGGCGATAGCCAGAGTTTCGCTTTCAAGGCGGAAGACGGCTATGAAATTGCGGAAATCAAAGTGGATGGCAAGACGGTGGATGCCACCGACAGCTATACGTTCACTGCTGTTGATGCCGACCACACCATCGAGGTGGCCTTCCGTGCGGTGGAGGATGTGCCGCAGACCGGAGCAGAGCTTCCGCTGACGGCATTTGCTGTACTGCTGGCGGGAATTGCCTGCCTTTTCCTGATGGGCACAAGCAGCAATAGGACACCGCACCGCCACGCTGCTGA
>CAJKBW010000094.1 GCA_905198295.1 uncultured Oscillospiraceae bacterium | reverse complement strand
TTTTCTGTGCTTTCGGGTTCTACTTTTTCATTTTTACTTTACAGTGCCATTTTTTGCTTTATACGAACAGTATAGCACAAAACCTTTCCAAAGTCCAAGCTTATTTTTTAAAACTGTCCGGCAGAAACCGCCGCAGGCTGCGCCGCTTTTTCCACTGCGGTCCATACACTTCGCCGAGATAATCATCGATAATATCCTGTACGGTATCCGGATCTACTGCGCGCCCTTCCAGGCGCTTGCTCAAACGCTTTACCCACGATTTCCGGATCATCAGGTCCGGATAGCATGAGCTGGTGTCGTCTGAAAATGTCAACTGAAGACCAAAGCGCGGTTTCGGAGAAAGCTGGGAGCAAAGGTGCCGATAGATTTTCACAATCTGACAACTGGTGACCGTGGTTCCTTCCAGGGATTGCTGATTCATGACCTTTCTACTCTCCTTCTGTTACAAATCGCGAATTACCATCACAATTATACCCACAAAGAATCAAAAGTCAAGTAGATTTGCTCAATTCCCCTAAATATAGTTGTTTTCCCCTTCCCAACCGCTATATCAAGTATGGCCATCCCTAAAACGAATTTCTTCATCGTGCAATACAGTTTCCAGGTATTTGCGGCCGGATATCAGCTCCGTCTCCGCTTCGTAGTTCGAACGATACAGCTCGAGCATTACGCTGCCGCTGAACTGCTGGTGCAGCAGGCGGGCAAACAATGGGCCGTAATCCATCGTTCCGGCTCCCGGCATCAGGCAGTCATGCGTCGTGTCATGATCACTGATATGCACATGCACGAGCGCATCCCCCATTGCATCGAGCATCGCATCGGGCGTGTGACCGCTGCGCAGGCATTGTTTGATGTCAAACACAAAACCCGCCTTATCGCCCAGCTGACGGCGCATGGCCGCCACATACGCCGGGTCGCCGGCTCGAAAGCGAACCACGTTTTCCTGCAGGAGGGTTACCCCATAGGTGCGGCCCAGATCATATACCCCCTCGAAACAGGCGATGGACTCTTCGACCGGAAGCACGCCTTCGCGCTTATCGCCATGCATCACCACATACGAGGCGCCAAGCAGCTGCGCGGCACGGAAAAGCCGGCGGTAATTCTTCAGACCATCCTCATACCGGCGGTGATAAGCGGAAAACAGCAGATACGGTTCTGTCCCGGAAAGGTACGGATGCACCGAGCGGATGACGGCACCGGCCTCATCCGCCCGCGCACGCAGCCGGCGGATGAACGTTTCTTCCGCTTCCGATTCGGTATTCAGAAACACCTCAAGCTCACGGAAACCGAGTTCCAGCAGGCAGTCAAGCGCCCGCTCGGTTTCCAGCGGATAGAGGTTTGCGGTTGAGGCTCCGATACGTATCATGATGATCTCCCTTCCGTGGCTATTTTCTCCTTTTTTGGAAAATGGTTTGTCTTGAGCTAGATATGCACACATGGTACACTGTTTATGCAGGCGATCGTTTTTATCCATACGTTCAGCCAAACGATAGGAAAGGACAGCGATTTCGATGACCTGGCTACATAAGCTCCGGGATAGCTACCGGCGGATGCATCCGTTTGCCCATCTGGCGTTCCGTGCCGCCTTTCAACTGGCGTTGCTGTTGGTGCTTTTTGCTGCGGCAGCGCACTGGCTGGCGCCATACACGCCGGATTATCTGCGTACCCTCGCTTACCGCGATGCAGCGCTGGAAACGGCACCGGTGCTTTTCGCCGCCGGCATTATCGGCGGGCTGGTCGGGGATCTGGTGCTGCGCCGCAAGGGCGACGATCAGGCCTCCCCCAATGACCGCAAGCCCAAAAAATAAACTGGGATCAGCCGGGGCAGCGCTCCGGCTCTCCACCGCCTTATGAAAAAGGCGGGCAAAACCATGTATTGTTTTTTACCATTTCCCTTTATTCCAACACGGCCCGACGGGGTCGTTTTTTTATGTGGTAATTTATCCGCCGAGCGCCTGACTCAGCCCCACCACCAGCGGCATCGTCACCACCGACAACAGGGTGGTCATGGAAACCAGATTCACCGACAGGGCGGTATCCTGCTGATATCGGGTGGCAAACATCGTGGTCGCCGCCGCACAGGGAGCGCTTGCCGCGATCACGCAGGCGGTCAGCAGCGTACCCCTTACCCCGCACAGCAGCAGTACGACCAGCGTCGCCAGCGGAATCACCAGCAGCCGCAGGCCCGCCGCCAGATAACAGCGGGCATCCTTCCAGATCGACATCAGTTTTGTATCGGCAAGGTATACCCCCACGATAATCATCGGCAGCGGGGTATTGAGCGCCGCAAGATGATCGATCGGCGCTGCGATTACCTCCGGCAGCGGGATCGAAAAAAGAAAGATCGGCAGCCCGAAGGCCAGACCGATCATCCCCGGGTTAAGCACCAGCTTTTTCACCGACAGATTTTTACGGTCCCCGCTCATCTCCAGCACACCGCAGCTCCACACGATCAGGTTGAACACCGCCACATAGGCCGCGCCGTAAAATACGCCTTCCTCGCCAAGCAGCGCCTGCTGCAGCGGCAGGGACATATACCCGGCGTTGGAAAACACCGTGCCGAAACGCAGCACCCGGCGACGCGCCTCATCCTTATCCCGGAAAACCAGATGTGTCAGTCCAATCGCAGCTGCGTGCACCCCAAGCGCAATCAGCGCAGCCGCACCCAGTCCCGCGAGCATCGACCGGTCAAACGGCTTCTGAAACGACTGGATGATGACGCATGGCGTCGCAACCAGCAGCACAAGCTCGGTACAGCCCCGAACCGCCTCATGTCCGAACCATTTGGCCTTCCCGCCGGCATAGCCGACCGCTACCAGAAGAAACAGCACCAGCACCTGCTGTGCCACCGTCCAAAACTCCATCATCCGCACCCCAACTTATCCGCTCTTTTATTTCTCCGGCGACGTACGCCGCTGCACACAAATACCAAGCACCGCCAGCACAACAGCTGCCGCGATAGACGCATACAGCATCCAGCCGCCCGGCTGATCCGGATTCTCCCCCAGCAGCGTCAGTCCATGCCGGACAACCCCAAAGCTTCCCTGCAGCGCGGTGGTAAGGATCAGCACCGGCCGGGTAAATTTAACTGCCAGAATGCCCACCACAATGCCGATAACCGCGCCGCCCGCTATATTCGCCCAGCCGGGCAGATGCAGCAAAAGCAGCGGCGCCTGGGCAATCGTAAATGCCAGAATCCCGCTGAGCAGGAAAATCCCCGCCAGATACATCCGATAAGCCAGGACGGAAAATAATATTCCGCCCGCCAGCGCCAGCACAATGGCCAGCCATGCCAGCCCTTCCCGATCTCCCGCAATCGACATGCCAATACCGGCACCGAGCAGGAAGCCGATTAAGGCGATGCCGATACGCTGCAGCCGGTAGCCGGCAAAGCAGAGCACCGCCTCCAGCAGCAGGCCGAGAATCGGGCTGAGATAGGTCACCATCACCGAAGGATTATCCATATCCGTTAAACTTCCTTTCGTCGGAAAAACGCAGCCGCAGCATCCGCAAAGCCGGCCGGAAAAACTTCTCCGGCCGGCTTTCCGCTATTATTGTACTGTATTTTGGCCGCGGATGCAATGGGAATACGGCAAAATACAATCCTTTGCCGTATCCCGAATCAGCGCAACTGCTTATTCCGCCTGCCTGGGCTCAACCGGCTTCATGCTGACTGTCGGCACGGACGGCACATCCGCCGCCAGCCGGAGGCCCAAAATCACCTTGAACAAATCCCCGTCAATACGGATATCCATCGTGCCATGCTGCAGCTCCATCAGGGAGCGTGCAATCGAGAGCCCCAGTCCGCTGCCTTCGGTATTCCGCGATGCATCGCCGCGCACAAAACGCTCCATCAGCTCATTCGGCGCAATATTCAGCGGCTCCCGCGAAATATTTTTGACCAGCAGCACCGCTTCATTTGCGTTCACCACCGTCAGATCCACGTACACCCGCGTGCCCGGCATTGCGTATTTGACCGCATTGCCAAACAGGTTGTCGAGCACCCGCCACATATGCCGCCCGTCCGCCTGCACCATAATGGGTTCCTCCGGCAGGTGGCACATCAGCTGGATATCGTTTTCCTCCATGCGCGCCTCAAATTCCGCACTGGCCTGCCGCACCAGCTCACCGAGGTTGATCGGCTCAATATTCACCGAAACCGCGCCGGCGGTCACCTTCGATGCCTCCACCAGGTCATTCATCAGCTGGCCGAGCCGCCGGGATTTCCGGTCGAGGATGTCGATATATTCCCGCTCCCGCTCGTTCTCAATCGGCATCGCCTTGAGCAGGCCGACATAGCTGATGATGGAGGTCAGCGGGGTCTTGATATCGTGCGACACATTGGTGATGAGCTCGGTTTTCATCCGCTCGCTTCTGGTCGCCTCATCCACCGCAATCTGTATCGCGTTCCCGCTGCGGTTGAGATTGCGCGCGATCCCCACGAAAAACGGCACCTTATTCTCATCCACTACCTGCCCCAGCTCCCCTTCCGCCATACGCGCCGTCGCTTTGCGGATGGTCTCGTACTGGGAGATGATCAGCACCGCCAGCACAACAATCGGGACATTGAGGAATATCCAGATCCATGCCGCCAGCACACCGCCGTGTGCCAGGCTGACTGCCACAAAAATCTGCACCAGCGCATACAATGCCATCAGCCCCACCACGCGCACGGTGATATGGATATGCCGGATCAGCAGGCGCAGCACCCTCCACAGCTGATAGAGCAGCGTGCTTTTCCACAGCATATGCGCCTTAACCCGGCGGACAATCGAAAGCATCGTCGGTACCAGCACGATACTCAGCAGCAGCGGGGTCGCCAGCGCGACAATCAGGACGGCGCCGAAGCCAGTCACCACAAATATCCCGGCCAGGCACACCGCTGCGAGCAGCACCTCCAGCCAGATCTTATCAAAGCCGTTGAGGACGATTCCTTCCCGTCCTGCCTTATGGCCGGCTGCCGCGATACAGAAGCTCGCAAGGAATACCGCCACCAGCAGCACCATACCGGTCAGCATCAGTATTGGCGTCAGCCATTTATACATAAACCGCTGCTGTGCCGCCCGCTCGGCATAGATATCGTCATACGGCAGACCGCTGCGCAGGCCGTACAGGATGGTATAGCGGCTTTCCAAAACTTTTCCGGAAAAACTCGACGGTTCGTAATAGGATGTGTACTGGTATTCGTTTCCTTCACTGTCGGTCGAAGTGATCACATAGAAGTCCTCGGAATACACCTGCGTACTCAGCCCTTCCAACGTCTCGTCCACGCTGAAATTGCGCTGTACCTCGTGGTCATTCTCATCGATCACCTGATAGACAAAGTTGCTCCCGGCAAACTGCAGTCGGAAATTGCTGTCCAGCACCTGACGGGCGTTCTGATGCAACTGTCTCGCACAGTCTTCGGTGTCGGTGTAATCCTCCGTATAGGCCTCCTTCGAGAGCATGTAAACGCCCGCCAAAACCCCCGTAAAGGTCAAAAACAGCGCCACCGTCAGCAGCAGGCTTGCCAGCATCTTGACAAAGGTATTCTCCCGCAGTTTCATGCGGCCTCTTCCTTTCTGCCCTTACAGCTTCTCCATTTTATACCCGTGTCCCCAGATCACCTTAATATACCGCGGATCCTTCGGATTGATCTCAATCTTTTCCCGGATATGCCGGATATGCACCGCCACAATATTATCCGCACCGTAGGACGGCTCGCTCCAGGCGTTTTCGTAAATCTGCGCGCTGGAAAACACGCGGCCCCGGTTCTCCAGCAGGAATTTCAGGATCTTATACTCCACCGGCGTCAGCGCCACATCCCGGCCGTCCACCGTCACCTGCTTGGCCGCATCATCCAGCTCCAGCCCGCCGTTGACCAGCTTCTGTGTGTCCGTCGGCGCCTCCCCGGCACCGAAATTCGTATACCGCCGCAGCTGCGATTTTACCCGTGCGATCAGTTCCATCGGGTTGAACGGCTTGGTGATGTAATCGTCGGCGCCGATATTCAGGCCCAGAATCTTATCGTTATCCTCGCTTTTCGCCGACAGGATGATGATCGGTAGATTGCGCGTCTGACGGATCTTGATCGTCGCATGCATCCCGTCCAGACGCGGCATCATGATATCCATCAGAATCAGCTGAATCTCCTCGTGCTTCTCCAGCATATCCAGCGCCTGCTGCCCGTCATGCGCCTGCAGCACGGTGTAGCCCTCCGCCGTGAGGTAAATATCGATTGCACCCGCGATCTCCTTATCGTCGTCGCATACCAAAATTGTCTGCGCCATGTCGTCCGACTCTCCTATCTTCCGGATCCCCCGCGGGGCCGGGAATTCTGCTATACGCCGTCATACAGTATACCACAAACGGCCGAATAACGGCTACTATGCTGTTATTGTACCACGCAAGTCGCAAAATGAAAGGGATAAAATCTTAAGAAGCCATGAAGACACAAAACGCCTGCCGGACCGACCGGTCCGGCAGGCGAATGACTTTCCGTGTCTTTACAGGTATTCCCACAGCTCGCCATGCGGCGCGGCGATCACCGAAGAACCGGTGAACAGTCCCTGATCCTTGGCGTACTGCGCGCCGGCTTCCACCGCCGCAGACACGTCGCTGACGTCGCCGGTGAGCATAACGACGCCCTTACCGCCCATGCCGCGCGACACGCGCAGGTCCAGAATCTCCACTTTGGACGTCTTGACCGCGGTATCCGCCGCCTTGATCGCGCTCGCCGCCGAGAACGTCTCGATGATGCCGAGCGATTCCCGCTGCACTGTATTCTGCGCGCCGAGCAGCGCACGGATCACCGTTTCGTCGATCCGTCCCATCATCACCGCATCCACAATATACTGCGAATACTGCTCACGGGTCATATCCACCGCGGTCTGGACATCCGCCAGCTCGCCGGTGAGCACAATCTCATATTTGCCCGGGCAGGCCGCATGTGCCGACACCAGCCGGATATTCGCCGCCTTCAGCGCATGGTCACAGGCTTCGACGCCCTTGGCAATACTTTTGAGCTCCACCACGCCGACTGCATAAATCATAGTTGTCACGCCTTTCCGTCGTTATCCGGCTCAGGACCGGCTGATCACAATTGCGTTATTATCCACCGACACCACCCGGCCCGAAATGGACGAATGGATCGACGCCGAAATACCTTTCGCGGCACCTGCCACCATCTGGCCGGCCGCCACAGTATCGCCGGCCGTCACCAGCGGGGTTGCCGGCGCGCCGACATGCTGCTTAAGCGGCAGCACGATGGTATCCGGTTTCCAGCCATCCGAATGCTCGAATTCCGCCACCGTATCAAACGGCGCAACGCCGATGCGCTGTTTGAACCGTTCCACCGGGACCATGCGGTTATCCCGCTCCGGATCGATCGGGTTCTGCCCCTTATACTGATAGCGCAGGCCGTTTTTCGCCATCTCTGCCTTGATTTCCTGATACACCCGGCGCGGACTAATCCCCTGGCAGCAGGCCATCAGCTCGCACACACCGCAGCTGCAGCACAGTGCCGCAGTCAGGTAGTCGCTCGGATCCTCGGTCACATAAGCCGATACGCTGCGCACTGTCTTATGCGGCTTGAGCGGGTAGCCGATGAGCGCGCGCGGGCACATTTCGGTGCACAGCGTGCACTGGCAGCAGGCGGAGGTCGCCCGGTTGAGCTGTACCCGCATGGGACTGAGCTTACTGACGACCGCCGGAATCTCTTTGGGCAGCACCAGCAGTCCCTTCGTGGTCTTGGTGATCACCGCTTTATTCGGGTCGATCACCGGTCCCATCGCCGGACCGCCGTCGAGCAGCACACAGTCCTCCGGCACAGTGATATGGTGCTTTTCAAGCAGGGTGCTGACCTTGGTGCCGACCGGCACCTTAACCACCACCGGATGGGCGATCTTTCCGCCCAGGGTCACCCACTTTTCGGTTACCGGCACCCCATCATGTACCGCCTTATACACGTTGCACAGCGTTTCCACATTGAACACCAGCACCCCGGCCGACAGCGGCAGCGAACCCGGCTGCACCACCCGGCGCAACACCTCATAAATCAGGATGATCTCATCGCCCATCGGGTAAACGTCCGGCAGCGCATACACCCGGATATGCTCCGAAATCGACTGATCGTGCACAAGGCCCAGCCGTTCAGCCGTATGCTTCTTCACGCCGAGATACCCGCGCTTGATGCCGGCCGCTTCCATCATCAGCTCCGCGCCGCCGGTGACCCGATCCATATGCCGTTTCATCAGCACATAGTCGGTATACAGCAGCGGCTCACACTCCGCGGCGTTGATGATCAGCGTATCCGCGCCCTCCGCCAGCTTGAAGCCCGACGGGAATCCCGCGCCGCCGGCGCCGACTGTGCCGGCCGCCGCCAGAATATCCTTTATTTCCTGGATCGTCATTTCGCAAAACCATGCCTTTCCCCTCCATCGGCTGCCGGCCGATGGAGTTTTTTCTTATGCGTCAGTCCACAATACCGACAATGACTGCATCCACCGGCGCCGAGGTATTCGGCAGCGCCAGACGCGCGCTGCTGCCGGTGGTGATCAGCACGTATTCCCCGATGCCGGCCCCCATGCTATCGATAGCAATCATATACTTGTCGGTTTCCTTCCCGTTCTCGACCAGGCGCACTTCCAGGATGGAAGAACCCACGATGTTGCTGTTTTTCCGTGTGGACACGATATTGCCCACCACTCTGCCCATGCGCATATATGACACTCCTTACTTCCCGCCTCCGGCAGGACTCCCCTTAGTTTACGCTTCGACGATGCGCACCTTTGCCCCGTTGCCGATACCGGCCGCATTCGCGTCATCGGTATCGATATGCATCTCCAGCCGGAACGCCTCATTCACCCGCACCTGCACGTCGTAAAAACGGGTGCGGCGCTCGCCGTCCGCTTCCACCGTCACGTAATCGCCGTCCTTCAGGCCGAAAGCAGCCCCTTCCTCCACACTCATGTGGATATGCCGGTTGGCGATGATGCAGCCCTCCGCGAGGGATACCACCCCTTTGGGACCGATGATGGTGATGCCGGCCGAACCGTCCAGTTTGCCGGATTCACGCACCGGCGGTTTCACTTTCAGGACAAAGGAATCGGTGCGGGATATCTCCACCTGCGACTGCTTACGCAGCGGGCCGAGCACACGCACGTTTTCGATCGGCCGCAGCGACGGGCCGACAATGGTCAGCAGCTCCTTACAGGCATACTGCCCCGGCTGGGACAGGTCCTTGAGCGGCGTCAGCTCATACCCCTTGCCGAAAAGGATGTCCAGGTGCTCCCTGGTCAGATGAATATGCCGGTTGGAGACCCCGATCGGCACCGTCTTCTCCTGCGCCGTTTCGGTCATGCCGGACAACACGCGGCAGACCAGATCCGCCACAGCTTTGGTATCCACATTCATGATGGGTATCCTTCCTTTCGGTGACGCCGGTCGGCATCACCCGCTATTTTTTGACCGCCGCATGCATGAGGCGGCCGGATTCTCTATGCACGAAACAGGTTTTCCTGTGAACTGGCAAATTCAGGCGCCTTTTCCTGCGCAAACCGGGTTAAAACGGACGGGACTTCCTCACAGGCGCACGCGCCCCCGGCGCGCCCGCAGGCGCGCCGGGATTCCGTGCAGCCATACAGCCGGATCCGGAATTACTTCAGGACAGGCAGCAGCTTTTCGACATCGCCGTGCGGACGCGGGATGACGTGGGTCGCGATCACTTCGCCCAGACGGGACGCCGCAGCGCCGCCGGCTTCCACAGCCGCCTTCACCGCGCCGACATCGCCGCGCACCATGATGCTCACGAGTCCGGATCCGATCTTTTCCGAACCGATCAGCGTCACGTTCGCCGCCTTCACCATCGCATCGGCCGCCTCAATCGCCGCCACCAGACCACGGGTTTCCACCATTCCCAGAGCTTCCATTGTTATATCCTCCTTATCCAAAGTACATCAACCGGAATAAAGACATCTACGCCTTATTTCAGAACCGGCAGCAGTTTGTTGACATCGCCGTGCGGGCGCGGGATGACATGGGTCGCGATCACTTCGCCCAGACGGGACGCCGCAGCGCCGCCGGCTTCCACAGCCGCCTTCACCGCGCCGACATCGCCGCGCACCATGATGCTCACGAGTCCGGATCCGATCTTTTCCGAACCGATCAGCGTCACGTTCGCCGCCTTCACCATCGCATCAGCCGCTTCAATCGCCGCCACCAGGCCGCGGGTTTCCACCATGCCCAAAGCTTCCATATCCATTGTCCGACTCTCCTTTTTCGTTGTAGTCACCGGCGCGGCGGGCTTCGCCGCAGCGGCTGCCGGCTTTTTCGCCGGCGTCTTTTTTGTCTGCGCCGGCGCCGCCGGCTTCTTGGTTTCCTCCGCCATGTTAAGACTCATTCCTTTCCTGTTTCACTTCAATCGGTATACAGGAATTTGGTGATCTGCGGATGCGGGCGGGCGATCACCTCACACAGCTTCACCTTGCCCACCTGAGCGGCCGCGGCTTTGCCCGCCTGTGCCGCGGCAGTAACATCGGATATCGTTCCGTCCACCACAATCGTGACCAGCCGGCCGCCCAGCCGCTTCTCCACATGGATCAGCCGCACGTCCGCCGCCTTGAGCATGGCGTCCAGTCCTGCTATCGCAGCCACCATGGCTTGTACTTCCAGCAGAGCAATGGCTTTTTCCATCTGCCGTTACCTGCCTTTCCTTCAGATTCGTACGCGGATTACTTCAGGACAGGCAGCAGCTTTTCGACATCGCCGTGCGGACGCGGGATGAC
>CAJKBW010000093.1 GCA_905198295.1 uncultured Oscillospiraceae bacterium | reverse complement strand
CTCTCCCAGCTGAGCTATACCCCCATGTAATTGACCTTTTGTGGCGACGCCTTATAATTTAACATATGGAAAACCAAAAGTCAAGTGGAAAATTGCATTTATTCGCAATTTTTTTCCAGTGTCTGCCGAGGACATCCGGGTACCGGATGAAGTCTGCGTTCAGTACTCCAATTCGGTACGCCGGATGAGCTGAAATACCGGTCCCACCAGGGATACGCAGTGTCTTTTGCATTCGGCATGCGTAAAGATGAGCGGTTCGATATCGATTTTTGTGGCCCGCAGGATAATTTCAGAAGGCGTACTGAAATATTGCCGCAGGACATTTTCCCGGTGTCCGTCAAGCTCGATGGTAAACAAGCCATACATTCCCTTTCGGATGCGGGCACTCTTTTCCACAAGGATAATATCGCCGGGCAGATACAGCGGGAACATGCTGTCGTCCTGTATCTGTATGCCGATGAAACTCCGGTCCTTGGAAACTGCGGATATCGGAATAACCTCATACCCAAGCGGTTCTCCCTGCCCTATGCCATCAAGTACAGAGCGGTAAAACGGTATGTAGTTAGGCGTGCCAATTTCGGGAATGCCCGGAAAATCCGATAATCCAATGAGATAATCGGCAGAAATATGCAGTTCTTTGCTCAGCTTGATAAGCATATCGGAATTGGGCAGGCCACGTCCTTTCTCATAGGCACTGATCGTGGTTTGGTCAACGTTGAGCTTTTTCGCTAACTGTTTTTGTGTCAGCTTTCGTGCTTGGCGTATTTTGGTAAGCCTCTCCAATCGTCATCACTCCTCACATTTTTTCATTATACCGTTAAATTCGATTTGAGGAAGTCGTTATGTGTATTCAACGTAAAAAAATTAAAAAAACTCCCTCTTTGTGCAAAAAAATGAATGGCATTCATTAAATGACACGAAAAGCAATGAATTTGCTGACAGCAACGACAAAAATAATGAATGAAAATACGCAGATAAGCGATATGTATTCACAGACAAAAGGAAATGGCATGTGAAAAATACACACAAAAACATGCACGGTTTTGGTATTCTGCCGCACAGGCCGGTGTCGGAACCTTACAGATAAAAACAGTCGGAGCTGGTAATCAGCTCCGACTGTTTATCTGGAAAATAAAAAAATTACATTTCGTCCTGACAGATTAGCTGGATGTTGTGCTGCGAGAGTACCTCGATAGCCTTATCGTTATCGGCTACGCGGAAAATCATATAGGCGCGGTCCTTTGCACGGCTGGTAAAGGCATAGGTATACTCCACGTTGATGCCATTTTCCCCCAGGATGTTCAGGATGCGGAAAAGGCTGCCGGCTTCGTCCGGGATGCCGACGGCGAGCACAGGAGTGATGGAAAAGACGTATCCGGCTTCTTTGAGCACGCATACGGCGTGGTAGGAATCGTCCACAATGATGCGGGCGATGCCGAAGTCCGGCGCTTCTGCGATGGACATCGCGCGCATATTGATGTTGTTCTGCCGCAGAACCTCGGTAAACGCAGCCAGTTTTCCCGGTTTGTTTTCGAGGAATACGGAAATCTGTTTGACCGTCATGCAGTACACCTCTTTCTCAATACAAATGGCGCTGATCGATCACGCGGACCGCTTTGCCCTCGCTGCGGGTGATGGTCTTGGGGGCGACCAGCTTGACAACGGCGTAGATGCCGAGCATCGCCTTGAGCGATTCGATGAGTTCCTTTTCCCGGCGGGAGATTTCGCTGACCGCATCGGAGAACATTTCGGGGGTCATTTCGACCTGAACCTCGAGCCGGTCGCTGTTGTTTTCCCGGCTGACGATAATCTGGTAGTTGGCCGGATAGCCCTTATTGAGCAACACCGTTTCGATCTGGGACGGGAAAACGTTGACGCCCTTGACGATCAGCATATCGTCGCTGCGTCCCATCGGCTTGGACATCTTGACATGGGTGCGCCCGCAGGAGCATTTCTCACGGGTGAGCACACAGATATCGCGGGTGCGGTAGCGCAGCAGGGGGAAAGCCTCCTTGGTGATGCTGGTGAATACGAGTTCACCCTTTTCGCCGTCCGGCAGCACCTCGCCGGTAACCGGATCGATGATTTCGGCGATGAAATGGTCTTCATTGATATGCATGCCGGTCTGGGCGCTGCATTCAAAGGATACGCCGGGACCGGAAATTTCGGTCAGGCCGTAGATGTCGTATGCCTTGATGTGGAGTTTTTCCTCGATGTCGCGGCGCATTTCCTCGCTCCAGGCCTCAGCGCCGAAGATACCGGCCTTCAGCTTGATTTTATCCTGCAGTCCGCGTTCGCAGATGGACTCGGCCAGATAAGCGGCGTAAGAGGGGGTGCAGCACAGGATGGTGGAACCGAGGTCGCACATGAACTGAATCTGACGCTCGGTGTTGCCGGAGGACATCGGCAGGGTCAGCGAACCCAGCTTGTGGGAACCGCCGTTAAGACCGGGGCCGCCGGTAAACAGGCCGTAGCCATAGCAGACATGCACCACGTCATCCGGCGTGCCGCCGGCGGCGACGATGGCACGCGCGCAGCAGTCCTCCCAGAGATCGATATCGTGCTGTGTGTAAAAGGCGACCACCCGGCGGCCGGTGGTGCCGCTGGTGGACTGGATACGCACGCAGTCCCGCAGCGGAGCGGCGAGCAGGCCGTAAGGATAGGCATCGCGCAGGTCGTCCTTGGTCAGAAAGGGCAGCAGATGCAGGTCGTCCACCGACTTGATGTCGCCGGGCTGTACGCCCTTTTCGTCCATCAGGCGGCGGTAATAGGCTACGTTATCGTAAACGCGGCGAACCGTTTTGACCAGACGCTCATCCTGCCATGCGCGGATCTGGTCGCGTGAGGCACATTCGATTTCCGGATGAAAATAGTGTTCCATACGCTGATTTATCCTTCCTTTTCGTATCCCGGCGCCGCCGGAATCCCTTAAGATTGACAATTTTATCATAGCATTTTTGCCGGCGGATGTAAATAAAAATTCGTTTTCTGTTTTTACGGAGTGACCACCCATTTGATGCAGTGATCCAGCCGTCCGCCGAAGATGCGGTAGCCCTCGGTAATTTCAGCGAGCGGCGCACGGTGGGTGATAAGGAAACCGGTGTGCAGCCGACCGGCGGCAATGTGATCGAGCAGTTCACCGCAGCAGCAGGCATCCACGCCTCCGGTTTTGAAAATGAGGTTTTTGCCGTACATTTCCGGCAGCGGCAGTATCTGCGGCTGCTCATACATGGCTACGAGTGCGACCACCGCGTTCGGCCGCGCGATCTGCCAGGCGAGGGAAAACGTGTCCGTAGCGCCGGCGGCTTCAATGACCGCGTCCGCGCCTCGGCCTTCGGTCAGACGGAAAATCTGCCGGACGGCGTCTTCGCCGGGGGTGAGCGCAAAATCCGCCAGCCGGTTTTCCAGAGCGGTCTGCCGGCGAAAAGCATCCGGCTCCAGAACAACGACAGTGCCGGCGCCGAGCAGCCGTGCGCACTGTGCCGCGCACAGGCCGACCGGTCCCGCGCCGATGACCACAGCGGTATCGCCTGCCCGGATTTCGGCGAGTTGTGCCCCCCAGTAGGCGCTCGACAGAATGTCGCCGAGAAACAGCGCATCCTCATCGGAAACGCCGTCCGGCAGCCGGGTCAGACCGGTGTCCGCAAACGGCACCCGCACATATTCCGCCTGACAGCCGTCGATCCGGCAGCCGAGCTCCCATCCGCCTTTTTCGCAGTTGTTGACATAGCCGCGCCGGCAGAACCAGCATTCGCCGCAGAAGGTTTCACAGTTGGCGGCCACCCGGTCACCGGGACGCAGTGAAGAAAGCCCGTCACCCACCTGCACGATTTCGCCCACGAACTCATGCCCCAGTATGATGCCGGGTTTTGCACGGGGGACGGCGCCATGCAGGATATGCAGGTCGCTGGTGCAGATGGTCGAGCGGGTGACCCGCACGATGGCGTCGCGTGATTCACGCAGCACCGGCAGCGGTCGTTCTTCCAGACGCAGGTCGCCGGTGCCGTGATAGACAGCGGCAAGCATGGTATTTTTCATAGGGCGCTCCCTCCTTGCTGTATTTATCATACCGCGGTTTACCGACAAACACAAGTGAAAACCGGCAGGAAAAAGGCGGGCGTTTTTCGGTGATAGTATCCAGAAAAAAGCAGAGAAGTTTATGAATTTTACCGCAAGACTTTTGCCGTTGACTCCGCTATAATGAGCTAAAACTGATGCATAGCCGAAGGGGAGGGCACAACCACCCGGATTGTCCGGTAAAGGATCGGGGTGTAGGTGTTTGCGCAGCTGTTAAGGAAGGAATGATGATCATGCGTTTGCCGGGATATCATGAAGATTTGTCTGCCCTGCATGTGGGCTGTGAAGAACCGCGCGCCTATTTTATCCCTTTTGATAAGGAGGATGCCGCAAAGAGCGGACGCCGGGAAACCTCCCCGCGTTTTTCCCTGCTGTCCGGCGAATGGCAGTTCCGCTTTTTTGCCCGTCCGGGGCTGGTGCCCGAGGACTTCCCGCAAAACGGCCTCGAGGCGGCGGGGACAGTGCCGGTTCCGGGCAACTGGCAGCTTTACGGCCTGCCGGAAACCGACCGACCCAACTATACCAACGTCAATTATCCAATTCCGTATGATCCGCCGTATGTGCCGGTGGATAACCCTGCCGGGGCTTTCTGGCGGGAATTCACGGTGGAGGATGACGCACAGAAACGGTATCTCGTTTTTGAAGGGGTGGACTCCTGTTTTTATCTGTGGATCAACGGCGCCTTTGTTGGTTACAGCCAGGTGTCGCATTCCACAAGCGAGTTTGACGTTACCGCGTTCGTGCATCCGGGCGTCAACCGGATCGCGGTGCTGGTGCTCAAATGGTGTGACGGCACCTATTTGGAGGATCAGGATAAGATCCGCCTGTCCGGCATTTTCCGCGACGTTTATCTGCTCTCCCGTCCGCAGCAGCATCTGCGGGATTACCAGGTATCCACCCGCCTGCACGGCAGTGCGGCGGAGATTTCCTGCACAGTGGAGGGCGCGGATGCCGCGGACTGTGTTTTCCGCCTGACCGCTCCGGACGGCAGCGCCTGCGGCGACGGGCGGGTGCAGGGCGGCGCCGTGCGCTTCTTCCTGCCGAATCCGGTGCTTTGGAACGCGGAGCAGCCGCAGCTGTATACGCTCACGATCGGCTATAACGGCGAATGGATGGCGGAGAAAATCGGCATCCGGGAAATCACGGTCCGGGACAGCGTGGTGCTGCTCAACGGCAAACCGCTTAAATTCAAGGGGGTCAACCGACACGACAGCGATCCGTATACCGGCTATGCCGTATCGGTTGAACATATTCGCCGGGACCTTTTGCTGATGAAGCGGCACAATATCAATGCCGTGCGCACCTCGCACTATCCGAACGATCCGCGCTTTCCACAGCTGTGCGATGAGCTGGGGCTGTATTTGATTGCCGAGGCGGATCTGGAATGCCACGGCGTTCAGCCGGCAGGAGATTTCAACCTGATTGCCAATGACCCGGCTTTTGAGAAAGCGGTAATCGACCGGCAGCGCCGTCTGGTGGAGCGGGATAAAAACCGCACGAGCGTGGTGATCTGGTCGATCGGCAATGAATCCGGGTACGGGCCGGTGCTGCGCCGGGCGCTGCAATGGCTCAAGGAGCGCGACCCGTCCCGCCTGACTCATTATGAGGGGGTACATGCCGGCCCGTCGTGTGACGACAGCATGGCGGATGTGGTCAGCAATATGTATCCGCCGCTTGAGTATGTGCGGGAATTCCCCTTGGAGGAGAAGGAAAAGCGGCCGCTGGTGCTCTGCGAATACTGCCATGCGATGGGCAACGGTCCGGGTGATCTGCAGGAATACTGGCAGCTGATGTGGAACCGGCCGCAGCTGTGCGGCGGTTTTGTGTGGGAATGGTGTGACCACAGCGTGCCGATAGATGCCGGGGAGAATCCGCCGCGGTATGGTTATGGCGGCGATTGGGGCGACTGGCCCAACGACAATAATTTCTGCTGCGACGGCCTGGTGTGGCCGGACCGCCGCCCGCATACCGGTCTGCTTGAGCTGAAAAATGTCCTCTGTCCGGTGGATGTGGAAGAAGTCGATGCCGGTCGGGGTTACTTCCGGCTGATCAACCGTCTGCAGTTCACCTCGCCTGCCGCACTTCTCGGCCGGTGGGAGGTGACCCGGAACGGTAAGATTGCCGCCGAAGGGGATTTTGCGGTTCCGGATATGCTGCCCGGCGAAGCGGAGGAAATCCGCCTGCCGTACGCGCTGCCGGAGGATGGCCGGTGCTTTGTCCGGTTGTCGTTTGCCGCGCCGGAGGATACCGCCTGGTGGGGCCGGGGGGATGAGCTGGGCTTCCGGCAGTTTGCCCTGCCGGCGGATGTGCCTGTGTCACCGATGCGCGCATCGTCCGGTTGTGTTGAAGCGGAGGAGACGGAAGAAACGGTCCTTTTGCACGGGGAACGTTTTGCTTATCGGTTTAACACGGTGACGGGGGCTTTTGATAGTCTGGTCTACGCTGGGAGGGAGCTGCTGAAAGCGCCCGCGTCGTTTATCGTCTGGCGCGCTCCGACCGATAACGACAGCCGTGTGAAGGACATCTGGAAGCGCTGCGGTCTGGATCGCGTTGTACCGCGCGTGTATGCCGTGGATGTCCGCCGGGAAAAGAATGGCGTCAGTTTGGCGGTGGATATGGCGCTGACCGCAGTAATGCTGCGCAGTCCGGTGCGTCTGTCGGTGAGCTGGCATGTGGACGGAAACGGCGCGCTGGCGATGGCAAGTGACGTGCGCGTGGGCGAATGGGTCGAATGCCTGCCGCGTTTTGGCCTGCAGCTGGAGCTGGATGGCCGGATGGATACGGCAGAGTTTTTTGGCTTCGGGCCGCAGGAAAGCTATGTGGATAAGCGTGCCGGCGCGGCAAAGGGACAGTATATCGTGCCGGTCAGGGAAAACGGTCAGCCGTATATTCGTCCGCAGGAAACCGGCAGCCATTGCGGTACGGAATGGGGCGCTGTCTATGATCGGGACGGCGCCGGCCTGTTCGTCGGTTCTTCCCGTGCGTTTTCGTTTTCCGCACTGCCGTATACGGCGGCGGAACTGACCGCGGCCGGCCATGACTGGGAGCTGCCGCCGAGCGAAAAGACGGTACTGTGCGCCGACTATAAACAGGCCGGCATCGGTTCGGCGAGCTGCGGGCCGGATCTGCTGGAAAAATATCGTTTTTCCGATAAGGATTTTCATTTTTCGCTGTGTCTGCGTCCGTTTGCCGAAAAACCGGATTTCTGGACCTGGATGGGGTATCCCAAAGGGTGATATTGGGGAAATGATTTTCGAAAACTTGTACGGCGTACCGTTCTGCACCGGATGCCGTACAAGTTTTTTTGTCTTTTGGTAAGGTTTTACTTGACAATTGCAGGACGGTTGGCTATAATAGCAAGGCAGTATTTAAGACGAGCCATTAGCTCAGTTGGCAGAGCACCTGACTTTTAATCAGGGTGTCCGGGGTTCGAATCCCCGATGGCTCACCAGAAAGGTGATACAAAAAAGATCGCCTGCCAAAAAGCCCGATAAAATCGGGCTTTTTGGCGTTTTTGGGGAGAAAAGTTCAGGGTGAATTTTATAGATCCGAAGGGTCGATTTTCAGGAAGTGAGGAGATTTGAACTAACGTGGACACAAAATCGGGGTCAAAAAGGCTGATGGAATGAAAAAGTCCATCAGCCTTTTGGCAGGTATGGAAACTGTCGAATAACCAGAAATGGGTGCTCATTCAGACAGTATTTTCAGAACGCAGCGCAAAAGGGCAGGCGACTGATAAGCCGCCTGCCCTTTGCAACCAGATTATGTTCGCTTTCCTACTCGTCCGCCAGGTCCAGCAGAAGTTGCAGAATGGTGTGGTCGGTCTGAATATCCCGGGAGAGAAGGGAACCGATGATAAATCTGTAGAAACACATCCATGGGCTTTACCCTCAGCAGCCGTTCTGCAATCAGGGTATCCAGCCTCTCCATATCTGTTTTATCACCGATGGCTTGGACGATAGCCGGATACCGCTCATCCGTTATAACCTTGTCAAAATTTCGGAGCATACTTTTTTCCATTTCACAATAGTATTGGCCTGCGATGTGTTCCTGCTCCAAAAGGCTGCGCCAAAAAAGTGTGCGGAGGACGGCATAGGGATGCCCTAACACAGAGAATAGAAAATGATCTACAGCCCGTGGCTTTCAAAAGCCGCGGGCTTTTTTTGACCCGCTGTATTAAATTAATAGGAGAAAATCCAAATGGATCGCATAAAGAAACGGATACGGTTGGAATTGATCAGGAGAGATAAAAAATGACGATATATCAGCAGGAACTGATTCGAAAGCTGCCGCAGCTTGGCTGCGAGGGGCGGATGGACGCGACCGATGAAACGCTTTATATCACCTATCAGAAAGAAGCCCTTTGCTGGCAGGACCGGCAGGGCTTCTTGTCATATAACGGCAAATTTTCCTCATCGGAAAGAGAGGAAAAGCTGGACGTTGTCAAAAAGGCCGCCGCCGCTATCCGGGAATATACGGGGCTGTACGAGTCTTCCCCGCCTATGGAAATCGAAGGCATCCGGCAATACCGGAAACTGGCGGAATATGGGGGCACTATCCTTGGTGGCATGTACAGTAAAGAACATGGCTTTATGTTTTCCACTTGGAGAACAAATGCGGCCCACAGCTATGCAGACTGGGGGGACTATTCTTCGGACTATGCCTACGCAAAGAAATCCTTTATCACCCGTGCCGGCCTGGTGGATAAAAATCACCTGTTTGCTTTACAGGAAGCGGCCGACCTGTATGCCGCCTTGGAGTATACCCGGCACAGCTGCGAAACGCTGACCTATGAACAGGAACAGCGTCTGGAAAGCCTTACGGAAAAGTTGAGCAATGGGTATCCGGAACTGGAGACCGAGCCGCCGTCCTTTGGACAGGACGGCCTGTGTCTGCTCTAGCGCGCTGAAAGGAGGGAGCCACATGTATTTCATGATTGATCCGGACCTGCTCCGGCTGGAAAAAATGATGACGCAGATTCCCCATTTTCCACCGCCGTCCAGCGGCCTTTTGATTCACATTTCGGAGGAAACGCCTGCTAGTACAAGCCACAATAAGCTGATGCGGGACACGATGCGGTATATCCGCAACCCGGAATTTCTCCAGCGATTTCAGGAATATCGACAGGAAAGGGAGAGCAGCACTGTGACATACCGTGGAATGCATCACAAAGAACTGTTTGAAAGAGAAGTGCGAAAAAGGAAGAACCCCGCAGCGGATCTGCTGTGTGTCCTGTATCTTCTGACAGCGGACTGCCGCCTGTGGCGGCGTGTTCAGCCGTATGCCCATAGAACAGGGGTCCAGTTCCAGGGGGTAAGACTTGGAGACATCAGCCCGGACGCCTATACCTTGTATATGACGGCTAAGGATTTGTATTGTGGAACCAAGCATATCACCATCCGTGACCTAGCAGACAGAGAACTCGTATCCACACAGTTGTTTGAGCTGGTCTGCGAGGCCATGACCATCCGCCGGTATGGGCTGGCGGCATGTGACAGCAGAACAAAAACGGAGGTCGGACAATGAACCACAAAGAGTTTTGGAGCCTAATCGATGAAGTCAATCGAGAAGCAGAATCCTGGAATCAGGACAGCATCCTGCTCACCACGCAGGAAAAGCTGCTGCAGCTTCCCCTGCAAGAGATCATCGGCTTTCATAATTATTTGAGATGGTATATGGACTTGGCTGATACGCCGAACCTTGTGGCGGCGGCCGTGGCCATCAACGACGGCACCTCAGACGACGGGTTCACTGACTTTCGGGCCTGGCTGGTATCACAGGGGCAGGAGGTATATCGCAAGGCTTTGAAGTGCGCAGACTCCCTGGCGGAATTGGATATCCCACAGGAAAGCTATTACACCCAGTTTGAACTCTACGGCTATATCGGCTCCTACGCTTACGAGGTCAAATCCCTGCTGGAGCAGAAAAGCATCCAAGAAATCGGCACGAATGAATACTTCGAGCTCAAGCCAAAAGGTAGGGAACTGGTGGAGCATATCCTCAAATACCACTGCGCCTATACCGATCCCCTTGCCGATTCGAAGGAGCCAGCCATTAAGAGCCTGTATCAGCTGGTAAGGGGACAGCTGCGTCCCTATAACGTATATGACGCGGCAGAAGCCAATCCGCTGAGTGACCAGGAGAAGAAAGAAATGAAGGCGGAACTGGAATTTGAGAAATCACCGGGCCGGAAATGGAACTGGACGGCTGCCGATCTCCAGAAAGCTGTCCCGGAGCTGTACAGCAAATATATGGGACACGCCTACACGCTGGGAGGGATGTAACATGGGATCCGATCCTATGGATAGGGAACAAGCTCAGGAAAATAAGTGGCAGATGGCTATGATACGGGTTGCCCTGCATTCGGATTTGACGTACCAGTCCGGGGAGGAACCCTATGTCCTCAAGCTGCCGCAGACAGATGAGCAGCTCCGGGCGGTGCGGGAGTGCCTGGGTGTCAAGACATTCGGGGAATGCGAAATCCTGTGGATCGATTCTCCGCTGCGGGTACTCAATGCGTTTTCCTATGACGGGAATATTTCACTTATGAACGATCTGGCGAAAGTCGCTGCCCAGGCATTTAACGGAGGAAATGATAGCACGATGCTGCTTTTGGCGGCGCTGAATGCGTTCCATTGTACGGGGCGGTATGTGCTGGAAGAATATTGGGAACATCTGAGTTGTTATGAGCTGGTATCAGGAGAATACTGGACGCGGGAAACG
>CAJKBW010000092.1 GCA_905198295.1 uncultured Oscillospiraceae bacterium | reverse complement strand
CCTTCATCGGTATAAAAAGCCGGCGCGGTTTTACCGCGCCGGCTTTTTTTGTCACCTTTACTTTTTCAGGCGATACGCCTCTTTGACGTGCGCCGCGATATTCTCTGCGCACAGGCCGTACTTTTTCAGCAGCTCCAGCGCCGGGCCGGACGAACCGAAGGTATCGTTGACGCCCACCCGCAGCACCGGTACCGGCAGCGTTTCGCAGATGACCTCCGCCACCGCGCTGCCCAGGCCGCCGATGATGCTATGCTCTTCCGCCGTTACCAGCGCACCGGTATCCCGCGCCGCCTCGACCAGAATATCGCGGTCGATCGGCTTAATGGTCGCCATATTGATCACCCGCGCCGAAATGCCTTCGCCAGCGAGCTGCTCTGCCGCAGTCAGCGCTTCGCCGACCATCAGACCGGTCGCGACGATGGTTACATCCTTACCATCCCGGAGCACCGCGCCTTTACCGATCTTAAAGGTATAATCCGCAGGGGTGACCACCGGCACCGCCAGGCGGCCGAACCGCAGGTACACCGGGCCGTTCATCTCCACTGCCGCGCGCACCGCCTGCTTCGCCTCGTTATCGTCGGCCGGATTCAGGATGGTCATGCCGGGAATGGTGCGCATGAGCGCAATATCCTCGCAGCACTGATGGGTTGCACCGTCCTCGCCGACCGAGATTCCTGCGTGGGTTGCGCCGATTTTGACGTTCAGGTGCGGGTAGCCGATGGAGTTGCGCACCTGCTCAAATGCACGGCCGGCCGCAAACATCGCAAAGGACGAAGCAAACACGATCTTGCCGGCGGCCGCCAGGCCGGCCGCTACGCCCATCATATTGCCTTCAGCGATGCCGCAGTCGAAAAACCGGTCCGGATACGCCTTGCGGAAGCCGCCGGTCTTGGTGGCGGCAGCCAGGTCCGCATCCAGCACCACGAGGTTATCGTATTCGGCGCCGAGCTCCACCAGCGCTGCGCCGTAGGAGTCACGGGTCGCTTTTTTGATCACGTCAGACATGCCTATTCCTCCTCATATTTGGCAAGCTCGGCTTTCAGTTCTTCCATCGCCTGCGCGTACTGCTCCTGATTCGGAGCACTGCCGTGCCAGCCGACCTGATTCTCCATAAAGGACACGCCCTTGCCCTTGACCGATTTCTGCACGATCGCGGTCGGCTTGCCCTTGCAGGCGCGCGCCGCCGCAAACGCCGCTTCGATCTGATCAAAATCATGCGCGTCGATCTCCACGACGTTAAAGCCGAAGGCCGCAAATTTTTCCGGGATCGGGTACGGGGAATTGACCTCCTCGAGCGTGCCGTCGATCTGCAGATCATTATTGTCGATCACCAGGCACAGGTTATCCAGCTTTTTATGTGCGGCAAACATCGCCGCTTCCCAGACCTGGCCCTCTTCGATCTCGCCGTCGCCGAGGATCGCGTACACACGATAGTCCGCGCCGTCCAGCTTGCCGGCGAGCGCCATGCCAGCCGCCGCCGAGATGCCCTGGCCGAGCGAGCCTGTGGACATGTCCACGCCGGGGGTGCCCTTCATGTCGGGATGACCCTGCAGCATTGCGCCGGTATGGCGCAGCGAGCGGATCTCCTCCTCCGGGAAAAAGCCTTTGAGCGCCAGCGCGCCGTACAGCGCCGGGGCGGTATGCCCTTTCGACAGCACCAGACGGTCGCGCTCCGACCATTTCGGCTGTGCGGGATCCACCTGCATCTCCTGAAAATACAGATAGGCTAGGGTATCGGCGATCGACAACGATCCGCCCGGATGTCCGCTTTTGGCATTATACGTGCCCTCGATGACCAGCATGCGGATGCGGGTGGCCAGCGCCGACAGCCGCTTCTTGGAGGCAGCGTCCATGAATACGATCTTCCTTTCTCCTGACGATGTTTTTCCGCCGGCCGCACTTTTCGCCTGCCGGCAATTCCGTGTCCCATTATAGCACATACGGGCGAAAAAAAATAGTGGCATCTTGCCGTTCTTGTCCGATATTGAAAAAGTGAATTCAGGATTGTTGACAAGAGAAGATTTACGAAATGTATAACAGAACGTTTACCGATCCTTTACATTGCGGCTGAAAAGCCGCAAATACTCCACCATTTCCACAGAGTTTTCCACCATTTTTGCCGCGGGGCCGTCCGTAAAGGGGAAATTCCTGCGTGTATAAACGGGGAGCGGCGGGCAAATCTCCCGAATTTGGAGTTTACAAAAGGTCTCAAAGCATGTATAATAGGTGTCAAAACTGCCCCGGCGGCGGTTGTGACCGGCTTGAAGCCGGTTTTTCAAGGAGGAAATGTGCGATGTTAAAGCTTAAGCGGGCGTTATGCGCCGTACTGACTGCGGTTCTGGTGATGGGAACGCTGCTCGCATCCGGCTGCTCGACGCCGAAATACGCCGTTACCCTCGACGGCCAGCAGTACGAAACGGGTGAATACCTGGCCTATCTCTATCTTGCGTACAGCCAGGTTATGCAGCAGGCACAGTACTACCTCTATATGCAGAGCATGCAGGGCGGCAGCACGGTTAAAGACGTGTGGGATCTGGAACTGCCCTACGGCGAAGAAGAGGATGCCCCCACGCTCAAGCTGGAGGCCTATATCAAGCAGCTGGCCAAGGACATGATGATCCGCCAGCGCGCGCTGGAAAACAAGCTCACCGAGTACGGCATTTCCCCGAGTCAGGAGGATATCGACGAGGTGAACACCCAGCTGAATCAGTACGGTGCGGACGATCTGCTCAAGCTCGGTATCAGCAAGGAGCATTTTGCGGCCGCCTATCGTGCTGTGCAGCTCAACGACAACGCGCTGTTCTACGGCCTCTACGACGGCGAGACCAATCCCGAGGCGCCCTTCATGATGCCGGAGGAGGAAATCCGGAAGTATTTCACCGACAACTATCTGAGCTACAAGGTCATTGAGATCCCGCTGACCGACGACGACGGCAAGGAACTCAGCGACGAGGAAAAACAGAAGGTCTACGACCGGCTGGACGGTTATCTGGAAATCTACAACGAAACCGGCGATTTCGATAAGGCAATCGAGAAATACAATGAGGACGAAAAGGCCGCCGACAAGGATGACGATGCCGACGGCGACGACGCCACCACGACAACCACGACCACTGAGGCGCCCACAACCACGACTACAACGGCGGCGGACGGCGATGAGGATGCCGACGACAGCGGCGATGATGAAGAGGAAGTCAAGGATCCGAACCGCAAGGATATCGACGCGAAGACCTACACCGACGAGGATTTTGTCAAGGCGGTGCAGTCGGTCAATGTGAATGAAGCCAAGCGGGTGGAATACAAGAAAAGCGCGACCAAGCTGACCGCGGCGCTGATTCTGCGGCTGGATCCCGAAGAGGGCGAGGGGCGCGAGGATTTCTACAAGGAAAACCGCGAGTCGATCATTTCTAAAGAGAAGAGCGACGCCTATGACGAGCTGATGGATCCGGTGATCGAGGAACTCGGCAAGACTTGGACGCCGGATGACTCCGCGATTAAAAAGTGCAGCCCAAAGAATTTTGAGAAGGATGCAGCATAAGTCGGCCTTTAAAATGCCTCGCCATTTGGCGGGGCATTTTTGTCCGCGTATGACTGAAGTGGTGCGGCTGGTACGGCCGATCGATGGATTTTAAAAAAGTGGGATTTCGGTGGAATTTCCGGCATAGACCTTTGAGGGGATGCCATGGACGGCAGAATGGCAGCCGGCAGAAAATAACACAGCGCCGCATATGCGGTGGTCCGGGAGGGATGGCGATGCGGGATGAAGGGAAGCGGTATGATCCGTATACGGCCGCGGCGATACGGGCCAACCGCCTGCAGCGGGAGAAACGGCGCCGCCGCAGACAGATACGGCGATGGTGTATGTTTTTCGGCATACTGGCGGTATTTGCGGCAGCGGCCGGGCTGCTGGTCAAGTGTACGCGGCAGCCGCGGGTTGATCTGACGAAGATCGAAAGCCCCGCCTGGATCGAGCAGGCATTCCTCGATCCGGACGGCGACGCGCGCACCGGGGAGACAATTCCGGTGGTACGGGATATCGCGATCCATTACGTCGGCAATCCCGGCACCTCCGCGATGGGCAACCGCAGCTATTTCAACCAGCCGGGGGTGGAGGTCTGCTCTCATTTTATCGTCGGGCTCGACGGCGAGATCGTGCAGTGCCTGCCGCTGTATGAAAAATCTGCTGCCACCAATCAGCGCAACATCGACACCATATCGATTGAAGTATGCCATCCCGACGAAACGGGAAAATTCAGCGAAGAAACCTATGCGGCGCTGATCCGACTGGCGGCTTGGCTGTGTGAGGAGCTGCAGCTGGACGAGGAGAACCTGATTCGGCACTACGACGTGACCGGCAAGCTGTGCCCGTTGTATTATGTGGAGCATGAGGACGCCTGGGAGCAGCTCAAACGCGATGTTGGCACGCAACTTGCTGCCAGTGGGGAGTGAGCTGGCAACCGATACAGGCGGACAAACAAATGAAAAAAGAAGGCCGCGGCAAATAAAACCGTTTGCCGCGGCCTTCTTTTTATTGTGGGAAAAGGCAGTCACCGGTCCGGTGGCCGGCTCAGGTTTCGGCCTGCTCCGGCACCTCGCACGCAGCGGCCGTCTCTTCCTGCCGGGCGCCGGCCATCCCGTTTAGCGCCCGGGCGATCTGCTGTGCGCAGGCCTGCCTGCCGGCACGGCCTTCGGCACAGTAGATCGGTGTGCCGGTATAAATGGTTTTTTCCTCCCGACTGCAGTGCACCGGAATAAAAGCGACATCCACGCCGCTGTGCGAGCGGGTCATGCCTGCTATGCCCGCAAATCCGGCATAGGTCTCGCCTATAAAAGCGCTTTTGCTTTGGTAATCCACGTCCGGACACAGCACGATGCTGTGTCCTTCCGACAGCAGATCCACTGAGGTGCGCATGGTCTGGCGCAGGCGGGTGTCGCTGCGATAGACCGGCACGGCGCCGATAGCGGAAAACAGCCCGGGGATCACCAGCGAAAGCACGCCCGAAACCACTGCGGCGGCTGGCTTCGGCCAGCCGAACCGCTGTGTGAAGGTATAGTGATAATACTGGTCAAAGCAGGATTTCCGCCGGCAGAATTTCCAGTATACCCACATATGCGACTCCGGCAGGCACGCCACCGCGTGGATCGGCCCGAACAGGTTTTGATGATGCACCACATATACACAGGGCTGCTCCGGCAGCGGCGTCTGATGCACGACGCGGTAGCGCAGCATACCCTTGGCGCAGCGCTTGAGTGTACGGCCGAAGCCGTTCCAGCGCGGCGTTTTAGACATAACAGCGTTGGCTCCTTTCCTGATTCAAGAGGCGGGATCATCCTTGGGCTTTGGGTGGATTTTGCGTTTGCTTTTGGCGAACACCCAGCGCAGCTGCACCTGATAGCTGGCCAGCGCCAGCAGCAGGTCGGTCAGCAGCTTGGCGAGCATTTCGCCCATGCCCGCAAATTCGCACAGCAGGGTGGTACCGGTGATACTCACCACCAGCTGTACCGCCCACAGACAGTAGTATTTCCAGATGGTTCCGCTGATCCCACGGTTCTGAGCGGTTGGCAGGCGGCGATTGCACAGATAATTGACCATGCTGGACGCCGTACGGGCGATCACCGCCGCGACAAGCACCCTTGATCCGAGCGGCCAGGCGGCAAACAGCAGCTTGACCAGCAGGCAGTACACCAGCACGTCCGCCACGGCAGACAATACCGCCGAAAAACTGTAATGGAGGGCGCCGCTGAGAATCCGGAACAAAATCGGCAGCGAATCCGCCAGGGTGCGGTAGTGGCTGCCCTCATTGTTATCGAAATACAGCGCTTCAATCGGAATCTGGGTGAACTCCACGGCGCTGCGCTTTGCCCACATGAGCATATTCAGCTCGTAATCGTAGCGGTCCCCTTTTAATTCGGCCAGTTCGGACAGCATCCCGGCCGGGATGCCGCGCAGACCCGTCTGGGTGTCCGGCAGACAAATGTCGTACAGCACCCGCAGCGCAAAGCTGGTCGCCCGATTGCCCGCGAGCGAGCGCTTCGGGGTGTTTTTATCAAAGCGGCGCTGAGCCAGCACCAGCGTATCCGGCGCCTTTTTGAGTCCCTCCACCACCAGCCGTACGTCCTCGGCGGTATGCTGGCCGTCACAATCTGCGGTGACCACCGCGTCCAGATCCGGGTCGGCCTCCAGCAGGCGGAAAGCGGTTTTCAGTGCGGCGCCTTTACCGCGGTTGACTTCGTGCCGCAGCACCCGGCACCCTTCCCGTTCCAGCGCATCAAACAACGCCGCATAGGCGGGACCGCCTCCGTCGTCCACCACCGTAATCGCGGTGAAGCCGGATGCTTTCAGATCGGCGACATAGCGCGACAGCCGTTCGTCCGGCTGGTACGCGGGGATGACCACTTCCACGTGCATGTCGGTTTTCTCCTTGTTTTTGCGGAATATTCAAAAAGTATACTTTTTTAGACAAATGTGCATATCGGTACGATACGATATTTTATAGTTACCCTGACCAAATATGGTCAGGGTATTTTTGTGATCTGCTGCAAAATCTATTCGTGCGAACGATAGATTCAGGTGTCCTATAAAGTATACCAAGTTATTTTGCCGGGCGCAACCCGGATAGATTGTTCTTTCGCGTTTCTTAAGAAATCCTTTTCCTTTTCTTCGGTACGCGGCGAAAATCCCCGGACGTTTTAGGACTGGAGCGACAGATTCTGCCGGCAGGCACTTCGGAAACGGCGGTACTATTCTGCTGCGGCGCGGGTATCCGCACTGCGGTATCCCGGCGTTCGGTTGGTATTCAAGCGTATGCTGGCGGCCTATTCCAGAAGTTCGAGCAGCTGGTCCGGGGTAAGCGAGGCCACAAAGCTGTCGCCGGAGGGGAGGATGGCATCCGACAGGCGCTGTTTTTCCTCCTGAAGGCGGAGAATGCGGTCCTCTACCGTATCCGAGGCGATGAGCTTATATACCTGCACGCTGTGGGTCTGACCGATGCGGTGGGCGCGGTCGGTCGCCTGATTTTGGGCGGCCAGGTTCCACCAGGGATCGTAATGGATCACAATGTCCGCACCGGTCAGGTTCAGGCCGGTCCCGCCCGCTTTGAGCGAAATCAAAAACACGTCGGTGTCGTCCTGATTGAAGCTCTCGACAAGCGCGGCGCGCTGCTCCTTCGGCGTGGAGCCGCGCAGGGTGCACGAGCGCAGTCCCTCCGCCGCGATGCGCGTTTCGAGCCGCTCGAGCATCGAGGTGAACTGCGAGAACAGCAGCACCTTATGCCCGCCGGCGGCCGCCTCGTGCAGCAGTTCCATGCAGGAATCCAGCTTGGCGCTGCCGCCGGCGTAGTCCTCCCGGCAAAGCGCCGGATCGCAGCAGAGCTGCCGCAGCCGGGTCAGCACTGCGAGCACGGTGATATGACTGCCGCCGAAGCCGCGCTCCGCAAAGGCATGCCGCAGCTGATTCCTGGCGTCAGCGAGCGCACTGCGGTACAGTGCCTGCTGCTCCTCATACAACGCACAGCGCACGATGCTCTCGGATTTCGGCGGCAGCTCCCGCAGCACCTCCTGCTTGAGCCGCCGCAGGATAAACGGTTCGGTCATGCGCCCGAGCCGCTCGAGCGCCGCCGTATTGCCGCCGCGCACGATCGGGATCTCGAACCGCTCCCGGAACCGGGTATAGCTGTACAAAAAGCCGGGCATCAGAAAATCGAATATGCTCCACAGCTCGCTCAGGCGGTTTTCAATCGGCGTGCCGGTGAGCGCGAAGCGCTGGCGGCTGACGATCGCCTTGACCGCTTTGGCGTTTTGGGTGGAGTGGTTTTTGATATACTGCGCCTCGTCGAGGATGTGATAGCGGAATTCCCTGCCCTGATAAAATTCAATGTCCCGCTTGAGCAGGTCGTAGGAGGTGATAACCACGTCGTAGCCTACACTCTGCCGGATAGTCTGCTGTCGCTGTTCCGCCGTGCCGAGCACGGTCATCACGGTCAGCAGCGGCGCAAATCGGGCGATTTCTCCCGCCCAGTTGAGCACCAGTGAGGCGGGGCAGACCACCAGCGAGGGCAGGTCATTGCCGCTTTCCCGCGCGTCGAGCAGCAGCGAGATTACCTCGAGTGTTTTGCCAAGGCCCATATCGTCGGCCAGAATGCCGCCGAAGCCGTAATGCTCCAGCGTCTTCAGCCAGCGGTGCCCGGTCTTCTGGTAGTTGCGCAGTACCCCGTCGAGACTGGCGGGCACCGGAAAGTCGTTTTCCGAAACGTTATGCAGGCTCTTGACCAGTTCCTTGAACCGGCTGTCCCGCTTGAACTGGATGCGCTCATTTTCCCGCAGTACCCGGTCGAGGTACATTGCGCGGTATTTTGGCGCGCTGATACGGCCGGTGCGCAGCTCCCGGTCGGTGAGCGCCAGCCCGTCCGCGATCTGTGCGAGGCCGGCGAGTGCGGATTCGTCGAGGGTGACGTACCGGCCGGTTTTCAGCCGGTGAAACCGCCGGCCGCGGCGGTAATCCTCCAGCACCCCGCCGAGCTCCTCCGGATCGATGCCGTCGGTGTCGATGGTCAGGTCCAGCAGGCGGCTGTTCAGGCTTACCCCGACCGATACCCGCGGGGGCGGGTCGATGCCGATGTTCCGGTAAGCATCGGTGGCGTAAACGGCGGCAACCGTACCGATTTCAGCGGCACCGTCGGTGAGAAAGCGGTAGATTGCGTCATCGTCCCCGCGCAGCACAAGGACGCCGAGGTCCGGGTCATAGTGCGGGAAATGGCGCTGCAGCACCAGCCGCGCGCGGGTTTCCCCGATCCGGTCGCGGCGGTCGGTGGACGGCTTTGCCTCCCCGTACGGGTTGATTTTTTCCTCCCCGTAGCTGCACAGCACTTTGGCGGTGATGGTATTGCTGTCGGGGGCGTCGAGGTACACCTCCACCTCGAGCGGCAGCGGCAGATAGGCGGTCAGCTGCTCCTCGCATCCATCCGCCTGCACATACGGCCGGATCGACGGCAGCACGCTGCCGCAGAATTCCGCCATATCGGTGCGGGCGATGAACAGCTTACCGTGCCCGGCTTGCAGCGCGCGGAACAGCGGCGCCATCTGCCGCGAGCATTCCGGCGTGCAGCGGCACAGGGTTTCGCCGGTGAGAACATACGAATACCGACTGCCGGAAAAGCAGGCGATATCGTCGCACAGCAGTGAAAAGCCGCCCTTTTCCGCCGCTTCGGAAAGCGTCAGCGACAATTTGGGGTCGCGCGCCTTCAGGCGTATCGAGCGGGCGGCGTCTCCCTCCCGGAACAGTACGCTGTGCCCTTCGTATAGGGCGAAAAACTCGTCGAGCGCGCCCGGGGTCAGCAGCAGTTCCCGCGAGGCGGCGTCGGTGCTCTGCCCGGCGGCACCGCGCACGGCCTGCTCATCCCCATACCGGCCGAGCAGGAAATCCAGCAGCGGCCGAGATTCGGCGGTAAAGCTGTCCGGATGATGCAGCAGCTGGAGATGCCGCCCGTAGGCGACGGTGTTGCCCTCACGCATATCCGCGCAGAATTTGCCGATGTCCCGCAGCACGTACTGCCGCCGGCCGGCGAGTGAAAAGGACAGGGTAAGCTGTCCGCGGCGGCGCTGCAGCGTGGGCAGCAGGTCCACCTTATCCGCTTCGTCCTCCGCGGCGGCAAGCTGCTGCACGGCCCCTTCGGTGACATAGGCATCCATCATCCGCCGTGCCGCGGTGTCGGTATGGTATTCCGCCGTATGCGGCACGCCCGGGGCAATCCGCAGCCCGGCCGCCATGTCGGCGTAGTATTTATGCACCAGCGCCGCCACAATATGGCGGCAGGCACCGTCCTGCTCACGAAACGCGGGACAGCTGCAGTCGATATAGTCGGCATCGCCGCCGTCGCCGAAGCCGACGGTGACCAGACACGAGCTGTCCGGCTCCCGCTCATACACCCGCGCGGTCAGCAGCTCGGCATAAAAATCCCCTTCCCGGCGGCGCACCTCCTGCACACGTCCGGCGTTGTAGGTTTCGATGCCGCGCAGATAGGTCCGGTGGTTCGCCGCCAGTTCGCCTATTTTTTTCAGGGAAAACAGCGCCATGACGGCACCCCCTTTTCGTCAAGTGTAGTATATTAGTATACCGCAAAATCCGTCCGCCGTAAAGGGAAAAAGCGCAAAGTTTTTGTGCTCGCGGGCGGACTGCGGAAAGGAGAAAGTGTGGAAAAGCACTACAGGCGAGAGGTGACTACGAAAAGGCGGGTTCATTTCAAGTCCATTTTGCACCCAAAATTCCACAGATGCCTCTGTTTCAGTTACAATCTTCGTAAAGTATAAACGATTCGGGTGAGAACAATGCAGGATGAATGTTACCTGTCCCTACGTCTTGAGGACGAATTACTGGAGAAATTCCGGTATGTCTGCGCATACGATGGCCGATCGATCAATCAGCAGGTAAATCGTATGATTCGCGAAAGTGTAGCTGCGTATAAAGCGGAACGTGGGATGCTTATTTCGAAAGGAAGTGCTGCGGATGCCGAAGAACGTTAAGACCATCCGCCGCGTAACCATCCGTCTGAACAGGGATCTCTTATATCGGTTCCGGATGGTATGCCGTATGGACGACCGTTCCCCAAATCAGAAAATACGCTTTATGATCCGCCAGTACGTGGCCGATTTCGAGAAGAGAATTGAAAAAATCGAAACAGAAGCGCATAACGGTGGATGAGCTGAAGACAATGTTCCTGTGACAAAGCACAGCGATATGCATAGGCGGCTTGCACCGCATCGGGGAACCCCCGGCGAGGGTTCCCCGCCGAAAAACATCCCACCGGGATATTTTTCGCCCTTCCTGCCCCCCTATTTCTTAAGTTTTTCGCGTCCTCCGGGACGCGGCCAAAGACGTTGCCTTTGGAATTCACCGCCTTTTGAAAAAGGCGGGCGAAA
>CAJKBW010000091.1 GCA_905198295.1 uncultured Oscillospiraceae bacterium | reverse complement strand
CGAATGCAGAGCCACTGTAATATTTCAATCCACGCTCCCCGTGCGGGGAGCGACCGCATTTTCCGGGCGAATGCAGAGCCACTGTAATATTTCAATCCACGCTCCCCGTGCGGGGAGCGACCAGCCTGGGCGTCACAGGGGGAACTTCAATTACAGATTTCAATCCACGCTCCCCGTGCGGGGAGCGACAATAACGGCGTTTCGGATTACCTCCCCGGTGTCATTTCAATCCACGCTCCCCGTGCGGGGAGCGACAGCAAACACGTCCATTTTTCTATATGAATTTCCGGCGTGTTTGTTAAGTTCGCCATATAAAAGCGATATGAGCCATTTTCCACGCTGCTTTTCATAAGAAAACCGGCAGCGTACAAGGCTCCGAGTCGGTGCGAACCTGGCGGCCGATTTCTGCGCTCATTCGGTTCGCACCGCTACAAAATCAGCGGTTCTTCGGGAAGATAGCTTTGCTTACAGCCAAAATGCTCCACCTTTTTCTCATAACGATCCCCGAGATAATAAAAGCGCAGGCTATCCTTTTCTTTATCCATAATCGCACAGAGCTTTGCCTGCAGGCTTCGGCACTGTGCCGCATCCAGCAGACATTCAAAAACAGAGCATTGCACCCGCTGACCATAATTGACACATTGTCTGGCAATCTGACGCAGGCGCTTGCGTCCCGAAGCGTCTTCCGTGTTGACATCGTAGGTAATCAAAACCAGCATCTTTATTCACTTCCATAAGAACGGCGGATATCCGTCCAGGTCGCCGCGCAAACAACGTGCCAGCAGCAAGGCCTGCACATAGGGAACTATCCCCCATTGCAGCTTTTCTTCCAGATAAGGATGCGTGAGCGTCTCCTTTTTCTTTTCCTGCCAGCTTTTCAGGAAAGTTCTTCGTGCACTGTCGGTCATCCACACCGCTCCGCTTTCGCGCGCCTCGAAGTCATCCGGCGTCAAAACCCGGTTATTGACCATCGTAAGTACAAATCTGTCCGCCATGCAGGGACGGAGCTCTTCCATCAGATCCAGAGCCAAAGAAGTTCTCCCCGGCCGGTCGCGATGCAAAAAGCCCACATAGGCATCCAGCCCCACACTTTCCAGCGCTGCCGCGCAATCCTGGGCAAGCAGGCTGTAAGCAAAAGACAACATGGCATTGAACGCGTCCAGCGGCGGCCGCCGGCTCCTTCCGTGAAAGAAAAACGCGCTTTTATTGTTCAAAATCATTTCGTCCAGCACATCAAAATACGCTGCTGCGCCGACGCCTTCCAATCCCCGAAGCTGCTCCAGGTTCCCGGCCGCGGAAACCTGCGGCAGCAGATCCCTGAGTTGTGCCGATGCCGCTGCAAGCCGCCCGTCATCCACCCGTAAGCCGTGATCGCGTCGGGTACGCTCAATACTCCAGCGCGAGTTGTACAGCTTCCCAAATATCATGGTACGTGCCGCCGCGCAGCTTTGGGCGACATCATCCGCCACCCGATACTGCGTTCTGCGCAGCAGCACATTCCCGCTGCTTTCCCCACACACCCGCGCCAGGAAACGCCCCCTGGGCGAGCAAAAAGACAGATTGACCCCACGCTCCGCACAGGCGCCCATCAACGCAGGCGAAGCACCCGCATAGGAAAAGGAAACGATACCGAACAGGGTGTGCAGGGGATAACGGGCCACCGCCTGCTTTTCCCTGTTGGCCACCACATTTTCGCCATCCAGCGACAAATAGATATCCTCCGACGTAATGAACAGGGTGTTCAGCAGATGCTTCATCGGTCATTCCTCAGCCTTTCACCGATATAGTCCGCCACCGGCCGGGTACCCATCAGGACAGGCAGGCACAGCTCCTTCAGCGAGCAGGCATGGCAGGCACGGCTTCGCTTGACCCGGGGCGTATAGCCCCGCCGATAAAGGTCGTGCATCTCTTCAAGCAGCGTGCGCACCTGCTCACGCAGCGCCGGCGTGAAAACCACATCCATTCGGTGGCGGAGTTCCCCGTAATACAGCGCCCCCTCCGGAACAGTGCAGCACAGCATTTCCTCCAGACACATGGCCTGTGCGCAAAGCTGGAGCGTATCGCCGCTGCGCTCATTGGGCTCGCCCCGCTTGTATTCCACCGGATAGGGCTGCCAGAGTCCCTCACGTCCCTTCAGGGGAATACCGGTTTCCTCCCGGTGAAATTCCAGCACATCACATTCCCCGGAAATTCCCAGAACAGCGGAAAACACCGCCATTCCCCGGGTGACAAGCACATCGCCCCGGCTTTCGCGAAAGCCCTTGTCATGGGCGTTTTGATGCATGACCCGCCCGTCCGCCGTACGGAAATTTTCGGCCCACTGCTTTTCGATGTGGATGAGCGCCCAGCGCCGGCGACAGAATTTGAAATGCTGTATCCCGGACAGCTGGAGGAAATCCTCTTCTTTATAGGCCATCGATAATCTCACAGGCGAGTCCGGGCAATGTGTCCAGCGTAATGTTATAATCCGCCAGGGAACCAGGCTGTTCCACACCGTCCTTCAAAACCGGGTGCAGGCAGCGGTGAACCTTGGCTGAAGAATACTGTCCGCAGGGACAGTTGTGTTCCCACCAGTAGAGCCGGCATACCTCCATCGACCCGTCCGGCCGGGCGGCAGAGGCGTCATTTTCAAACAGGGTGCGCAGGCATTCCCGGACAACTTCAGCGTCCTCTCTTGTAAAGCCGGTCTTTTGCGCGAGCTGAACGTTGATGGAACCTTTGATCAGGTACAGGCCAAAGCGCACCATATGTTTGCTGCCCATCGTGTCGGAGCTGCGTTTTTCGTCGGGCTCCCCATTGACGCTTTTGGTGATCTGATAGCTTTTGACCTCCACAGGGGACACACTGACCGCCTGATGGATGGACACCGGGCCGCGCACCCCTACGGAAACACCGTTTTTATCGGAGGACTTGAAGGCAAACACCTGGCCGAAGCTGCGTACATCCAGCCAGGTTTCACAGGCGAGCCGGGCGTATTCGTCCCGATTCTTAACCTGTCCCAGCCTGGCTTTCGCCCGCTCGCTTAAGCTCTTACAGCCATCGTCGCAGCGGTCATCCGACTGAACGAAAATCGAATGCCCCAAATCCTGCATCCGGTTGCGGATTTTGCGTTTGATGCATACGTCGGAAATCTCGCCGAACCCGGTATAGCTGGTACGCGGACGATTGCCGTCCAGCGGATCACCGTTCGGGTTAGCCATCGTTACCGACACCAGAACCGCGAAATCAATCTTGTTATTCAGCATACTCATCGTTCTTCTCCTCCGTCAACGTCGTTTCTTTTTTTCTGGTCAGGGCCGTGCGCTGATGGTAATAGCCAAGCAAATAGACATCCTCCAGCCTTTGCGTCAAAGCGGGATCGTCCAGCCCGAACAGCTTGTCCAGGATCTCCCCCTCCATGTTTTTGTAGTAGGCGCGCAGGCCGGGGCTCAGCCGTGCATAATAAGGATTGAGCTTTTCTTCGATGATGCGCCAGGCGTACAGGGGGCGCTGAGCGAATACCGCCTGCATACGGATCGCGTTGGGCTCCCGTTTCTCGTCCCTGTCGAAGGCCGCCCGCTCGATCTGCTCGGCAACCGCCAGAAGACGGCCGAACAGGTAGCTGCGGTCTGTGCAGGATGTGTCAAGTGCCAATGTCCATTCCTCCTTTTTTCGATCATTACGGGCTTTTCTCACCAGGGCACAGGTTACCTCCAAAAGCGTCTCCCGGTTCCCCTCCTGATACGCCAGCGGCGTCCCGGCCCGGTTGGTCAGACTACGCAGGATATCCTCCGGTATCGGCTTTTCGTCCAGAATACAAGGCAGAAGCCGTTGTATCTGCTCGCGCAGGATGCGGGGGTCTGTTTCGAAATACTGGGTCCGTTCGGTGCCGAACGCGCAGTCCACAATCCGCCGCAGAGGCGGAGACTGAACCCCATAGCGCCGGCTGTCCCAGCAGCAGGTTTCGTACCAGCGGTCGAGCCGCTCCAAAAAGTCGGAGGCCATGAGCTGATTGTAGTAGGTCACCGACAGCCGGCCGGTGGTGGCGGCGTCCAGTGCGGCGACCACCACATCCGCCTGCGGCCGGAGCGCTTTCCGATAGCCGCCGATGGTTTCGGCAAGCGCCTTCCGATAGCTGACGAAATCTTTCTGTTTCTCTTCGGCTGGCAATCCAAACAGAGCAAATGAAGGGACCTCGGCGCCTTCCGGGTTCCAGCACAAAAAGGCACGGTTTCCAAAGCTGACGCCGTGGTTGACCGTCAGCCAGCGCAGAGCGCTGTGCACTTTCTGTGACGCATCGTAGCCGACGCTGACGGCCTCGCCGGGCTGTGTGAAACGGCCGCGATAGGTAAAGCCCGTGCTGTCGTTGGCGGAGATCAGCTTGGCGCCGTTGCTGTAGGCCAGCACCCCTTTGGGATGCATATCACAGACGAAATCGACCGAGCCGGTAATCATGCACAGGCCGCGCTCCTCACCCTCACGCTGGCCGGCATAGTATGCCGCAAAGCTGCGGAACAGCGTTTGATCCCGCCAGCAGGCAGAGGAGCCGCCTTCCGGGGCCGGAACCACACGCCAGCGGATGAGACAGTTTTCAAAAGAGATACCTTCGATCTTCCCCTTGCCCGGATCGCCGTTTTCATCCAGTGTGATTACCCCGACAGCAGTGAGGTCGCGGACGATGGCACCCGAAACAATATACCGCCGAATGGCCCGGACCTTGGGATGACTGTACGGGGAATCCGCCCACCGGTTCAGCTGCTCCTGATAGGCGGTAAATTTTTCGCCGCCGAAGGGCGCGAGATAGCGCAGCTGGTCGCACAGCGGGTGGGCTTTTGTATTATCGCCTGTCCGGTTCGCGGATTCAATTGTGACCGGAATGATGGTCTTGCAGTCCGTTTTCGGCACCGCCACGGCGCTTTGAAAAACGCCGTCGGTATTCAGCGTGATCTCTATATGGGCGTTGGCCATCATATGAGACAGCGGCGTCAACGCTTCCTTTTCCCCCGCGAAGGGGATACCCGCCCGCGCGGCATAGGTTTCATACGTGCGGTATGCCGCCTGCAGCAGCCCCATTCACTCCGCCTCCTCTCCAAATTCCCCTGCGCCTGTGAAATTATCCAGCGCATACCCAAACGGTTTGCACGCCATTTCCCGCACGTGCCGCACAATGGGACACGCCTCGGGGCGCTCGAACGCAATGACGCCCCGGCGCATCACCGGATACCAGAAACGCACGCTCATCCGGCCGCGCGTGTCATCGGAATAGGCCTCGTCGGCATAGGTGATGCCATGATACATCAGCCCGAAGGCCAGCTCGGGTGTCTCATCATAGAAGCCGGTGCCCTCATCGAAGACGCACGGCGTCACATAGCCCTGACACTCCCTCGCTCCTAGGAAGATATCCCGGCGGCCGCCCCGCTCGATCATGCGTCTGGCGATGTTATGGTGCTTATGCTCATTCCGGTCACCGGCCAGCTCCGGACGGTTTTCATTCCACTCAAAATGCGCGCGCACCCGATACCGGCAGTCCTTTAAATACGTATAGAAGGACAGGTCATTGCCGCCGTTGTAGGAAAGAGGACGAGTCCCTTTGACCTCTGTCTGAATGGGATTCATCACCCGCACGGCGTCGATATACCAAATCAGCGTTGGTTTCCAATATATGGAAGACAAAATACCTTTGAGCGCCTCATAGGTCGGTATCTGCAAAGTACATTTTTCTCCCCCAACACGCATCACCGGGTCGGAAAACAGACCGTAATCGCCGGTCACCTCAAATTCCACCTGATTCCTGTGTTCCATATTAATCACCATTCCTTTGTATTGCGGAGTTTGAGTCGTTTTTCCCGTAGGGAAAATTGCCGCGACTTTTTGGCGGCAAAGGCTCAAAAACGCGTGTGAAAAATTTATTTTTCACGCTACACCTCCAAAAACCTATCGTTTTCGCCCTCCAGACAAAGCCCGGTTTCATCGGAATAAAACTCCGGCCGCAGGACGAGAATCGCGCCGTCGCACAGGGCATATACGCCGTCTTTTTCGCGCAGCTTTTCCAGCTGGTACCCATACAGGCTGACACTATACCGTCCGGCCTTTTTCAGCATTTCCCCACGATAGGCCAGATTGTGCTCCGCCTGCCCGGAACCCAGATCGGCAATAAGGCCAGCTCCTTCCCCAAACGGGACAAGCACATCCGTGGTATTGTCCGCAAACACGCGGAAGCGTTCCCCTGCCGTGCGGAAAGCCTGTCCGAGGACATAGGCGCCGTCGGTCAGACAGCGGCTGCGAAACACCTGGTTGACTGACAACAGATCCAACAGGCTTGTCCCCAGCTCCGGCAGCGGATAGTCCTGTTCGCCGCGGTCCATCTCCGCATATAGCGCACGATAATACGCACGGATGGCCGCATCCGAGGTCAGCTCATCGCCATAGGCTTCCGGCTTTTCCACAAAATTAGCCAGCAGCGATTCTGCCGCTTTTTGTGCCTGCCAGATTTCCGGCAGGCGGTTCAGCCGCTCTCTCTGCAAGTTCACAAGATACACCGGCGCGCACTCTGCGCTTTCACCGTTTCGGTTGCAGCGTCCCGCAGCCTGCACCACATTGTCCATCCCCGCCAGGATCCGGATAACGCAGCCAAAGGAAAAGTCAACCCCGGCTTCGACCAGCTGCGTGGAAATGCAGACAACCCTTTCGTGCCCGCACAGCGCTGACCGAATAGCCTCCAAAGTCTGCAGACGGTGTTCCATACACATGGCCGTGGAGAGGTGATACGTCTGCGGCTGTCCTTTGAGTTCCCGATACAAAGCCAACGCCTCAGCTTTGGTGTTGCCGATGAGCAGCACGCTCCCCCGCTCGTCGGCACAGCGTTGGGCGAATGCGGCCAGCGCCTGCACAGAATACCCCTGCGGTATGCGCCGATCCAAAATTTCCGTCCGCCGGAAGGGCCTCCAAAGTGCAGCGTCATACGCCACCAGATCGCTCGGCTGTGCCAAAAGGAGCGGATGCACCGTCTGCTCCAGGCAGGGCTGTGTGGCGGAGCAAAGCAGGATCGTCGCGCCGCAGAATGCACTTAAATAGTTGAGGCTCAAATTGAACAGGGATAGCATGGTGCGCGGGACCGACTGTACCTCGTCGATCACGATAACGCTGTCCCGCAGCGCTGCCATACGGCGGATACAGGAGGTCTTTCCGGCATACAGTGTGTTCAGCAGCTGTACCAATGTGGTGATGATCACCGGAACCGCCCAGGTGTCCATCAGCAGCTCATTTTCGTCCAGCTCATCGCCGCCTTTTTCCCGTATCACATTGGAATGATGCTCGAGAACAAGGCTGTCGTCAGCCAGATATTCGCGGATGACCCTGGCGTTCTGATCCAAAACGGACAGCAGGGGAATCACAAAGAAAATGCGCCGCTTTTTATGCTGCGCGGCTGCCGCCAGCGCATAGCGGAGAGCGGATAGCGTTTTGCCGCCGCCGGTGGGAATATTCAGCCGATAAATGCCGGTATCCCACGCAGCGGCCGCCTTACACCGATCGGAAATCGTCCGGCGCGCACGGTTGATCGCCGAATCATCGGAGAATGCCTGAAGGCGTGCCTCGACCGTCAGCAGGCAGCGCCGCCACAGGGAGGGCTCCGCGTTTATCCGATAAGGGAGCGCCCCATCCGCGTAAAATTCCGCCGTATCCCGCCGGTCGCCATCCATAACGGCCGATAAAAGCTGTCGGCTGAGCATCGAAAACAGGAACAGCATCTCTCCCTGGTTCCGTGCAATGGCGCGGAATCGTGCCATTGCCTGCGTAACTTCTTCCACCGCAGCCATAAACAGCGTATCCAGCTCCGTCTCCGCGGCACACTGGGATAGAAATGCCGCTTTTGCTTCTGCATACCCGATGTCCGGGGCTGTCAGCCGATGCTGGTAGCCGTTTTTCCCGGATTCGTCGATGCCGTCAAACTGCCCGTGATGAGAGCCGGCTACAAAAGCAATCATCTCGCTTGTCAAATCGCGGATGTCGCCCGTGCGTGAGGTATGCCATCTCTCAAGCGCAAAACGCGCGCCTGCAAAGGTGTGGTTCACACTGCCCCGCCGTACCGGCACGCCCTGTGCCGCCTGCATAAGGTAGTTGGCAAAGGTTCCTGTGAACTTGCCCATATCGTGAAGCAGTCCGCAAAGATAGGCCGTCTGCGCCATACCAGGAGGAGATTCCTGCACCGCAAGACGCGCGCAATTTCTACAGTGACTCTCCACTGACTGTACAATCACGTTTCCGCCGGCGTCGCTGCGGAGGTGAGCCGGATAGGTCATCGCCTTACCTTCTCTCCCGGGCGGCGTTTTCATTTCGCGCATCGTTATATAATGATCCGCCCTTCCTCATTCTAACTTATTTATTCATTTTTTGCAATATATTGTATAATTTTATTTTTTTAGCATAAATTATGTCGATAATATTCACTTTTTATTTTTGAAATTTAAGAAAATACGCCACGGTCGCGGTGCTGCTGTATGTGCTGCCCTTTGCGGACATGTATGCGGCACCGGGTACGCCGTCCAGCGTGACAGCGGTGGACATGGCGCTTACCGGGATTTTTGCGAGCCGAGGTGCGAATTTTGTGGGTGATATCATCGGCAGCTGCTGGGGCAACGAAACAGGGTATAAAAAGGCGGGGCGTCTCCCTCATCCGGAGGCGTCCCGCTTATTTTTTGTGTATGCAACCATGTGTGCAAGAGAAAATATTTTGGCATACTTTTCCGATATTTAACGCAATTATAACTATTATTTTCCATTTTTAATGTAAAAGAAAAACCCGCAAAAACCTAGCATTTAAGCCGTTTTTGCGGGTTTTCTATGGCTACAAACGCATTTTTTGATACGGGTTGCATTTGAGAGCAACCTTTTTTCTTTATGCAACCGTTCGATAAATATGAATTTGTTATACTGTTTTCGAGTATAGCAAACAAGTCATCGGTACTTTTTCATCTCCGAAGTCAAGCTCTATGTCTTTTTCGCCTACTCGGTCAAAGCCTCTATGCTCGTAGAATTGATAGGTGCAAGCATTATCTGTGAAAAGGTATATCGTTTTTCCCTTGATGCACTTTTCAAGCTCACCAAGCAGCATCGTACCAATTCCTTTGATTTTTACTTTGGGGTTTGCTGCCAAGAAAATTATCTCACCGTCGGGAGAATATTTTTCCGTATATTTGGCAAAAAGTTCCTTGTTTACCTCGTCATACAGTCCTGCACTATCCTTGAAAAACAGTTTTTGAATCACGTCAATGAATTTAACGTAAAACGCCTTGCGCTTGCTGTAATATTTGCGAGGTTCACCCTTGATTTCGGCAAGAATGACACCAGCCAAGGTGTCACCCTCGTAAGCGGCAAAAAGATGCGTGGCTCTGTTTGTTTCAAGATACCAAAAATATTTGCCATACAAATTTCGTATAGTTTTATTTTTGAGATACAATTCAAAGTGCATTCCCGAAATGGCAAACTGAATTGCTTTTTTTATATCCTTTTTCTGAAGTTCTCTGATTTCCATAACTCACCTTCAAATTCAGTTTATCGAACAGATTATACCACAAAAATGTGAAAATTTCCACTTTACTCAAGCGGTAGTAAGGGCTATTTTTTACGCTGAAACTATTCTCTTGGACAATGAAACTAATCTCGGTCACAATGAAATTATTCTCTTGAGAAAAGTTTCATTGTGGTCTTCCGCAGTGCTGCAAGGGGGTCGAACCGCCCCTAAAAAGCATCAAAATGAGTGCCGGAAAATGGCACAATGAAGTATTCTTTTATGCCCCATAGCAGAAAAGCCTTGTGCTACGGTCTTTTTTGATAAAAAGAAAAGAACGAAAGTTGCAATACCAATGGTATCATAACTTTCGTTCTTATTTGTGAAGGCAAGACAATAGAGATGTTTTTGCGTTTTCGCTGTCTTGATTTGAACACTCGAAGGGGGTGGAAGATATCAATTATCTGGTGGCATACCCTCCATGATTTATCCCCCATAATCTTAACTTAAGAAATCATTCTGAATTGTCCATCGTTATTCTCCGGTTACTCAATTTCATTTTGAATTTCCGTTCTTGAGTTGATAAAAGCCCTCACCACTTCGAATCTGAACTCTGCATCATTCCACATCTCAAAATCGCAAGCAATAAACGGATGTGCCATTGTCCCGCCGCTTTTACCTTGCTTTGATATTATTCCAATAGCATTTGTCAGTTCAATCCATTTCTTTGGTGTCAAGGTAAACTGAGGAGTTTTGGCATCGACTGTTATTCTTTGAAAAGCATCCTCATTAAAATTCGAATTATGCTTTCTTTCCCATGTTGCCAGAAACTCAACCGTGTTACGGCTTCTCATCCAGCTTTGTATTAAGTAACTTGGATTGGCTGCATCATATTTTTTTGCTATATCCGTTAATGAAACATAATCATCGGACGGATGCAGATACTTTACTACAGTTTCTTCTAAATACGCATTCATTTTTGGCTCATACAGTGGGGCTTCGTCATTTGAAATCAGTTCAAAGATGCCGTCTAAATAACGGTTCCAATCATCAGCCTTGATGGGAAACTTCTTATTCACACGCTCTAAAAATTTCTCCCGTGTTACTGCGTATGCCCACTCCAGTTCTTCTTTCGTTGCTCTCGGCATATGTTTTCTTCACTCTCGCTTTGTTAGGATTCCGACAATTTCCTTCTTTTAAAAAATACACTTCACAGTATTCTTCAAAATCAATTATACCTCTTGTGTATTTTCCGTTATTGAGAAGTTTGTTGAGAACATCTCTGCTCCATTTTACCTTTCCGGATGGAGAGGAAATGGAGCGGCTTAATAGGTATTTTTGGATATCCTCTAAACTATTTTCTTCTCTGTACATTCTGAAAATGGTTTTTACAACTTCTGCCTGTTCGGGCACGATTTCAACAAATCCATATTTGTCTCTCTTAAAGCCATAACAGATT
>CAJKBW010000090.1 GCA_905198295.1 uncultured Oscillospiraceae bacterium | reverse complement strand
TATCCGCCCGCTGCCCAAGCAACAGACCGATTGCTCCCAGAATAATTGACTTTCCTCGGCATTACCAAAAAATAACAGATGCGAACGGTGTTGCTCTTTCTGCCCGTATCCTAAAACGAGATAAGGGGGAAGTCCAAAATTCTTACCTTTTCGAGCGGCATATAGCCAATGCGCTGGAAGGTCATCAGGAGTTCATGATTGCTGGTGCTCTGCCGCTCAAAATGGCGCAGAGTGGTACAATCAGCAATATAGTACCCACTTTTGCAGTTTTCCGCGAAAGGTCCGGATGCCGATTTTAACCTCCTCTATGAAGCACAGAAAAGACAGTTGCACACATCTCGTCGAGGTATTTAACTCTGATAAGCCTGCCGTCCCATACCGCTCTGAGCTTTATTCTCACGTTCCCACCTTTTGTATACTTGTCTATTTCAGGCGCTATCGACACTGTATTTTCTCTATGCCGCAAAAACCATAACGCCAGTCTAAACGAAAGGTGTTTTACTTTTGCGTTTTTTCTCTGCATTCGTTATCTCAGCAAACCAAGCCCCTACGCTATGTTTCGACCAAAATTCTGTTTTCAGTATAGCAAACCGTCTTCATGAACGCCATGATATAAATAAGCATAAACCTGAAAAAAACAATTTACCCAAGTTGGATGAGTAACCATAAAGAGTTTTCTTCAGGCAAATCAAAATGAGAGGATTTCCTTTAAATAGAAGGAAATCCTCTCATCAAGCTTCTGTTTTATCGTCTGGACAATTTTAAAAAAATCTTATAAAATAAAGTTTGTACCCGAACCGTCAATAGTCTGCATCCAGAAAGGAGTTGCCATACTATGTGGGAAGATCTGAACATCTTTGCTCTGCCTAACCATCCTGTTCCCTTTTTTGGCGAACTGGTCGGTCAATCCAACTGTGACCGCACCTACTTTCAGTCCCGCAGAGAATCCGACGTTACCGTTTTGGAGTATGTCGTTTCCGGGTGCGGCACCGTCAAAGTAAATGGAAATACTTATACTGTTAAGGCTGGTGACGTATATCTTCTTCCGCTGTTCAGCAATCACACCTATCACAGTTGTCCGGACGAGCCCTGGATAAAATACTTTATCAATGTTCGCGGAGACCTGCCTTCCATACTGATTCGGGCCTATCAGTTAGAACTAAGCTATGTTTTCCATGCGCCACAAACACAGGAACTCTTTTTTAAGCTTTATGATATTGCCAAACAGCCTCTTGATGAAGCCTTTCGTCAGGAACAGTTCACCCTCTGTTTCCATAACATACTCATTCGTCTGAGGAACTGCATAAATATGCCTCAAGAAGGTAACGAAGCTGCTCTTATAAAGTCATTAATTGATAATACGCCAAATAAACTGTACTCTATTGAGGACTTAGCCAGCCGCTTTAATCGTTCGAAAGACTTTATTATTAAGATCTTTCAAAAGCAATATCATATTACGCCGCACGCTTATATCATACAGGTTAAGATAGAAATAGCCAAACAGCTTTTGCTGAATACCTCGCTGCATATAGAGGACATCGCTTACTCGATAGGTTATCAAAACCCAGAATATTTTTCTAATCTATTCAAACACCGCTGCGGAGTCTCGCCTCGGAATTTTCGTAATCAAAGAAACAGGCCGGAAAGCACGAATACCAAATGATAAATTTTCCACAAATCCTCATCATACCCGTTAATTACTCCATGACAGCAATCCCCTGCGGTTTTCGCCGCAGGGGATTGCTTTATTACTGCTGTCCTCTGCAAACCGTCGAGGATTTACATAATGCCGATAGCTTTGCCGGCAGTCAATCCGAATGGTATACCGCATTTCAATTTCTCCGGCCTTTAATGAAGCGCCCTGACGGCTATCCAGTACCCTATCAACGCCAAGCCTGGCACCTAGGCCGCATGATGACAAAAAGTCGTTGTACAAAGGGCATGTCCCTTGGAAGTGAGCATAAGAAACCGAAGACATGCTTGAATGGCGTCGTTTTACAAACGACCCCTTACGTTTAATCTCCAGAACTTTCCTATGAACCTGCAAGGGGAAAAATATATAATAAACGCGGACAACCATTCAGCAGTAAAGGCGCTAAGATTGGGCAGCGGCAAGTAACAAATAGCTGGTTACTTCCTTTTCAGCTCCAGCGGCATGCAGAATGCGCTCAAGGCAAACCGCATCGGCTATAAAAACTTCTTTAACGATATCGGCATCATGCAAAAGCTGTCCCCCCGTGAGGAAAATGGCGAGACCTACTACTATACGGGATCGTACAGCGGCAATTTCACCTACCTTATCAAAAGCAAGGATCTCATCACCTGGGAGTATGTCGCACAGCCCAGTGAAGGCGCGAACGGAACAGGCTTTGCCAATGCCACCAAGTGGGAAAACGCCGTTTATGTGTTAAACGATAAGGCGTATTACTTTGTGCGGCAGGAAGACTGGACGCAATACGGGATTCTAACCTATTATGACCTGATTACCGGCGAATGGGTGAAACCGGTTCTTGTAGGCGTCTGCCAGTCTCGCTCCGACTTCATCTATTATGATGGATGCCTTTTCCTGTTTTATGCCCCCACAGACCGTGAGCATATCGGCATTCTCAAAATCGACACCGACAATCTGGCTCAGAGCAAAGTGGTGCTCCAAGCCGATATGAAGGGGAGCTGTTTCTATCCCTTCGTCCAGTACAATAGTGACGGCGAGTTGTGCATGTCCTATACGGTAAACCGTCAGCATATCCGGCTGGCCTCCTTCGCCCTGAGTGATTACATTGAACACGAACACAAGTATGAGCATCACAGCCGAGTCGAGGCGACCTGCGAAGATGCCGGGATAGAGGAATACTATTCCTGCAAAACTTGTGGCAAAGTTTTTGATAAGGACAAAAATGAAACTACCCTTTCCGCACTGACAATTCCGGCCAAAGAGCACCAGTTTACCGACACATGGAGCAGCGGCGATTCCAGTCACTGGCATGTGTGCACAGCCTGCGGTAAAAAGGCGGAAATGAACGCCCATACTTTTAAGTGGGTGACAGACAAGGAAGCCTCGGCCGCAGAGAACGGATCCAAGCATGAGGAATGCGAAATCTGCGGTTATAAAAAAGCCGCCGTGGAAATCCCCGCGACCGGAGTAAGCCGTCCGGAAGAAAGCAACTCCTCCAGACCAGGGATCACCACTGATATAGGCACGAACATCCCTGGAACTACCACAGGCACAAATACGAGTGCCCCGCAAACCGGGGACAGCAGTCACCCCCTCGTTCAGTGGCTAGCCTTGCTCACGCTAACCAGCGCTGGCCTGACCGGAGTCGGCCTGTATTCTAAGAAACGTAAAGCGTCCTGACATATCCCCTATCCCAGCACGAAAACCCAGCTCAAATGAGCTGGGTTTTCGTTTGTGCTTAAGCAAGAGCAACGATCTTCCTGATATAATGACGAGTGTTCAAAAAGAAGACTATCTATTCAGCATTAAAAAGGGTATTTGTCTTTCTGTTGTAATATAGGCTCCTTTTTATGGGTAGTTCCCTTTCCCCTATCATGGTGGATGGATCCACCCATCACCATCAAGGCAGACTTTCCCCTTGGCGGCAGATGGTTCTCTTTAAGCGAAATCATCCCGTCAGTGAAAAAAGAAGGCTGCTGTTTCCTCCGTTGGCACGATACCGCTGTTCGGTGGAAAGCAATTTTGCTGCTTGCAGATCGCGAATCGCCCGCCGTACAGTGGACACTGACAACTTCAGTTCACGGGCAATCGTGGGAATAGCCGGCCAGCATTGTCCCTCCTTGTTGGCCCGATCCGCCAGATACAGATACACCGCTACAGCTCTGTGAGGCACATCGGCTTTATAGAGCTTATCGAGCCTGCCCATCAGTCTTCACCTCCGGCTGAGGAGTCGGCGGGCTTTCCTGAATCCCCCGTGGACCGGTATGAATTCTTCCGGGAGCACCGTTTCCGGGCTGTCTTCTTCCTACGGAAGCGTTCCATTCCGTCGTCTGCATGCCGCCGGGCAGAACAGAGCCAACTGGCGGATCCTCTGTTTTCCTGTCGGGGTGATATTTCTTTAGGATCGCCTCGATGATTTCTGCTTTGTCCGCATAGGCGACTTTCCGGTTCCCCCGATCCTCCACTATATACGGCTTTTTGTCAAAGTTAATCCCCCATTTGAAAAACAGCTTGAGATTGACCTGCATGGGATGGCACCCGGTTTTCATCACCACAAATCGGCCCTTCGGCAGGGTCTTCAGTTCATCCGCCGTCAGGAGCGGCCGTTCGATCATTTGGATGGACTGTGAAGGATCGTTCCGGCTTCGACTGACCGAGCCGGTCTGGACGGTACGGCTGCCCAGAGCCTTGGACAAAACCTCAGCGGAACTGCTGTTAGGTGCGAAGCCGCCGCAGATAGTGAGCTGAGTATTATCGACGATGATTTCCGCCCCTTCCTTCCCGTAGTTTTTCTCAAGCTGACTGAAGCTCTGGATGATCGGAACAAGCTGCAGACGGCGGCTTCGAGAAGCACTGAACATCATCTCGGCGCTTTCTATCTTTGGGAGCGTGCCGTACTCATCGCAAAAGAAGACACAGCGGTTTTTGAGCTTGCCGCCGTTTTCGTCCGCCACCGCAAGGATCTCCCGGTACAGCTGCTGGACGAGCAGGCTGATCATGAAAAAGGTATTTGGATCTTCCTCCGGCATGATCAGAAAGACGGCCGACTTTTGATTGCAGAAGATTTCCGCGTCAATCTCGGTGTCCAAGCATAGGAGTTGTTCCAGTTCGCTGTCGAGGAAGGCATTCAAACGAGAGAGGGCCGTACTCATGACACTGGCCATCGACTGTTCGGCGGAATTTAGTGCGGCGCCTGCGAACCATTTAGCTTTGTGATCGCTTGGAAGCAGTTCTATGAGCTGTTGGAACTGGTTCTTTCCCTTTTTGGCCGAGGGCGCCAACAATTCCTGAATCACCTTGAATACCGACACTATATGCCGCTTTTCCGGCGCACAGAATTCCGCTACCAAGAGGATCGTGGCGCACAAAACCCCTTCCGCCGCATCGTAAAAATAGGCGTTCTGCCCATAGTTGGCCGAATCACCTCCCGCCATGATGATGGTCTTGGCGATGATCTTGGCATACTTCTCCGCTTTGGCCTTGTAGAGCAGAGTATCCGGATTGGCCTGGTATAAATCCATATACTTGTTGACCAGGTGGAGCAGATTGTTCCCGTTGCTGCGCGTCGGGTTGCGCAAATCAATGACCGATACCTTATAGCCATAGCAGTTCCTGGCGATTCGCCCGTAATTCCGGACAATATCTCCCTTGGTATCGGTACTGAGGAAGCTCATCCCGGTCGCACAAGCATATTCAATGCAGGGGTATAGCCAATAAGCGGTCTTTCCGACGCCGGCCGCGCCGATCATCAGCACAAGGTGAGGTAACTGTTGTGCGGCAGCAGCTCCTGCACCGCATAGCGCGACACCATCGGAAACAACAGGTCCACCGCCGCGATCAGCAGCGCACACACCATGTCGGGCGCAAACAGCCCCACATGCGGCCGGTAATACCCGATAAACTTTTTCAGCATCCTCCCGCACCTCTGTCCCGTTCTTCCCCGGCCGCCGTCCGGCGCCGGGCGCATGCCGGTATTTTACACCACCCCTGCTGGGAATACCAGACCTTTTTCCGAAAAAAGAATGCGGCGCCGAAGCGCCGCATCACGAAAAATCCAAAGTCCTGCCAGGTCAAACCGGATGACCGCAAACCGTTCCGGATACACATAACCCGGAAACGGCCTGGCTGTTCCAACGGTCTGCGCCGCATTAAGCATGCCGCGCAGCCGCACACACCGTCTTACCGCTTGCTGCCCATGAAGAACAGCGCCACGGTGCCGGGGCCGGAATGGCTGCCGATGACCGCGCCGATATTGTTGATCAGGATATCCTGCTTAAGGCCGAACGCCTTTTTGATCTCTGCTGCAAGCGTCTGCGCATCCTCGAGGCAGTCGCCGTGGCTGATGAAGACCGGCTGATCGGCGACGTCGCTGTTCACCGTTTCCTTCATCCGCTCGAGCAGTGCCTTGAGCGAAGCGGCGCGCCCGCGGCTCTTGCTGACGAGGATCAGGTGACCCTCGTCATCGACATGCAGTACCGGTTTAATGCTCAGCATCGAGCCGAACACCGCCGACGCCTTGGAAACGCGGCCGCCGCGGTGCAGGTGCATCAGGTCGTCTACCGTGAACCAGTGGCACAGGTGCAGCCGGTTTTCCTCCAGCCAGCGGGCGTTGTCCTCGATAGACATACCCTTGTCGCGGTTCATCACCGCGTAGTAGGTCAGCAGCCCCTCGCCCAGCGACGCCGCCAGACTGTCCACCACGATCACCTTGCGGCCGGGATATTTCTCCATGAGTTCCTCGGCGCCCTGCTTACAGGATGCATAGGTACCGCTCAGCCCGCTCGAAAAGCAAACGTGCAGCACATCCTCACCCGCGGCGACAAATGGCTCGACAAACTCCTGGAACACAAACGAAGTCACCTGCACGGTAGACGAGGCTTTGCCCTGCCGCAGTCCGTCATAAAATTCCTTGGGGGTCAGGTCGTTGTCCGAACGCTCTTTATAGCTGTGCCCGCCGATCACAAATTCCATGCCGATAACGGCGATGTCGTGAGCCTTGCAGAATTCCTGCGGCAGGTCGCTGGTGGATTCGGTCATGATGCGGTAGCTCATTGCAAAATTCATCCTTTCGCATACGCCGGAATCTTGCCGGACGCTGCCCTTTTGGCAGGCCGGTTCCGGGTTCCTGTATTCTGCCGGAAAAGCGGCCGACGCTTCTCGTCTGGAAAAACACGCTTTCTCGTCTTCAATATTATATACGACCCGGAAGAAAATAGCAACCTTTTCCGTATATTTTCAGGCGGACGTTTTTTTCCGCGCCTTTTTTCCGGGCATATGCGTGCGCAGACGGCCAGCCCACCGGCGCAGCGTCAGCGTCGTATGGGAGACGGTTTCCCCCATGTACACGCTGCGGGTGGCATCCGCCATGGCCAGCACCAGCACAAACGTGCCGATCAGCTTCGGCGTGAGAAAGGGGTATTCCACCATACTGTCCACACAGAAGGCCAGCACGAACGCAGCAAACAAAATGCCGAGCATGCGTGTTTCCTGCGAACGTGGGGAATAACGGGCAAGCCGCACGGCGACAAAGAAGGTGCGCAGGCCGAGGAACAGCATCAGCGCCAGTCCCACAATACCGCCTTCGATCAGCAGCTGCAGCACCAGGTTATGTGCATGCGGCGCATTGATACCGCCCGCGATGATGATGTCCCAGGAGTTCTGCACCCCCGGACCATAGCCCAGCACCGGCTTTTCCCCGATGGCCTCAATACAGATTTTCCAGATATCCAGCCGCTCACCGATGGACGCATCCGTATCGGTATCCTTGATGGAAAACAGCCGGGCGAGCACCGATTCGGGGATGATCACCACCGCCGAGCTCAGGCTGAGCAGGATCAGCATAATTTTGTTGGCATTGGTGATACACAGCACAACGGCAACGGTGACCAGCGCGAGATAGCTGCCGCGGGAAAAAGAAAAGGCAATGCCGCCCGTGGCGAGAAGCAGGCAGATTCGACAGCCGAGCCGCGCACGAGTGCGGCGGCCGACAAAAGCGTAATACACGACAAATGGGAACACCATCGCGAGGTATTCCCCGAGGATATTCGGGTTAGTGAAGGTGGAGCAGGCGCGCATTGCGCCCGGCCCGAGGTTGAGCGGCATAGGAAACCAGGTGTATACCAAATCATCCAGCCGCTGCCACACACACCAAGGCAGCGAAAAATTCAGCAGCGCATTGGCGATATACTGTACACAGGCAATTCCGCCGACAATCCCGGCCATCACCGACATGACAAACAGCGCCGCATCGAAGCGATGTCGGTCGCTGAGGACATTGACCATCGCCACATAAAGCAGAAACATCACCGCCCACATCAGACAGGTGCCCGCGCTGATCAGGGTGGTGGGGCTGTACAGCACACCGATACCGCAATACAGAATAAACGCCGTGATCACCCAGCCGAGCGGCCCGATCTTCAGCCTCCGGCCGCAGCGCCGGGCATCTATCCCCGCCGTAAGCAATGACAGCACAGCAAGAACCGGAGCAATATATTCCGGAAACAGCGGCACCGCCATGGCGAACAGGATCGACAGCCGCCACGGGCTTTTGGCCTTATGGGAAAATCTGTCCAGACGCGTGAACACGCCGGCTGTACGCTCAGACATGCTGTCGCCTCCCTTCCGCCGCGCGGTATTTGGCTCCCGCCGCATACAGCTACCTGTATGCCGGTGCCTGCCGCGGCACATAATAAACCTGAGAGATGAGCCAAACCCGGCTTTATCCCGCTCCGGCCCATCTAAAAAATATAACACAAAGCGGCGGCCGGCGCAATGTTTGTTACAAACCTGTTATTTTTCCCCACCGGCGGCCGGCAGCATAAGCCCTTGCATCCCGCGCCGGATGGATTTATAATAATGGTGTTATTCTGCGCAGCAAAGGGGAACGGCATGGCCAGAAAAAAAGTCAAAAAATACCGGCAATACGCCGGAATCCTTGCCGCAGCCTGCCTGACCGTGCTGCCGGCATCCGGCTGCCGTGCCGGCGTGCAGCCGCTTTCCCGCACCGGCGTCGCGCTGGATACAGTGGTGACCATCACACTGTACGATTGCCGGGATGCATCGCTGCTGGACAGCTGCTTCGCGCAGATTGCGCACGATGAAGCGCTGTTCAGCCGGACAAGGGAGGGCAGCGATGTGTGGAACCTCAACCATGCCGCCGGCGCCTGGACGCCGGTCGCGCCGGAAACCGAAACGCTGCTGCGCACGGCAAAAGCGCTTGCCGCGCAGACACAAGGCGCTTTTGATCCCACCATCGCGCCGGTGAGCGCACTGTGGGATTTTACGGCGGAGGATCCGGCGCTGCCAGATCCCGACCGGCTCGCCGGGGCGGCTTCGCATGTGGGGTATGCCCGCCTGGAGGTGGAGGACGGCCGCGCACGGCTGACCGACCCTCTGGCGGCCGTGGACCTCGGCGGCATCGCCAAGGGTTTTATTGCCGACCGGCTTGCCGCCTTCCTGCAGGAAAGCGGCGTGGACAGCGCCCTGCTTGACCTGGGCGGGAACATCCTGGCTCTCGGGCAGAAAAACGGAAAGGACTGGCACATCGGTATCCGTGACCCGGCGGACAGCGGCGGCACCGCCGCTGTCGCCGCTGTGGCCGGGCGGACGGTGGTGACCTCCGGCATCTATGAGCGGGGCTTCGACCTTGGCGGCGTGCGTTATCATCACCTGCTCAATCCCGCCGACGGCATGCCGGTGCAGAATGAGCTGGCCTCGGTCACGATTATCAGCCCGGACGCCGCACAGGCGGATGCCTTGTCCACCGCCTGCTTCGTGCTCGGTATGCAGGAGGGCATGGTCTTAATCGAGGCTATGGACGGCACCGAGGCGCTGTTTATCCGCCGTGATGGCACGACCGCCGCCACTTCGGGCTGGCCGGCCGCCTGATCCGGAAGGCGGCGCCCCGTTTATCCTATGCCGCGCATGTCCCGGAAAAGAACCTTCCCCTGGTAAACTCATACATCAGGGTATAAAAGCCCTGTCAAAGAGAAAGGACGGATCAGAACATGCTGCTGAAAAACGCGGTGGTCTACCGCGACGATTTCGAACCCGCCTCAGTTAATCTGGAGGTAAACGGCGAACGGATTACCTCAGTGGACGCCGCAGACGCCGCCGGCGAAGCGCTCGACCTCACCGGCTGCACGGTGATGCCCGGCTTTATGGACATCCACGTCCACGGCTGTGCGGGCTGCGACATGGGCGACGGAACGCCCGAGGCGCTGCACACCATGTCCGAACACCTGCTGCACAAGGGGATCACCTCCTTCTGCCCGACCTCGATGACGCTCGGCGCCGACACCCTCGCCCGGCTGTTCGCCAACGTCGCCGGCTGCATGGGCAATGAGCCCGGCGCGTATATCCAAGGCATCAACATGGAGGGGCCGTATATCGCGCCGAGCAAAAAGGGTGCGCAGAATGCGTCCTTCATCCGTCCGCCGGACAAGGCGGAGTTCCGCCGGCTGTACGACGGGTGCGGCGGCATCATCCGTGTGGTGGATATCGCCCCGGAGGAACCGGGCGCCGAGGCATTCATCCGTGAGGTGCAGCCGTACTGCCCGGTATCCATTGCGCACACCGCCGCCAACTACGAGCAGGCAATGCAGGCGGTGGAATGGGGCGCGCGGCATTTCACCCACCTGTTCAACGCGATGAACGGGCTGTCCCACCGCGCGCCCGGCGTGGTCGGCGCCGCCTTCGACGCGGTCACCGGCTGTGACCTGCACGCGGAGCTGATCTGCGATGGTTTTCATATCCATCCGGCCGCGCTGCGCATCGCTTTCCGTGCACTCGGTGAGGATCACACGGTGATCGTCAGCGACGCGATGTGCGCGGCAGGCGCGGCGGACGGCGAATATGCGCTCGGCGGACAGACCGTGACGGTAAAGGAGGGCAAAGCGCTGCTTGCTGACGGCACCATCGCGGCTTCCACCACCAACCTGTGGGACGAATTTCAGAATGTGCTGCGCTTCGGCGTGCCGTTCCGTCAGGCACTCAAATCGGTCACCATCAACCCCGCCCGCGCCATCCGTGCCGATCGGGATACCGGTTCCCTCACCGTCGGCAAATACGCCGACCTGATCGCGGTGGACGGCGACGGCCGCCTGCGCCTGGTGATGGTCAAGGGACAGATAAAGCTGCGCAGCTGATCCCGCTGCCGCACCCCGTCCCCGTTTTTTCCGTCTTCTTTTCCATCCCGTTTTTACGGGATCACCCTTCTTTGGTTTATCTTATGGTTTCCGTTTTGGTATTGGCGGCACCGTTTCGGGAAAGGGAAAGCACCATTCGGGGAAATCGGGGTGCACACATATATGCCTATAAAACGCGAAGGGGACCCGGCTTCTGCCG
>CAJKBW010000089.1 GCA_905198295.1 uncultured Oscillospiraceae bacterium | reverse complement strand
AGGCCGGGAACGGAGATTTTCTCCGTTCCCGGCCTTTTTTATGCTGTCAATTTTTTATCAAACGCAGATCCTCACGGGTGACGCAGCCGAGCGCGGACAGCAGCACGGCGTAAACGATCACGGCCAGCGCTGCACTTATACAGGTCAGCGGCAGTCCCTGCAAAGGCAGGAATCGGGTACACAGCATCGACAGGGCGCCGGCAGTCGCCATGGCCAGTCCGGGCTTGAAAATCCACTGTCCCCATTGGATATGCACGCCGGTGACCTTGAGTAGCCGGCGGATGTTCAGCCCGGCGGTCAGCAGATTGCTGACCACCATTACAAACAAAAAGCCCTCCATGCCGCGCAGCGGGACGATGACGAAGATCAGGATAATGCGCACGATGGAATCCAATACGCTGTACCGCAGCGAACTGCCCTGTTCGTTCATACCCTTAAGGATGCCGTCGACTACACTTTCCACGTACATGGCCGGCATCAGCGGAGCGAGAACCAGCATGAAGAAGCCGACTTCTTCGCTCTGATAGACCAGCATGCCGATTTCCCGGGAAAACAGCAGGAAAATGCCGCTGATCAGAATGGACAGCGTGAGGGTGATATGCAGCGTATGGTTGACCATGCGCTCCACCTTGGCTGTTTTGTTTAGTGTGTGGGCCTCGGAGATTTCCGGGATCAGCAGAGTGGAGAGGGTAGAGAGAAAGGAGGAGGGGAAAAACAGCAGCGGCATCGCCATCCCCTTGAGCATACCAAACTGGGACAGGGAAAGCGTTTTTGAGCCTGTATAGTCCGTCAGCTTGTCAGGGACAAGTATGTTTTCGATGGTGCGCAGCACCGTATTCAGGTATCGGCCCGCGGTGATCGGCGCGGCAATGGACATCAGCCGGCGAAATACGCCTCTGACAAGACGTGGCGGCCGCTGGGTGTGGTTCTCCAGCCGCCGGCGATCCCGGAAGTAGCCGATGGCCATGTACAGGCAGGAGGCGAATTCCGCGAGCGTATCGCCGATCATCACCGCGGCGCACGCATAAGCAATCCCCATAGCGGAAAAACGGTCGATGAGGAACATCACGATGCCGATGCGCACCAGCTGCTCGACAATCTGGGCGTTGGAGGAGCAGGAAACCTTGCGCCGGGCCATGAAATAGCCTCGCAGGCAGGAGGATATCCCCATGCACGGCAGACTCGGACACAGAATTTTCAGCGCTGGCGCCGCGCGCATATCCTTGATCCAGTACTGGCTGATCGGGTCGGCCAGAAAATAGATCAGCAGCATCGAAGCGGTGCCGATGAGCACACTGATCAGCATGGCGCGGCGCAGGATATGCAGCACGGATTTCTTGGTGCCGCAGACGAGCTCGTCGGTAATCATCCGGGTGACGGCGGTGGAAATGCCGGCCGTCGCAAAGGTGGAACCCAGGACATAGATGGAAAAGATCAGCTGATACAGGCCCATGCCCTCGGCGCCGATTTTGTTGGACATGTAGATGCGGAAAAAGATTCCGATCGTGCGCAGTATCAGGGCGGTAATCGTCATGATTGCCGCATTTTTAATAAAGGTCTTGTGCTTCACCGGCACCATCTCCCGCTTTTACAGATAGTCCATATATACGACGGCCAGTCCCGGGAATATACCTCGGAGTTTGTAAGCAGGCGTGCCCTTCGCGCATATACTGGACTATGTGGGCGCTGTTGTCGCCTAAAACCAAGGAAAGGCAGGGAGTATTATGGCAAGAACGTATCTGCAGGTCAGTTCCGTCACGAATGCGATGCGCGGGAAGACGCTGCTGGAAAGAAACGGCATCCGTGCCTCGGTCAGCCGTACTCTGGAAGAGGACGGTTCAAATGGCTGCGGCTACAGCGTCGTGGTCTGGTCGGATCCCGAGCGGTCGGCGCAGATTCTGCGCGGCGCGGGTATCCGCGTGCGCGGCATGAAACAGGGGCCGGATTGGATATGATTTATCTGGATAATGCGGCGACTACCTGGCCGAAGCCGCCGGCCGTCGTGCACGCTATGCAGCAGGCAATGGAACAATTCGGAGCAAATCCCGGCCGCGGCGGCCACGCAATGAGCCTGCGCGCTTCAGAAGAGGTGTACCGGTGCCGTGAGACCGCTGCACGGCTCTTTCATTTGGATAACCCGGAAAATGTAATTTTCACCATGAACTGTACCATGTCCCTGAATATTGTGCTCAAAGGCATACTCGCATCTGGAGGACGAGCTGTCGTCTCCAGCCTGGAGCATAACGCGGTGATGCGGCCGCTGGAGACGATGGGAAGGGGCGTTCCCCTTTATGACGTTGCACGTGTGGTTCCGTCGAACGATGCGGCAACGGTGGAGGCGTTTGAACGATGCATCACGCCGCAGACCCGTGTGATTGTCTGCACACATGCCTCTAACGTGTTCGGCGTACGCCTGCCGATTCGTCAGATCGGCGAGCTGGCAGTAAAATATCATCTCCCGTTTGTTGTGGACGCGGCACAGTCAGCGGGAATTCTGCCCATCGATATGCAGGCGGATCATATCGATTTTCTCTGCATGCCCGGACATAAGGGGCTGTATGGGCCGATGGGAACCGGCCTGCTGCTGTGCAGTGGGCGGTATCCGCTGCCGTCATTCATCGAGGGAGGGACCGGAAGCCAATCCATTCAGCTGATGCAGCCGGAAGAACTGCCCGAACATCTCGAAAGCGGAACACTCAACCTTCCGGGAATCTGTGGGCTGCGTGCCGGAATGGAAACCATTGAAAAGAAGGGGCTGGAGACCATCCGTCGCCATGAAGTACAGCTGGTATCCCGTATCTATACCCAGCTGAAAAGCTGTCCGGGTGTCCGGCTGTACACCACCCCGCAGCTTCTGCAAACGGCTTCACCAGTACTGTCATTCAATATTGGCGGTTATACCAGCGAAGAAGTGGCCGCAAAGCTGGATCGTCATGGTATTGCGGTGCGTGCCCGTCTGCATTGTGCCCCCTGTGCGCATCAGCAGTTCGGCACGCTGCCCGACGGTACTGTGCGCGCGGCACCATCCATGTTCACCACACCGCAGGCGGCGGACCAGCTCTGCACTGTGGTGCGAAAGCTGGCGCAGGAACGCCGCCGGCCGTAAAACAGCATCCGCCGTCGAAAAAGGACGAAAGCATACGCTTTCGTCCTTTTTCTGCCGTTTATATACGATTCTCAAATTTTGTCACGGTTTCCGGGGAAAAAAGCATTGCAATAATCCTTTTCTATGGTAAAATAAAGTGATAGCATATGTTTTTTCTGTGCACAGGTTGCGTTTTTGCGCGGCAAGATTTCCTGCGGAAGGAAGACGTAAAATGGCGGCTTTTTTTCAAGAACTGTGGAGCAATATTGTCGGCTTTTTCGGCTGGTTTGTTTCCTCGTTCCGGTTTTCGGATGTTCTGGACATCCTGTTGGTGGCCTTTGCCATTTATAGTATAATTAAGCTGGTCCGCGATTCCCGTGCGGAGCAGCTTATTAAGGGTATCCTCGTACTGGCGCTGGCTTATGCGGTGGCGTATTTCCTGCAGCTGACCACTACGCTGTACCTGCTGCAGATGCTCATCAATAACGGCCTTTTGGTTGTCGTTATCATCTTTCAGCCGGAAATCCGCCGTGCGCTGGAGCAGGCGGGACATTCCCGGCTGGGCGGCGCGTTGAGCGTTTTCGGCATGAGCAACGAGGAAGAGCAGGAGAACATCAAGCGCTGGCAGCAGACCATTTCGGCAGTGATTGCCGCCGTAGAAACCCTTCAGCGGCAGAAAATGGGCGCTCTTATCGTTTTCGAGCGTACCACAAAGCTGGGGGAAATCGTCCGCTCCGGTACGGTGATCAATGCCCAGCCGACGGCTGAGCTGATCGGCAATATCTTTTTCAACAAGGCCCCCCTGCATGACGGCGCCATGATCATCCGCGATGGTATGGTGCATGCGGCTGGCTGTATTCTGCCGCTGACGGAAAATCTGGCGATCAGCCGCGAACTGGGCACTCGTCATCGCGCAGGGGTCGGCATCAGTGAAAATTCCGATGCTATGGTGGTCATTCTGTCGGAAGAAACCGGCACCGTTTCCATGGCGGTGGGCGGAGAGCTCAAGCGCAATTTCAGTTCGGAGGCACTGCGTGTTGCACTGGAAAACGGCATTCTTTGGGACCGCGCCAGGCAGGGAAAAGGGGATAAGGAGAAAAAAGGGCCGTTCCGGAGGTGGAGATCGAAATGATGAAGGGAAAGATTTCACTGCACCGCTGGCTGCATAATGACAAGATCATGATTGTGTTTTCACTCGTGGCGGCGATTGTCATATGGTGGATCGTAGCCTCCGGCCCAAATAACATTACTACACAGGAAATTGATATCACTGTGCCGATTACACTGAGCAACAGTCTGGCGCAGGAGAATAACCTGCGGGTCATCGGCAACGAAACGGAAGTTAAAGTGCGGGTAACCGTGCAGGGTGCCCGGTGGGTGGTCGGCCAGCTGAAAGAACTGGAAAACATTCAGGTGCGCGCTAACACCAGTAATATTATCAACCCTGGCTATCACGAAGTGGATTTGACAGCCACCAGCGTGGATAACGGCAATTACGAAATCATCAGTTGGGAACCGCAGCGCATTACGGTGTACTGTGATACCTGGCAGAAGGCGGAGTTCGCCGTTTCGGCGGATATTTCTGCTGTTACGCTGGCTAAGGAACAGGCCGATAAACGGTATCAGCTGGGCGAAGCCCGTTTTGATACCGAGGTGCTGCCCGACGGTCTTGTCACGGTGGAAGGCCCAAAAACAGAAATCAGCCAGATCGCTTCGGTGGTTGCGGTGGTACCGGAAAAAACCATTGCAGAAACCACCATATTTAACGATGTCGTACTAAAAGCCTATGACAATAACGGCAATGAAGTTGGAGTACACTGCAAATTCAGTGCTACGATGGTCAACATTACCGTTCCGGTACAGGAATACCGTGAGGTGGATATCCAGTATTCGGTCGCCAATATTCCGGAGGCGTTCAAGGGCGTCGCTAATTTTATCACCGTATCTCCGCAGACGGTCGGTCTGCTGGGAACCCCCAGTGCTGTACAGGAATTTGCCGCCTCACTGCAGACTTTTGTTGTGGATTTTGACAATCTCGATCTGGACGCGCTGCTGGAATCCAACGGTCAGATCCGGATCCCTCTGAATCCACCGGAGAGCGTAAAGATTCTGGGGGATGCAAAGGAACTTGTGATCACCCTGAATCTGGACGGGCTGTCTTCTAAAAAAATGGATCTTACCCTCAACGGAAGCAACGTAACCATTTTGAATCCGCCGCCCGGAAAAATGCCTACGTATTCCCGCATCAAGCTCACCGGGATTACCCTTGTCGGTTCCACGTCATCGATTAACCGTATAGAAGAATCCGACCTCAAGCTGGTGATCGATATGGCGGGGGCGAAAATCGACGGTCCCACGCCTTTTCAGGCACGTATACAGATAGAGGGTTACAGCGATGTGTGGGTGTACTATGGAACAGATCAGCACGGCGTGGATGTTTGGCTCGACAAAGCGTAAAGTGATTCACAGCCGTCCGCTTAAAGGAGTGTCAATACAAGCAGGGCGGACAAAAATAGGCGATATAAAAAATTATAGTTGCATTTTCTGAGAGAGTGTGCTATATTAGTTCTGTTAATGCTGCTTTGTCCGAAAGAGGTGACAGGAATGAAAGAGAATATCCATCCGAAATATGAGCAGACCACGATTACGTGTGCCTGTGGCGAAGTAATTGCAACCGGATCGACGAAAGAGAATATCCGTGTGGAAATCTGCTCCAAGTGCCATCCGTTCTTTACCGGCAAACAGAAGCTGGTGGATACCGGCGGGCGCGTGGATCGCTTCAAGAAGCGCTTCGGTATGACGGACGAGAAATAAGTGTAGTTAGGCTTATAGGAGAGGCAGCGCGGAAGGGCGCTGCCTTTTCTCGTTATCAAAGGTCGATTATAAAGGCGGGGAAAAGCTATGCAGAAGCCTTATAAAACCTTATCGGATATGGCGGAAGATGAATTTGTGGAGCAGCGTTCCCGGTTTATCGGTGCTGTTTCGCCAGCGGCGAATGCGGAGGAGGCAGCAGCCTTTATCCAAAAACGGCGTAAAATGCATCCGGATGCCCGTCACCATGTATTTGCTTATACGCTGCTTGACGGTACCTGCCGCTGTTCCGACGACGGCGAGCCGCAGGGGACCGGCGGCGTTCCGCTGCTGACCGTCCTTCAGGGAAATGAACTGTTCAACGCCGTGGTGGTGGTCACCCGTTATTTTGGCGGAATTTTGCTGGGAACCGGCGGGCTGTCTCGTGCGTATACGCAGGGGGCAAAACTGGCTGTATCCGCCGGACACATTGTGATGATGCAAATGTGTGTGGAGGGGGGACTTTTCTGCAGCTATGCGCAGTATGGCTGGGTACAGCCTTTTATGGCGGAAAGCGGGGTGGAAATTCTGGAAACACAGTATGCGGAAGAAATCCATATCCGTTTTCGTCTGCCCGAAAAGGAGTGGGATATCTGGCAGCACGCTGTTCTGGAAAAAAGTGCCGGAACGCTGGAAGCGTCAGAAGAAGGCCGCGGCTTTTTTCCGTTTTCGGCTGGATGATAAAAATTCGTCCCGAAAAAATTTTGCAGAGAGAAAAAGAGAAATTCTTTTGAGCTTTTGCAGGAAAACCGGACGAAATCTGTGTATATATAAATAAAACGGTGGGAGGGGCGACGTGCATGCCGGTCAGAGAACGCTGGGAAGAGCTTGAAAAAACCATTTTGTCGCCTCATGCCGCCTTATCTGCAAATACACGCGGCCGGGAACGACCGGAGAAGCCCTGCGATTACCGGACAGACTATCAGCGTGACCGTGACCGTATCCTGCATTGCAAATCATTCCGGCGCCTCAAGCACAAAACGCAGGTGTTCCTTTCGCCCGAAGGCGACCATTATCGCACACGGCTGACCCATACGCTTGAAGTGTCACAGATTGCCCGCACCGTTGCCCGTGCCCTGCGCCTCAATGAGGATCTTACCGAAGCCATCTCGCTTGGTCATGATCTCGGTCATACCCCGTTCGGCCATGCCGGCGAACGGGCGCTCAACAGCATTATGACCGATGGATTTCGGCATTTTCAGCAGAGTGTCCGGGTTGTGGATCTTCTGGAAAACGACGGACAGGGTTTGAACCTTACATATGAAGTGCGAAATGGCATTCTCTGCCACACCAGCGGAACACCGGCACAGACGCTGGAGGGGCGCATTGTCCGGATTGCCGACCGCGTCGCATACATCAATCACGATATCGATGATGCGATTCGTGCCGGCGTTTTCAAGGAAAGCGATGTGCCGGAGGAGGCGCATCGTCTTCTGGGCGACAGGCGTACCACCCGGATCGACACGCTTGTTAAATCCATTGTTGAAAACAGCGGGGATGATATCCGGCTGGCACCGGATATCGCTGCATGCTTTCAGCGGCTGCATGATTTTATGTATGAAGCGCTGTATCGAAATCCGGTGGCCAAAAGTGAGGAAAGCAAGGTTGACGATCTGATCAAGGGCCTGTTTGCCTATTATCTGAAGCATGTGGACAAGCTTCCGCCGGAATATCTCCCTATTCTCGAACAGGATGGCGCTGAACGGGCAGTGGGTGATTTTATCGCCGGCATGACCGATAATTACGCACTGGAGAGTTATGAAAACCTGTTTATTCCCCGTGGCTGGGGTGTAAAGGATAATCACTTTTCTTAAGCTTGAAGAAAGGAGACCGGTATGCCGCTTCCGGATAGTTTTATTCAGGATTTGCTCGGGCGCAACGATATCGAAGCGGTAGTGTCTTCCTACGTACGCCTAAAACGCACCGGACAGAATCTGGTGGGATTATGTCCATTTCATGGCGAAAAGACGCCTTCTTTTACCGTGTTTCCTTCCACGGCCTCCTTTTACTGTTTCGGATGCGGTGCCGCTGGTGATGTGATTACCTTTATCAAGCGGATTGAAAACCTTGACTATCTGGATGCGGTAAAATTTTTGGCGGATCGCGCCGGTATGAAGATGCCGGATAATCAGGTGAACGATGCGGCTTCGCGTATGCGCATGCGTATTTTGGAGGCGAACCGGGAGGCGGCACGGTTTTATCATCACTACTTATATTCGCCGGAAGGGCGCAAAGGTCTGGAATACTATTACAGCCGCGGGTACACCGATAAAACCATCCGGCATTTTGGCTTGGGTTATGCCTCCGAAGGCTGGGACACTCTGCTGCGCTTTCTGAGGCAGAAGGGGTTTAAAGATGAGGAGCTTACGGCGGCCTTTCTGGCCAAGCGTTCTTCCCGCGGCTCGATGTTCGACATTTTTCACCATCGTGTGATTGTACCGATCATTGACATACGTGGCAATGTGATCGGCTTCGGCGGCCGGATTCTGGACGACTCCAAGCCAAAATATATCAACACCTCCGATACGCTGGTATTTAAAAAGACAAACAATCTATTTGGTTTGAACTTTGCCAAATCGACCGGAAAAAAGCTGATCCTGTGCGAAGGCTATATGGATGTTATTGCACTGCATCAGGCCGGTTTCACAAACGCAGTGGCAGCGCTGGGAACTTCTTTTACCGCAGATCATGCCAGGCTGTTATCCCGGTATGCCGATGAGGTTACGCTGATTTTTGACTCAGACGCTGCCGGGCAGAAGGGGGCTCAGCGGGCAATCGGCCTGATTCGGGAAACCGGAGTGGATATCCGGGTGATTGCTGTACCTAACGGTAAAGATCCGGATGAATTTATCCGCACCAATGGGGCAGAACGCTTTAAGCTGCTGCTGGACCGTGCGGCAAATGATGTTGAGTATCGACTGATGCAAATCGGGTTAAAATATGACCTTGGATCGGCAGACGGCAAGGCAGGCTATTTGCGTGAAGCGGCGGAATTGCTGGCCGGCTTGTCGAATAGTATTGAACGGGACGTTTACGCCGGGAAGCTTTCCAAAGAGTTTTCCGTTTCCAAGGAAGCCATTTTGTCTCAGATACGTTATTTGGTCAGCAGACGACAAAAACAGCAGAAGTCGCGTCAGCTTTCCCAAATTGTAAGGCATTCGGAAGAAGCGGTGAAGCGGGTGAATCCGGAAGCCGAAAAGCACCCACGAGCCGTAAGCGCGGAAGAGGCAATTCTGGGCACGCTGCTTCTGCACCCCGACCGCATTCTGCCGATTTCTCAGGAAATACCAGCTGATTTGTTTGTAACGCCGTTTAACCGGGAACTATACGTTCGTCTGATAGAAAGGCAGACAAAAGGGTTATTGGTCGAACTGGCCTTTTTAGCGGCGGATTACGACGAAGAAAAAATGGCCTATATTACCCGCATGGTTCATGAGGCGCAGGGCAGGAACGGTTCAATGGAAGAACTGCGCAGTTATGGAAAAGTGCTGCGCACCGAACAGTATTTCCGCACACTTAACGATCCGGCAGCATTGCCGGCCGATCAAATTCGTGACATATTGGAAGAACTTCGCAAGCAAAAGACGTAAGTGAGCAGAAGCCGAATACATCATTTCCCGATACAGGAAAGGACGACAGAGAATTATGGCAAAAAAAGATGTTAAGATGACGACCGTGCAAAATGAAGAAGTCATAGCAGCCGCTGTACCCGAAAAGGAATTGCCGATGGACAATGTGGAAGAGAGTTTCGAGGATAATGCAGCAGCCGATGCCGCGATAATGATGCCGCAGGCAAAAAAAGATAAAAAGCAACTGATCCATGATCTTGTGGAAATGGGCCGCGCAAAGGGTAAGCTGACCACGCAGGAAATTCTCGACTCGATGGAGGATCTGGAATTTGATCCCGAACAAATGGATAAGCTCTACGAGATGCTGGAAAACCAGAACATCGAGATTGTGGACGACTTTGCTTCGGAAACTTTCGAAGATCTGGATTTTGTACTGGACGTCCCGGAAGGCGAAGATTCGCAGGCAGTTGGGATCGCTGACGGAGCGGCAATTGATGATCCGGTCAAAGTGTACCTCAAGGAAATCGGCCGTGTGCCGCTGCTCACGCCGGAAGAAGAAATTGAACTGGCTATGCGAATCATCGACGGGGATGAGTATGCCAAAAAACGGCTTTCGGAGGCCAACCTCCGACTGGTGGTCAGCATTGCCAAACGGTATGTCGGCCGCGGCATGCAGTTTTTGGATCTGATCCAGGAAGGCAACCTTGGACTGATCAAAGCGGTGGAAAAATTCGATTATACCAAGGGCTTCAAATTCTCCACCTATGCCACCTGGTGGATACGGCAGGCCATCACCCGGGCGATCGCAGATCAGGCGCGCACCATCCGTATCCCTGTACACATGGTAGAGACAATCAATAAGGTCAAGAAGGTTTCCAGCCAGCTGTTGCATAAAAACGGTCACGAGCCGGTTGCGGAAGAGGTTGCGGCTGAATTGGATATGCCGGTGGACAAGGTCCGCGAAATCATGCGGGTTGCGCAGGAGCCGGTTTCTCTTGAAACGCCGATTGGCGAAGAAGAAGACAGCCATTTGGGGGATTTCATTCCGGACGATGAGGCACCCGCGCCGGCCGATGCCGCTTCGCATACACTGCTGAAAGAGCAGTTGGGGGAGGTCCTTTCCACGCTGACTTCACGTGAAGAAAAGGTGCTTCGTCTCCGATTTGGCCTGGAAGATGGCCGGCCGCGTACATTGGAAGAGGTAGGGAAGGAGTTTGACGTTACGCGAGAGCGCATCCGCCAGATTGAAGCTAAAGCGCTGCGCAAACTGCGTCATCCTAGCCGCAGCAAAAAACTGAAAGATTTTCTGGATTGACCCGAATTTCTGTTTTATGTAAAAGGAGAGCTTCGACCAATGCATATCAATCTGGAATCCGATTACGCTGTTCGTATTGTGTATTGCCTCGCGCGTTTTGGGCAAAAGATGGATGCCCAGCGTATAGCCGAGGAGACGGGGGTTTCCCAGCGCTTTACATTGAAAATCATGCGCAAGCTGGTAACCGCCGGGTTGGTAACATCTTTTAAGGGGG
>CAJKBW010000088.1 GCA_905198295.1 uncultured Oscillospiraceae bacterium | reverse complement strand
TTGGAAAATAGCAAGCAAAAAACGAAAAAACATAGAAAAATCGCTGTTTGTCAAAAAATAGGATAACTTTTTCGCGGAAAAGTGACAAGAAAATCTTGTCAAGCAGGCACCGGTGCAGTATACTAAACACCGGTAAGCTGCTGTGATCTGGGATAACGGGAACGAACCTGTCGGGTTTGCGCCCGCTTGTTCTGCCAAGAGAAAGAAGGGATCCGACCATGTGTGGAATTGTAGGATTTATCGGCTGTAAGCCGGCTGCGCCGCTGCTGCTGGAAGGGCTGGCCAAGCTGGAATACCGGGGCTATGACTCGGCAGGCATCGCGCTGGTATCTGCGGCCGGAATGGAAATTCATAAAGCCAAAGGGCGGCTTTCGGTGCTTTCTGCGCAGATTGACGAGGGCAAAAATATGACCGAGACGGCCGGGATCGGCCATACGCGCTGGGCGACACACGGAAAGCCCAGCGATGAAAATTCCCATCCGCACCGCAGTGCGAGCGGGAAGTTTGCTGTCGTACATAACGGCATCATTGAAAACTATGCGGTCATCAAAAAGCAGCTGCAGGATGAGGGGGTGGAGTTCCTTTCCGAAACCGATACCGAGGTGGTTGCACAGCTGCTGGATAAATATTATACCGGCGACTTTTTCGCCGCCGTGCGTTCGGCGGTGGCGCAGCTGGAGGGATCGTATGCGCTGGGGGTTCTCTGCGCGGATTTCCCGGAGGAAATGATCGCGGTGCGCAACGCCAGCCCGCTGATCGTCGGTCTTTCCGATGAGGGCAATTTCATCGCCTCGGATATCCCGGCGGTGCTTGCGCATACCCGACGGATCCTTCAGCTGGCGGATCACGAGATGGTGCGGCTGACAAAGGACAGCGCGCAGGTGTTTGACGCACACGGCATGCCGGTGAATAAGATGGAGACCATCGTGAACTGGGATGTGTCCAGTGCAGAAAAAGGCGGCTACGCCCATTTCATGATCAAGGAGATCATGGAGCAGCCGCAGGCGCTTTCCGCGACCATCTCGCCGCGCATTGACGCAGACGGCAGCATCGTGCTCGACGGCGTGCACCTGACCAAGAAGGATCTGCAGCAGATCAACCGGGTATATATGGTGGCCTGCGGTTCCGCTTATCACACCTGCATGGTGGGCAAGTACATCATGGAAAAGCTTGCCCGCATACCGGTGGAAGCGGATCTGGCGTCGGAGTTCCGCTACCGTGATCCGATTGTGGATGAACACACGCTGGTGATCATTGTCAGCCAGTCGGGAGAGACCGCCGATACCCTTGCCGCCCTGCGGGAAGCAAAGCGCCGCGGCGCCCGTGTGCTGTCGATTGTCAATGTGGTGGGCAGCACCATTGCCAGCGAGAGCGACGATGTGCTGTATACCTGGGCGGGACCGGAGATTTCGGTCGCCACCACCAAGGCCTATTCCACCCAGCTGACCATTCTGTATCTGCTGGCGTTTTACTTTGCCCATAAGCTCGGGCATATCGACGACCGTGACCTGCGCCGCCTGCTCAGCGCACTGATCCGCCTGCCGGATATGGTGGCGGGCATCCTGCGTCAGGCGCCGGATATCCAGCAGCTCGCGCAGCGTTACGCCTATCTGGATCACGCCTATTTCATCGGCCGCAACCTCGATTATGCGGTGGCGCTGGAGGCATCGCTCAAGCTCAAGGAGGTCAGCTACATTCACTCGGAGGCGTATGCCGCCGGTGAACTCAAGCACGGCACCATTTCCCTGATTGAGGAGGGCACCTTTGTCGTGGCGCTGGCCTGCCATGAGAAGCTGATCGATAAGACCATGTCCAACATCAAGGAGGTCAAGGCGCGCGGGGCGGAAGTGCTGGTGGTGACCACCGACGACAACCGCGATGTGCTGGAAGAGGCCGATCATATTTTGTATATACCCAAAACCAACGATCTGCTGATGCCGTCGCTTGAGGTGGTACCGATGCAGCTGCTCGGTTACTACATTGCGCTGGCGCGCGGCTGCGATATCGATAAGCCGCGTAATCTCGCCAAGAGCGTTACCGTGGAATAATCGCGGTTTTCAAAGAAGCCGGTGCAATTGCACCGGCTTCTTTTATCACCACCTTTCCGGCTGCGGCATAGGATGGGGCTAAGAGGAACGGCGGACGCCGGGTGGGAAGCGGTGGGAAGCGCCCCCTGTCCTCAGCCGACCGGTATCCGGCGGCGGGAAAGGAGACAACGGCATGGGAGAGAAGATTCTGCTGATCGCGGTGCTTTTGCTGGCGCTGTATGGCTTTGCGGAGCTGCTTTGCCATATTGCGGCCCGCCTGCTGGGACCCGGACGGGAATGCGGCGGCGTATGGGTGATTCCGGTGTCCGGCCACCGGGAGGACATTGAGGTGCTCGTACGCGAGGCAGCGGCCCGCCGGCTGCGCGGCCGGCCGTATCCGGTGCTGCTGCTGGATACCGGCATGGATGAGGAAACCCGCCGTCTGGCCGAAAGGGTGTGCGCTCAGGTGGGGACGGTGGATATCTGCTCCTGTCCGGACGGCCTGCAGAAAGACGAATGAAAAGCGGCCGCCGGACTTGACGCGGGGGAGCGGGCGATTTATGATAGAGGGAGAGAAAACAACCGGACAGGAAAAGAGGCTGCTTTGTGGCGGAAGAGAAACGGATGGAAATGCTCTGCGGAACCGTTGACCGCGTGGTATTCCATAATGAGGATAACGGCTGGACGGTGCTGGAGCTGGAGGCCGCGGACGAAATACATAAGGTGGTCGGCGTCATGCCGATGGTGGGCGTGGGCGAAACGCTCCGGCTGATGGGAAACTGGGTGGAGCATCCGAGCTTCGGCTTCCAGTTCCGGGCCGAAAGCTGTGAGCGCTCGCTGCCCACCGGCGGCATGGCGATTCTGCGCTATCTCTCCTCCGGTGCGGTCAAGGGCGTCGGCCCGTCCACCGCCGCGCGGATTGTGGAAAAGTTCGGGGAGGACACCCTCGATGTAATGGAGAAGGAGCCGGCGCGTCTGGCCGAGGTGCGGGGCATATCCCCCGCCAAGGCACAAAAAATCGGGGAAGCCTTTGCCGCGCAGTTTGGTCTGCGGGAGGTGATGCTCACCTTCTCGCAGTACGGCCTGACGCCGAACGAAGCGCTGCGCTGCTGGAAGCGGTTCGGCTCCTCGACGGTGGAGAAGATCCGGGAAAACCCGTATCTGCTGTGCAGCAGCGGGCTGTACATCGGCTTTGACCGGGCGGATAAAATCAGTCTGGAGATGGATCGTCCGGCGGACGATCCCCGCCGGATTGCGGCCGGGATTGCCTATGTGCTGCGGCATAATCTCGGCAACGGCCACACCTGTCTGCCGGCGGACAAGCTGATCCCCACGGCCGCGGCGATGCTGGGCGTTGAGGAGGAGCCGGTGCGGCAGACGGCGGAGGAGATGGCCGAAACCTTTGATCTGAAGGCCGCGGATATCGGCGGCCGGCGGTTCCTGTTTCTGCCGCATCTGTATCAGGCGGAAAAATTTATTGCCTCGCGCATCGGCCTGATGGCGAATTTCCCGCCGCTGGAAAACCGGCATATCGAGGAAAACATCGACGCCGCCGAACGGGGGAGCGGCGTAAAATATGAGGTGCGGCAGCGCGAGGCGATCCGGCAGGCGGTCGAAAAGGGTGTGCTGATCCTCACCGGCGGCCCCGGTACCGGAAAAACCACTACCCTGAAAGCGATCATCGCGGTGCTCGAGGAAATGGGTGAGGAGGTCGCGGTTACCGCGCCGACCGGCCGTGCCGCCAAACGGGTCGCGGAGCTTACCGGCTGTGAGGCGCAGACCATTCACCGCCTGCTCGAGGTGCAGTGGGACGACGCCGACACCGCGCAGTTTGCCCGCAACGAGAAAAACCCGCTGGACGCGGACGCGGTGGTGATCGACGAGATGTCGATGGTGGACACGCTGTTGTTCGACAACCTGCTGCGTGCGCTCAAGACCGGCTGCCGCCTGATTATGGTCGGGGATACCGACCAGCTGCCGGCGGTCGGTGCAGGCTGCGTGCTGCAGGATCTCATCGACAGCGGGATCCTGCCGGTGGTGCAGCTGACCGAGGTGTTCCGGCAGGCGATGGAGAGCCACATCATTACCAATGCCCACCGGATTGTGGAGGGGAAGATGCCGGAGCTCGGCTATAAGGAAGGCGATTTTTTCTTCCTGACCCAGAACAGCAGCCAGGGGGTGGCGCAGACCATCCTCGACCTGTGCAGCCGGCGGCTGCCCGCGCGCTATGCGCTTTCGGTGTTCGGCGGGCTCCAGGTGCTGTGTCCCGGCCGGAAAGGGGAGCTTGGCACCCGCGAGCTTAACCGGCAGCTGCAGGGGCTGCTCAACCCATCCTCTGAGGACCGGCGGGATATCGAAATTGAGGGCGTCACCCTGCGTATGGGGGATAAGGTGATGCACACCCGCAACAACTACGACATCGGCTGGACGCGGGATAACGGGGAGACCGGCGCGGGGGTGTTCAACGGGGATATCGGGATTCTCGAGGATATCGACCGGCGGGAGGAAACGCTGACCGTGCGGTATGATGATCGGTTGGCGTATTACACCCGACAGGATGCGCTCGATCTGGAGCTTGCGTATGCGATCACGGTGCATAAGAGCCAGGGCAGTGAGTTCGACGCGGTGATTGTGCCGGTGTTCCGCTGCATCAAGCCGCTGTGCTACCGCAATCTGCTGTATACGGCGGTTACCCGTGCCAAATCGCTGCTGATTCTGGTGGGCAGCCGGGAAACGCTGGCCGAAATGGTGGAAAATGACCGCCGCACGCTGCGTTACAGCGGCCTGCGCGGCTTTTTGGAACAGTCGGCAGAGCGGCAGGAAACCGCATTATCCTGAAAGGGAAAGAAGGGCTGCGCATGGTTACGGTTCGGCGGCGGCTGACATCCTGGTTTTTCCCGGAGCGCTGTGCCTATTGCGGACGTCCCGTTCCGGTTGGCGCCGGGCAGTGTTTTACCTGTGCGGGAGAACTGCCGATTATTGCGCCGCCGGTCTGCCCGCATTGCGGCCGGGGCAAAGCCGCGTGTGCCTGCGGTGGGACAGAAGGACCGCTGGACGGGACAGCGGCGCCGTTTTATTACGAAGGGACGGTTCGCAGCGGTATTCTGCAGTTTAAAAAAGGCTGCCGGCCGTATGCGGCGGAGGAATATGCCCGCATGATGGCGCTGGTGGTGCGCCGGGAGTACGGCGAATCCCGGTTCGACGGCATTGCGGCGGTGCCCTCGGGCCGTGCCGCGATGAAAAGGCGCGGCTTCAACCCGACGCAGGCTATCGCGGAAGAGCTGGCCAAGCGTCTTGATCTGCCGGTTTTGCCGCTGCTTGTGAAGGTGCAGGAGCCGCCGGTACCGCAGAAGCAGCTGTCCGCTTCACAGCGGCGCGGGAATGTGCTGGGTGTGTTTGATGTGGAGGGACACCGCGACCTGTCCGGCATGCGCCTGCTTGTGGTGGACGATGTTATCACCACCGGCGCCACGATCGCGGAATGCGCCAAAATGCTTAAGCTCTGCGGCGCACAGCGGGTAGTGGGGACGGCTGTTGCCGCCACCCGCTTGTCAAACTGACAAAAATACCGTATAATCAACAAAAGACGCGTGCTGATTTGGGATGGGATTGCAGCCTGAAGCGGCGTGCCATGCAAATGCACAGGGAAAGAAGGCGGACGCATGCCGGGAATGGATTTGGGGATTGATCTGGGGACCTCGCAGGTGGTGATCAGCGCCGCCGGCCGCGGTGTGGTTCTTAAGGAACCGGCGGTGATTGCGGTGGACAGCCAGGACGGCCATATGATTGCCTGCGGGAAGGAAGCCTATGAGATGCTCGGACGCACGCCGGATTCCATTACGGCGGTGCGCCCGGTGGTCAAGGGCGTGATATCGGACTATGACTACGCGCGGCTGATGCTGCGGGTGTTTGTGCGCAAGGTATGCGCGTATAAGCTGCTCAAACCGCGTGCGGCGGTCTGCCTGCCGGCTTCGGTGACCGAGGTGGAGCAGCGTTCGGCGGTGGAAGCGGTGCTGTCCGCCGGCGTGCGCCGGGTGGTGGTTATCGAAAAGGCGGTGGCGGCCGCTATCGGCTGCGGGCTGGATATTGCGGCGCCGCACGGCAATATGGTGGTGGAGCTCGGCGGCGGCACGACCGATGTGGTGGTGATGTCGCTCAAGGGGATTTCCTCTGTGGAGTCCATCCGCGTCGGCGGCGACGATATGGATGAGGCGATTATCCGCCATCTGCGCAGCCGGTACGGGCTGGTAACCGGCCGGCTGACCGCGGAGCAGCTGAAAAAAACCATCGGACGGGCGGTTCCGGGGGAGATTCTGACCGCGCGGGCACGCGGCCGGGACGCCCTGAGCGGCCTGCCGCGGGTACAGGAAGTAACCAGCGACGATATCCGGGAGGCGATTGCCGAGCAGCTCGACGAAATCGTCAAAACGGTGCAGCGGGTGCTGGAAAGTACGCCGCCGGAGCTGGTGGGGGATGTGCTGACCGAAGGGATTATGCTCTCCGGCGGTCTGGCGCAGCTGAATGGTCTGGCACAGCTGCTTAGTGAGTCCACCGGCGTGGTCTGCCGCCTGGCGGAAAACCCGGAAGACTGCGTGGCGCTGGGTACGGTCAAGGCCATCCAGTATGTCAACCGTATGGCCTCCGGTGTATACGATATCGGGCAGTTTACCAATACCCTGACCGACGCCTACGAGCCGTAAAAGAGGAGAGCGGAAGATGCAGACAAAACCGGAAGTCCCTGTAAACTGTCTTTTTCAGGGATGCTATAATCCTGCCCTGGAAGAAGAAATCCGCAGGGCCAAGGACAAATGCTACCGGTACAATCAGCTCCACCCCAACGATCGCGAAGCGCAGCGGGAAATACTCGCAGCGCTTTTGGGCGGTATGGGAAAGGAAGCCGTAATCATGCCGCCGTTCTGGTGTGACTATGGGTATAACATCACCGTCGGCGACTTTTTTTACGCCAACCATAATCTGGTGATTACCGATGGCGCAAGGGTGACCTTGGGGGATCATGTTTTTATCGCCCCGAACTGCTGCATTACCACCGCGGAGCACGCTATCGATCCGGAGCAGAGAAAGGCCGGGATGGAAATCGCCAAACCGGTTACGGTCGGCAATAACGTCTGGATCGGTGCCGGCACGACGGTTCTGGCCGGCGTAACGATCGGGGACAATACAGTTATCGGGGCGGGCAGTGTGGTCACAAAGTCCCTGCCGGATAATGTGGTGGCGGTGGGGGTGCCCTGCCGGGTGCTGCGGCCCATCACGCCGGAGGACCGCTGCCGTTATCCGCTTTACCGGCCAGAATGATATACGGCGATATAGAAAACGGGCGATCGGCTAAAAGCCGATCGCCCGTTCCGGTTTTGGTCAATACACTTCTTTTTCGCCCGCCTGATAGCGCTGCTCGGTGGTTTCCTCGTAGTGATGACAGCCGAGGGTAGTGCGCATGTTCACCGGCTTCGCCCAATGGACGGCGTTGCCGAGAATCCGCAGCACATGCGGATTCTTGAAACCGGTATTGGTCTCATGGCCGGGCTGGAAATAGAACACCTTGCCCGCGCCGCGGTGCCAGCAGCAGCCGGAGCGGAATACTTCGCCGCCGCGGAACCAGCCGGTGAAGACCACCTCGTCGGGCTGGGGCACGTCAAAGAATTCGCCGTACATTTCTTCGGTTTCCAGCTCAAAGCAGGGCGGCACGCCTTCGGCAATCGGGTGGCCGGGATTCGTGCACCATACCCGTTCAAAATCGCCGTCACGCCAGCGCAGGGAGCAGGTGGTGCCCATCAGCAGGCGGAAGGGTTTGCTGTAATGGCCGGAGTGCATCACGATCAGGCCCATGCCCAGCAGCACGCGGTCTGCAACCTTGCGGGCAATCTCATCCGGTACGCGGTCATGCGCGCAGTGTCCCCACCACATCATGACATCGGTATTATCGAGCACTTCGTCGGTCAGGCCGCAGTCGGGATCATCCAGCGTTGCAGTGCGCACTTCGATATCGCCGAGGGTGCGCAGATAGGCGGCCAGTTCGCCGTGGATTCCCTGCGGGTACAGCCTAGTGACCTCCGGAATTTCCTTTTCATGAACGTTTTCGTTCCAAACGGTAACACGGATCATGTCCACTCAGCTCCTCATTCGTCAAATTTTATCAGATGTTGACTTTGATTGCCTCACCGGTGCGGTCAGATGCAAACGCCGCTTCCATAACCAGCATGCCGCGCATCGCCTCTTCGGGTTTGACCCGCAGTTCTTCGGTGCCGTCGAGCACGGCGGCGATGTTGCGGTAATACAGATCATAATCCGAGAAATATTTGTCCGCATCCAGCGCGATTTCCTCGATGGTGTCCTTGGCGCGGGGCGCCATGGTTTTAGTCGGGCCGGCTTTGGTATAGACGATTTCCTCTTCCCAGGTGACCTCGTGCTGGCTGGCGCGCACGATCTTGCCGTTGCAGCTCCAGTCGGGGATGATCAGCGCGCCGCGGTCGCCGCAGACATACCAGCGCGGTGCTTCGATATAATGGCTGGTGCCGACCTCGATGGTGACCATCGGGCCGTTTTCAAACTTCATGATCAGCTTAAAGCCGTCGTCGCATTCCTTAAACGCCACATGGTACATGTCGCAGTACACCGAGGTGACCTTCTTGTCCGGCATCATGTACAGCATCTGGTCGATCAGGTGCACGCCCCAGTCGAGCATCATGCCGCCGCCGGCCACCGCATACTGGCGCCAGCCGTCCGGGATGCCGCGCGACCCGGTCACCCGGGATTCGATCTCGAACACCTCGCCGAGCTTGCCGGCTTCCACCACGTCGCGCATCTCGCAGTAATCCGCATCCACGCGGCGGTTCTGGTGGATGGTGAACGGGGTGCCGGTGCGCTTGGCGGTGTCCATCATCTGCTGCAGCTCCGCACTGGACATCGCCACCGGCTTTTCGCAGATGGTGAGCTTGCCGGCTTCGAGCGCCTGGCACACCAGCGGCAGATGGAAGTTGTTGGGCGTCGCCACCACAACAAGGTCGATGTCCTTGTCGGCCAGCAGCTCCTCGTAGGAGGAATAGGCCTTTTCAATGCCGTCCTTCTGGGCGAGCGCCATGCGTTCCGGGTTGATGTCGTAAACGCCGGCGAAGCGTATGCGGTCGGTTTTGAGAATGCCGTTTTTATGCCAGTGACCCATGCCGCCATAGCCGACGATAGCCGCTTTGTACTGTTTCATGCTGTGCCGCACTCCTTTTCGCTCAGGCCCACCACATGGCGGCGGGCTGCTCGGTAATCATAACTTCCTTGAGGAAAGCGATGGCTTTTTCCAGGCCTTCCTTGACCGACATCAGGCCGTCCTCGTGCTCGATGCTCACCGACCCGTCGTAGCCGATCATACGCAGGGTGGACATCATGTCCTTCCACAGGTTCATGTCGGAACCGTAGCCGATGGTGCGGAACACCCAGCTGCGATCGAGCAGGTCGCCGTACGAACCGGTATCCAGCACGCCGTTGCGCGCCTTGTTGTAGGCGTCCACCTTTGTATCCTTGGCGTGGAAATGATACACAGCCCCCTTGAGCTCGCGCAGTGCCATAACCGGATCCATTCCCTGCCAGATCAGGTGGCTCGGATCGAAATTGGCGCCGATGATATCGCCCACCGCCGCACGCAGGCGCAGCAGGGTGGCGGGGTTGTACACACAGAAACCGGGGTGCATTTCAAAGGCAATCTTTTTCACGCCGTAGCTTTTCGCGATTTCTGCCGCCTCTTTCCAGTAGGGGATCAGCACCTGATTCCACTGCCAGTCGAGGGTTTCGGTGTAATCGTTCGGCCAGGCGCAGGTGACCCAGTTCGGCCGCTGGGAGGTCTCGCTGTCGCCGGGGCAGCCGGAGAAGGTCACGACCGTTTCCACGCCGAGCTTCTGGGCGAGCTTGCAGGTGTCGACAAACACCTGATGATAAGCCGCTGCGGTTTCCTTGTTCGGATGCACGGGGTTGCCGTGGCAGGACAGGGCGCTGATCGTGAGATCGTATTTCTCCAGCAGCTTTTTATACGCCTCGATCTTGGCATCATCCGCCAGATAAACCGAGGGTTTGAGATGGTTGTCGTTGGTGTAGCCGCCGGTGCCGAGTTCCACCGTCTGCACGCCGAGGGAATGCAGGTAGGCAAAGGCATCCTCCGCGGGCATCGCCTGCAGCGGGACAGTCAGTACGCCGAGTTTCATTATTCATTCGCTCCTTTTATTCAGCGGAAATCCGCTTTATGATCTCTGATTTTCATTATACCGTCTTTTGCCGGTTCTTCAGCAACTATTGTTCCGGATTTATTCAACTATTTTTTGATCTGCCGTGTCATCAAAGTTCTGAAAAACCTCCACATGAAGCTGGTGCCGGCCGCTTTTTTGCCGTGCATCCGCAGCCTCTTTGGGCTGACGGTAGGATACCGGCGTGCGTCCGGTCACCTTGCGGAAGGCTTTGTAAAAATTCGTGCTGTTGTTGAAGCCGCAGTCCATCGCGATTTCGGTCAGGCTTTTGGTGGTGGTGCAGATTTCTTCCACCGCAAGCTGGATGCGTTTATGGACGATGTATTCGATCGGTGAAAGGCCGTTGAGGCGCTTGAACAGGGTGGAAAAATACGCCGGGCTGACGTGGGCAATGGCGGCGAGATCGGCCAGACGAATGTTTTCGGAAAGATGCCGGTCGATATACGCGATGGCCTCGTTGATCGGGGCAATGTCCTGCTCACCGAGACGGCGGGAATTTTTGCCCAGGTCGACATAGTCATAGTAGCGCAGGATCTCGGTCAGGATGGTCTGCAGCTTGATTTTGACCATAAGCTCGTAGCCAAGCCGTTTTTCGGTCAGCTCCTGCCACATCTCCATCAGCAGAGAAAAAATATGCGCCGTAGCGGGGTTGTTCCGGTCGAGACGCGGGCAAAAGTTGGCGTTGCGCTCGAAAAAAATCAGCAGGAAATTGTAGTCGAGATTGCTGGTCAGCGAATTCCAGATGAAAGCCGGATCAAAATGCACCACCATGTTGAGAATGCGCTCGTTGGCACGGAGATTCAACCCGTGATAATCGGTGTTGCTCATCAGGAAAACGTCGCCGGGACGTATGTCGAAAAAGCGATCGTTGATGTGATAAATGCCGGTGCCAGAGGGGACGCAGGAAATCTCCAGTTCATGGTGACGATGGGCGCAGTTGTTGCGCGGACCGATCAGGTTGTGATAATCCATGGATATCAGCCAGCGGCCGTCGCGATCGTGAATCCACTGATTGTCCAGCAGGGTCATTTGGCCATCCACTGCCTCACCTCCTCTGGAAAAGGAATAGGTCCAT
>CAJKBW010000087.1 GCA_905198295.1 uncultured Oscillospiraceae bacterium | reverse complement strand
ATTATTCCAATAGCATTTGTCAGGTCAATCCATTTCTTTGGTGTCAAGGTAAACTGAGGAGTTTTGGTATCGACTGTTCTAATTATAATATGTTTGAAGTAAGGTTTCAATATAAAACACAAATATTAGTGGGATTGCAAAAAAGCAAAACCTACATATTAGTGAGTTAGTTCAGTTGATCTTTGATTTAAACATAAAAATGGAGCGATTTTCTATTAAAATCGCTCCAAAACACATAATATTTGATTATTCGTGGGATAAAAAAGAGACAAACAAGCTTTTTAGACTTGTTTGTCTCTTTTGGTCCGAGTGACAGGAGTCGAACCTGCGGCCTCTTGAACCCCATTCAAGCGCGCTACCAATCTGCGCTACACCCGGATATGACGCCTGTTGCAAGCAAGCGAGAATGATTATAGCATACCATCCGGGCAAAATCAAGTGAAAATTCACAGCGGAGGTCACAAACTTTGCCGGTCATCAGGCAAAAAAGGACACGATACTGGTATCCAGAGCCTGCGACAGCCAGTTCAGCTCCCGGTTCGACACAAAACGCGCGCCTTCTTCCAACCGTGAAATATCGCAGCCGCGCAGATGACAGTCGAGCGACAGCTTTCGGCATCTTGCGGCCAGTTCATCGACGGAAAGGCCACGGCGTCTCCGATAACGGCGTATGCCCATTCCGCAGCGCACAGTAGGTTTTTCTTCTTCCTCCTGCATCAACTGATCCCACGACAATCCATAGAATTCCCGCAGTAGTTCCAGCCCCGACAAACCGGGTTTAACGCGTCCGCATTCATAATAGGTATACGATGAACGCGATACTTTCATTACCGCAGCAACCTCTTCCTGGGTCAGACAGTTTTTCTCCCGCAGCTCCTTTAATCGCAGAGGTATATTGATCATATCGGCATGGCCTCCGTTACACAAAAAATTGTGTATAAAGTTGACTAAAAGTGGCCAAAACTCACTTTTGGCGCCGAACACTCGGCAACAAGACAACGGAAATTTGCTACACTAGACCTATGACAACTTTTGTAAGGGCGGGGGGATTCCTTGTTTAGATTAAAAGAACTGCGCGAGTCCCGGCATATGTCCCAGCAGGAGCTGGGAGACCTGATTGGCCTGAGCAAATCGAGTATAGGCTATTATGAGCAGGGCAAGCATCAGCCGGATTTGAACACGCTGGAAACTCTTGCCCGATTTTTCGACGTCACCGTGGATTATCTCCTGGGACTTTCCCCCATGCGCAAATTTGCTTTTACCGAAAAAGAGCAGCAGCTGATCACCGTTTATCGCCAACTTCCTGCAGAAAAACGGGATATCCTTATCGATTTTTTGCAGATTATTACGAAATGACCTAGAAGATATAATAGCCCATTTATTAAACCATGTCAACTTTGCAAACAAAATCATTAAATAAAGTTAGTTATTCTATCCTTTGTATTATGGAAAATTCCTGCCTATTTTGGGCGGGAGTCTTTTTATTTTATATAATATACGGCTTTTTCCCCTTGCCCGGCGTCGTAATCTGTCGAACTGCCCGGATTTCTCCGCAAAAAAGCCCCCTCCTGTGTGTTGACACAGGAGGGGGCTTCCAAGGACAAGATTATTCCGCTTTGTTCGCGCGACGCTTATTCTGCTTATCCATAAACTGCGCCTGTTCCACCAGCAACTCACGCTGATCGGCGCGCAGCAGGCGGCAAACACCGATAAAACGGTATTCTTCGGCAGACAGGGCTGTCAGCCGCGTCTGGTTTTCCTTATTCACAGAGTAATCCAGAAGATAGTCGCAGGAAACCCCAAAATAATCGGCAAAACGCTGCAGGGTCTCATAATCCGGTTCGCGGTGCCCGCGCACATAACCATTGAGGGTCGTCACCGGAAGGGAGAGCGCCTTTGCCAGCTCTTTTTGCGTCATATCCCGGCTCTGCAGAAGTTCCATAATTTGATCACCGAAAGCCAAAGCCCATACCTCCCACGTTTATTTCGATTCCCATTATATAAGCATTTCGCGAATAAGTTAGGAAAATACGCTATAAGTATGATAATTTTTGTCATACCTCTTTTCGAGTATATCGGCATCAAAAAGGATAAAACCGTGAATATCGCTTCATCCGGTCGTCTGTACCGTCGTTTTTGCTGCAATTTTTCACATCGTGTGCTTTCATTCCTGTGCCGATTTAAAGCCTTTTCCCAACACCTCATCAGTCGAGGTAACAATCATGAAGGCGTCCGGATCGTGCTCTTCCACCAGGGTACGCAGCTGATACAGTTCCGAAGGGCGTATCGCTACGAGCAGCACCCGGCGCTCGTCGCCGGTATACGCGCCGGTGGCGTTGAGCATTGTGACGCCGCGCCCCATTGTTTTCAGGATGTCGTCGGCAATCTCTCGTTCCCGGCCGGTCATGACCAGCAGCATCTTGCCGGAATCGCTGCCGTAGACCAGTGCATCCATTACGCTGGAGGACACAAAGATCATCACCATCGCATACAGCGCGCTTTCGACGTTCTGATATACCACCGCTGCCGCGGCGACCACGACACCATCCACCGCAAGGATCAGCCGGCCGATCGGGATATGATGGAAGCGGCGTTCCAGCAGCCGGGCAACAATTTCACTGCCGCCGGTAGTTGCGCCGCGCATATAGATCAGCCCCAGTCCGGCACCGGCAAGCACGCCGCCGAACACCGCCACCAACATGCTGTCACCGCGAAACGGCGGTACAAACGGCGCTAACACGTCGATAATCGCCGCGCCGATGGTGGTCACGATGACGGTCCGTACCGTAAATTCCCGGCCCAGAAAGCGCCAGGAAAGGAAAAACAGCGGCAGGTTGATAATAAAGATCAGCGTACCAATCGGCAGGCTGAACAGATAGTTGAGCAGCGTCGCCACACCGGTGACGCCGCCGGGCACAACGTTATTCGGTGCCGTAAAGATATTGACCGCCAGCGCATACAGCACCGTACCGGCCAGATAAAACAGCGCGTCGGCCGCCAACTTTTTCGGAGCCAGACGCGCATGGGCAGAAAAAGAAACCTTTTTCATTCACGCCTGCCTTTCTCCTGCCGTATGGGCAGGAACCTGCAATAGCCATAAACCGTCGGCCGCATGCCGTTATAGTATAAGCGTACGCGGCCTTTCTTATGCGTCTTTTTCCATAGCCAGCGCAAACAGCGTTCGCACCCGGTCGATATCGCCGCTCAGATACAGATAGCCAAACAGTGTCTCCAGTCCCGTAGCGCTGTGATAATCGCTGCCCGTACGCGCGGTATGCGCGTTGCGGCCGCGGCGGTACACGGCAGCTTCCTCCTCGCTCAGATATGGCAGCAGCCGCTCCATAGCCTCGGCCTGCGCTTCGGCCCGCACAAGCGACACTGCCATTTTATGCAGGGCACCGTTCGGACGGTTGGCCTGCGACAACAACGTTTCCCGCACCATCAGCTCGTATACACCGTCCCCCACAAACGCCAGCGCCAGCGGGCTTAGGGTCCGCACATCAGTTTCCTGCGGCACCAGCCGTTCCATTGCATCTTCACCCCTTTTACCATTTGTTATTATTATCCGCTGTTATGGAACGAAGTCAAATTCCAAATCGTACAGGCTGACCGTATCGCCCTCCTGTACACCGGCGTTCACCAGCGCGTCGATCACCCCGGTGGACTGGAGCACCCGCTGGAAATACTGCACACTTTCATAATCGTCGAAATTGACCGTGCGCATCAGGCGGAGCAGCCACTCGCCCTCCACGAAATACACGTCGTCGTGCTTTTCGATACGCACCTGCGTCTGTTCCGGCGAAGAGGTATCCGGCAGCGGTTCCGGCTCCGGCATATATTCCCGGATAGGCGGCAGCTTGCTGAGCATTTCGGCGCAGCGTCTGATCAGCGCGTCGGTACCATGGGCAATCGCGGCCATCAGCGGGAAAAATTCATAGCCGCGCACCGCCATCTCCTTGGCAAACGCCTCCAGCGCCTTGTCGTCGGCCAGATCGCATTTATTGCCGGCGACCAGCATCGGGCGCGCGGCAAGCTCCGGATTATACGCCTTCAGCTCACGGTTGATAATTTCAAAATCCTCCAGCGGATCCCTGCCCTCGCTGCCGGAAACATCCACCACATGCACCAGCAGACGGCAGCGGTCCACATGACGCAGGAATTCATGTCCCAGGCCCACGCCCTCGCTCGCTCCTTCGATCACGCCCGGGATGTCCGCCATGACAAACGAGGCGCCCTCCGCCACGCGGACAACGCCGAGCACCGGGGTGATGGTGGTGAAATGGTAGTTGGCAATCTCCGGCTTGGCCTCGCTGACCACCGAAATGAGGGTGGATTTGCCGACATTCGGGAACCCAACCAGCCCGACATCCGCGAGCAATTTAAGTTCCAGCCGCAGCTCATAGGCCTCACCCGGCGTGCCCGGCTTGGCAAACCGCGGCACCTGACGGGTGGCGGTGGCAAAATGACTGTTGCCCCAGCCGCCGCGGCCGCCTTTGGCGGCGACAAACGGCTCATCCGACGACATATCGGCCATCAGCCGGCCGGTTGCATTGTCATAAATTAACGTCCCGCGCGGCACCGGGATTACACAGTCCGCACCCGAACGGCCGGAACAGCGCTTCGCCCCGCCGTTCAGCCCGCTTTCCGCCGCAAATTTACGGCGATAGCGGAAATCGGACAGCGTATTGGCGCCATCCTGCGCGACAAACACGATGTTGCCGCCGCGGCCGCCGTCCCCGCCGTCCGGGCCGCCCGCCGCCACGTATTTTTCCCGGTGAAACGATACAGCACCGTTCCCGCCGCTGCCGGCACGAACCTGTATCACCGCGGTATCCACAAACATGGGAGTCTCCCCTTTCTGCGGGCAACCTCCCGCACACAGCAATTGATTTTTTCGGTTATAGCATACGGCAAAAGCCGCCGAAAAGTCAAGTTTTTCCGATTGGCCGCGTGATTATGCCGGACACCGACAAAAAACGCCCCTGCCGCATGTGCGGCAGGGGCGTCAGCCTGACATTCGATTCGGCGCCGCTTACTGCTCGACAGCGTAAACGCTGACGCGCTTGCGGTCCTTGCCGACCCGCTCAAAGCGCACGGTTCCGTCCGCCTTGGCATACAGCGTATCGTCGGAACCGATACCGACGTTCTCGCCGGGATGGATATGGGTTCCGCGCTGACGCACGAGGATGTTGCCCGCGAGCACGAACTGGCCGTCCGCGCGCTTGACGCCCAGACGCTTGGATTCGGAATCACGGCCGTTTTTGGTGGAGCCGACGCCCTTCTTGTGAGCGAACAGCTGCAGATTTATTTTCAGCATGAGATTACACCTCCGTCAATTCGATCGTAATGTATTTCGGATACATTTCCCGAAGCTCCTGCATATGCAGCCGGAACCCTTCGAGGATATCGACACAGCGCTCCGCTTCCCGGTCGGAAAGCCGAACCGCCATACACCCATCCGCTGTCTCGATGTCGGGATGACATCCGCAGACCTCGGTGATGGTATTGGCTGTCATATACGCCGCCGATGACACCGCCGCGCAGACAAGATTCTGTCCCGCTTCGGCGCTTCCGGCATGCCCGGTGAGGAGAAAACCGCACAGGCGGCCGTTCCTTTGCAGGAACTTACTGCGCGTCATTTTCCGCAGCCGCGGTCTCCGCCGCAGCCTTCGCGCGGGTCGCTCTGGCGTGGATCGCGCCAATCTGCACCTTGGTATAGGGCTGACGATGGCCGAGCTTGCGCTGGCTGCCCTTCTTGGGACGATAGGTGAAGACGGTGATCTTCTTGCCTTTGCCATTCTTGACAACCTGAGCTTCCACCGAAGCGCCCTTGATATACGGCGCGCCGACCTTCAGCTCCTTGTCGTTGTGCAGTGCAACGACCTTGTCAAAGGTGACGGAGGTTTCTTCAGCCGCATCCAGCTTTTCGATGAACAGAACGTCGCCGCTCTCCACCTTGTACTGCTTGCCGCCGGTTTCGATAATTGCGTACATTTTGACAGGCACCTGCCTTTTCCTTAAGACTCGCTGATCCCCAGGCGGGACGGCAAAACCGTCCGCTTTATCCATGCCCGGATCATGCGGCAACCGCTATTTTATCATGCTGACGCACGCTTGTCAACCGTTTACGTGTTTTTCTCCGCTTTTTCTTGTGGGAAAAGGCCGCTGAAGAAACATTGCCCCGGTATCCGGCAAATCCGTGCTGCCGACTTATCGGCAGACATACTTTGCGGCATGTTTGGCCGCGCGGCCAAAATCAGCACCACATCATACGGTTGCCCGCGGCCACTTACTTTTGGCCAAAGCGCCAAAAGTAGGCAAAAGCGCTTTTGTTCCCCGGCACCAAGCGAAAAACGCATAGGCGTTTTTCGACAGCACCGAATTCATTGAGGGCGAATTTGTTTCTCCTCATGCGGCAGGAGAGCGGGAGATGCGTTTCCCCGCTGACACCAGCGGCAGCGGTATCCTCCGGCGTCGGCCGGCCTATATCAAATGGATAGGGCATAGACAGAACGTCTCATAATTATCGCATTGCGATAGGACGCAAAAGTCCGTGGCCGGCCAGCCGGGAATTCCCGCTCAACTTGAACCGCGGCGTGACAGCCGCGAGCAGTTAAGCGGAATAAAGCAACTTTTGCGTCCTTTTGTTTGCTTACAAAAGGACGTAGCTGCCTAGTATCGGGCAAAATGATGTTGTCAATGGTTTGGCAGCCAAACATTCCACAGCCCGCGCCGCGTTTGGCCGCGCGGCCGGAATCGGCACCACATCACGCGGGTGCCCGGCGCAAGTAATCGCCGGACACGAAAAGCCGAAGGCCTGACGGCCTTCGGCTTTCTTCTGCATATGTTCCCAGACGTTTTCCGGGCAAAGCCGCTTTTTACAGCAGCGCGGCGAGGCGCTCAGCCACCGCGTCAAGGAATTCCAGCGAATTGACCGCCTTTTTCTCCGGCAGGGTGGACAGCAGCGCGAGATCCTTGGTCATCACGCCGCCCTCGATGGTGCCGATGGTCGCCTGCTCGAGCTTGTCGGCGAACGCCTCCAGCTCCGGCAGGCCGTCCAGCTGCGCGCGCTTGCGCAGCGCGCCCGACCACGCAAAGATGGTCGCCACTGAGTTGGTAGAGGTTTCCTCTCCCTTGAGATGCCGGTAATAGTGCCGGGTGACGGTGCCGTGCGCCGCCTCGTATTCATACTTGCCGTCGGGCGAGACGAGCACACTGGTCATCATCGCCAGCGAACCGAACGCGGTCGCGACCATATCGCTCATCACATCGCCGTCGTAGTTCTTGCACGCCCAGATAAAGCCGCCCTCCGACCGGATCACCCGCGCGACCGCATCGTCGATCAGAGTATAGAAATAGGTGATGCCAGCCGCCTCAAAGGCCGCCTTGAATTCATTTTCGTAAATTTCGGCAAAAATATCCTTGAACCGGTGGTCGTAGGTCTTGGAGATGGTATCCTTGGTGGAAAACCACAGATCCTGCTTGATGGACAGCGCATAGTTGAAGCACGCGCGCGCAAAACTCGAGATCGAGGCGTCGGTATTGTGCATACCCATGACCACGCCGCCGCCCTGGAAATCGTGAATCAGCCGGCGGGTCTCGGTGCCGTCGGGTGCGGTCAGCACCAGCTCCGCTTTGGCGGCCGCGGGGGTATACATCTCGGTATTCTTATAGATATCGCCGTACGCGTGACGGGCGATGGTGATCGGTTTTTTCCAAGTGGATACGCTCGGCGCGACCCCTTTGACCACCACCGGTGCGCGGAAAACGGTGCCGTCGAGCATCGCGCGGATGGTGCCGTTCGGGCTTTTCCACATCTGCTTGAGGCCGTATTCCTCCACCCGCTGCGCGTTGGGGGTGATGGTGGCACACTTGACGCCGACACCGTACTTTTTGATCGCCTCAGCTGCTTCCACGGTTACCTGATCGTCGGTTTCGTCACGGTGGCGCAGGCCGAGATCGTAATATTCACATTTCAGCTCCACAAACGGGGTCAGCAGCTTTTCCTTGATCGCTTCCCACAGAATGCGGGTCATTTCATCGCCGTCCATCTCCACGAGCGGCGTTGTCATACGGATTTTTTCCATCGAAACCCTTCCTTTCCGGCTTGTACGCTATGATGAAACAGTATATCACACCCGCACGGCAGTTGGCAAGCGGCTCAGCCGTCGCTTTTTCCGGCAGTGCGGAAATCGATCGCCGCGCCGTATTCCCCGCCGCCGAACGGGCGGATTACCACCCCTGAAACGTTCTCCGGCAGCGCAAACAGCCGTGCTTTTGCGCTCAGCGGCACCGACGGGCATTCGGCATACAGCCACGCCTCCATCGCTTCCAGTCCGGCGCGGGAACCTGCTGCCGCCAGCTGCGTCTGCGCCTGTGCGGAGGAAAAATTCGCGTAATTTTCCTGCTCATCCACACCGGCAAAGCCGGCGAACGCCGCCGCTGCGGTTATCCCTGACGGCGTATACTCCGCGATGGCGATAGTGTAATTTCCGGTGCTCAGCGCCGAGCGCAGTCTGGCCTCCGGCACCGGCTCGAGTTCAAAATACAGCGACAGGTTTTTCTGCCATGACTGCACCACATCGAGCGCGATCGCACGGCTGTGCTCATCGTCCGCGCACAGTACCGTCAGCGCCGGCATGGCGTTAAGCTCCGCCTGCGCCAATCCCTCCTGGAGCCCGTCGCGCGCCGAGGCCGTGTCGGTACGTCCCGGCAGAGCGTTCGCTTCGGTGCGGTAGATCTCTCCGCCGCCGGTCACCGCATCCCCCGCGGCATAACCCAGCGCCTGTGTCTCCCCCGCCACCGCAATCGTCCGGTTTAGGGTATCCCACTCGATGGCGTCGCGCAGCGCGCGGCGCACCGCCGCGCTCGACAGCGCCGCGTTATTATTGTTCAGCCACAGCATACGGGTGGTATCGTCCAGACGGACAAGGCGCATGCCCTCCTCTTCGGCGGCAGCAGCGTCCTCCGCCGCGATTTCTGCCGCATCGAGACTGCCGGCAGAAATCGCGGCCAGGGGATCTTCCGTCCCGCCGATGACATACCGCACCGCCGAAGGATAGATCTCCTGCGCACCGTAGTAGTGTTCATTTTTGATCATCAGCAACGACTTGCCGTGGTTCCATACGTCCAGCGCAAACGGACCGTTGCTGATCAGATTTTCTGCCTCCAGGCCATAGCGGCCGCCGGTGGCGGTAAAAAAATCCTCCCGGCAGGGCATGAAGGGCACCGAAGCCAGCCGGGTCAAAAAACTGTCGTCCGGCGCTTCCAGCGTGATGACCAGCGTCTTGTCGTCCGCAGCGGTCACCCCGAGCGAGGACAGCGGCGCACCGTCCTGATGAATCTGCCGGGCACCCGCGATGCTGTAAGTCTCCCCGGCGAGCGGTGATTTGGTTGCCGGATCCGCCGCGCGCCGGAAGCCGTATACAAAATCCTGCGCACATACCGGCTGCTCGTCGCTCCACTTGCTGTCCCGCAGCGTAAAGGTATAGGTCAAGCCGTCGGGCGACACCGTCCATTCGGCCGCACCCGGTACCGGCTGTCCCTGCGCATCCAGGCGGGTCAGCCCCTCGAAAAGCGCCGTAATCACCGTTGCCGACGCGCTGTCCGATGCCACCTGCGGGTCCAGCTGCCGCGGTTCAGCCGACAGGGGGAAGCGAAAGCCCTTGCCCATGACAGTATCCTTTTTGCACCCGGGCAGCAGCAGGCACGCCGCCAGCATAAGGCAGGCTGCCACCGTCAGCGCCGCGCGCCGCAGCCGGTTCATATGCCGTTTCCCCCTTTCGAAAATTTCAGGCCGGGCCATCACCGCTTTTCGACAACCTCGCCGCGTTTTTTATAGATGCTGCCTGCCGGCACGAAGCCGCGCACCGCCGACAGCGGATAAATCTGACTGTGCGCACCGACGACAGTGCCGGGATTGAGCACGCTGCCGCAGCCGACTTCCACCTCGTCGCCGAGCATCGCCCCGAACTTTTTCAGTCCGCTCTCCAGCCGTCCGCCGTCCGCCGACACGGTCACGAGGGTTTTGTCGCTCTTGACGTTGGAGGTGATGGAGCCCGCGCCCATATGCGCCTTGAAGCCGAGTACCGAATCACCCACATAGTTGTAATGCGGCACCTGCACCTTATCAAACAGGATCACGTTTTTCAGCTCGGTGGAGTTGCCGACCACCGCACCGGCACCGACAATCGCGTTGCCGCGGATAAACGCACAGTGGCGGATCTCTGCCTCCGGGCCGATGATCACATCGTCGCCGATAAATGCGGTCTGCGCGACCTTAGCCGTTTTATGGATCCATACCGTTTCCCGCGGATGATCGTATTCCTCCCCCGGCAGCGCCGCACCCGCACGGGCGATAAAGGCGTGAATGCCGGCGAGCGCCTCCCACGGATACACCGTTTCCGCCAGCAGCGGCGCGGCGATAGTATGGCTCAAATCATACAGGTTTTTGGTCTGCAGCGCTTCGTACATACAAAATCTCTCCTTACATCCATTTCCGCAAAGCCGCCGGATTATGCGGTCCGGGCAGCAGCTGCGGCGTCTTTACTTAATTTACCACCTGTCGGCCGCGCTGGCAAGGTTTTTTTCGGTTTTGCCGCAGCATAGGGATAAGATAAGCACGACCCCGATCTTATTGCCAATTCGATGGGAGGTTTTTGCTTTGCGGAAAATAACAGCGGCCGTGCTGCTTGTCCTGCTGCTAATGCTGCCTGGCTGTATTTTACAAGACAAGCCGTCTCCCTTTACGGCCTGTCGTGTAACGCTGGAAAGCAGCGATTTTACACTGCCGGCAGCGGCCAATGAACTGCTGACCGCGTATTTCGCCTGCCGCGGGAACAGTTTCGGTGTGGCCGAAGGCGCGCTCGGGCCGGACGCACTGGAGGCGCTGTGCGCCGCCGAGGCGGTAAAGGACGCGGAACAGCAGCGTGTCCTTCGCCTGCAGGAGCTGCGCCGGGACTGGAAATGCCGGTTTTCCGGCGCGGCGGTCTCACTCCGTCTGGACGCGGTGCGGCAGCAGGTGGATGGATATATACTAAATGTATACGAATATGCCTATTTCTACAACTGGTATCCTGGTTACACCTCACCCGAGAGCGCCGACCTGTCGGGATACGGGGTGTGGCATGTGCTGCATTTCGCGCAAAACGGCGGGGTGTGGCAAATCACGCGTGACACCTATTACGAGGGACGGCCGACGCAGGCGGGCGGGGGTGGCTGGGCGGACGACCCGTTGTACCGCGCCTATGCGGGCGAGGTAAGCCTTCCGCCGCAGCCAATCACCGGCACGCCGCCACAGTTGAAAGATAACTCCCCAAAGTATATAGAACAATTTAATATACAATTTGTTTTGGATTATACGGACCGCTGGGCACCCTCACGCAATCCCGTGTACCGGGATTATACGCCGGTGGGCGGAAACTGCGCCAACTTTGCGTCGCAGGCGCTGGCGGCGGGCGGGCTGCCACAGGACGACGTGTGGTACTGCGCCGACGGGCAGGGCAGTGCCGCGTGGATTTCCTCCACGCGGCTGTACCGGTATTTGACCGAAACGGCGAATTGCGGGAAAGGGGTG
>CAJKBW010000086.1 GCA_905198295.1 uncultured Oscillospiraceae bacterium | reverse complement strand
ATGAAACATAAAAGTTTCGTCCACCTTTTTAAAGGTGGCGGGGTGGAGGGGCGGCGCCCCTCCTCAGGCTTCGTTGTAAAATTCCTCGACCGCTTCAAAGAACGCGTCGATGTTTTCCCAGGGACTGGCCGGCGGGATGTCGCAGCCGGACGAAATCACGAAATTCGGGAATTCCGCGCAGCATTCACCCATAATCCGCTTGGTCTCCGCCTTGATGGATTCCGGCGTGCCGCCGCGGAACTGACCGGCGGGATCCACATTGCCCATCACCACGATATCTTTGGGCACCTTCACAAGCATGTCGTGGATGTCGATCGAATTGCCGAAATGATATGCTGCACAGCCGGTGCGCAGGATGGAATCGCTCATCAGCACGGTGTTGTTGCCGCAGTTGTGATAGATGATGATGAACTCGTCATCCTGCACCGCGTCAACGATGCGCTTGACATACGGCTCGGAAAATTCCGCCGCCATATCCGGCGAAAGCAGGCCGGTCAGCGGTTCTGCCATCACGATGCCGCCCGCACCGGTAGCCTTGTACGCCAGGCAGTACTGAATCAGGAATTCGGTCGCCTTTTCCATCGTCTTATGCACCATATCTGGCTCGGTATAACAGTTGACCAGCGCCTCGGTCACGTCCATCAGACGGCCGGCCAGTGAAAACGGCCCGATCACGCCGGCAAAGACCGGTCGGTCGGTGATCAGCCTGCAGGCCTTGGCAATCGCTTCGACGTATAACCCGGTACGCGCCGTGCCGACTTCCGGCACCTTGAGCGCATCGGCCTCCTCTTCGCTGGTGACCAGCGCACCGATGACCGTCGGCACCTCATCGTCTGAAACGCGGATGGTGGAGCCGAACGCTTCCGCTTCCACCGAAAGGTCCATCAGGCTTACCGAGGCGGCCGACGGCACCCGGTCGGCGACCATCTTCATGCCCCTGGCCTGCATGTCGCTGTCGCTGATCAGCTCGCGCACCGTGATGCCGAGCAGATGGACCGACGGGAAGGAAAGGACCGGCATCGCTTTTTTGCGGGGGGCGTTTTTCAGCTTTTCGAGCCAGACTCTGGCGTTCATGGTCAACACGCTCCTGTTGCTTAAATTTATAGACAGATGCATTCTATCCAACAGCATACGGGATCGCGGCGGATATTTCTAGCAAACTTTTATCGCTTTTGGTAATCTGTTCCGGTCATGCGGCGGGTTCCAAACGGATCACCGCGATTTCCGGCCGGTTGCAGATCCGCAGCGGAATCGGAAAATTGCCCAGCCCGCTGGAGATGAACAGGCGGAAATCCCCCTCGGTGAACAGGCCTTTGTCATCGAGCGGCGCACCGTCGGACAGCAGTCTGGGGAACCAAGTTCCCTGATGATATACCGGGCCGATAAAGGGCAGCCGCACCTGCCCGCCGTGGGTGTCGCCGCACAGCGCCAGATCGGTGCCGAAAGCCGCAAATTTCTCCCGGTTGGGGATATGGGCGAGAAGAATGGTGTAGTGTTCCTCGTCCGGCGTGAATTCGTTGGTCAGATCGTAGGTCGGTGAGTAATACAGGCTGGTCGCACCGTACAGCCGCAGAGTGGTGTCTCCGACGGTGACCGTTTCGGTGGTGTAGTCCAGCACATGCACCCCCGCCTCGCGCAGACTGTCCAGAAATGCCGGCGTGTGATCGTGCTCCCCATTGACAAAGTATACCGGATAGTCTTCCGCCAGACGGGAAAGCAGCGAAAGAGCAGTCTGCCGCCCTTTTTCGTCGCCGGCCGACGCCATGTCTCCGGTACAGGCGATCAGATCCGGTTCCTGCTTTTCGATGAGCCGGATCAGCGCTGCGTTGTCCCGCCCAAAGCGCGCGCCGTGCAGGTCGGTCAGCTGGACAATGGTGATGTCGTTTTTCACCTTGCCGCTGGTCAGCGTCACTTTGGTGGTGGTCAGCGTAAAGGTGCCGAACCACCATAAAAACAGCAGCAGTGCAAGAATCAGCAGCACCCAAGTGCGCTTTTTCCGGAAAAGCTTTTTCAAGCGGTGCCCTCCTTTGGCAGAATGGTCTGTACTCTATCTTACCGGCCAATGCGGAATTCCAGCGGCAGAAATTCTTAAGATCTGCAAAATGCGGCCGATCAAAGACCGAGCACCTCGCGGTTAGTGCCGTAGAAAATGTCGTCGTGTCCGGCGATTAGCCGGCAAAACGCCTCGAATTTTCCCCAGGCATCGTGGCGGTCAAGCTCGAAGCTGTGCCCCCAGATGTAAAACAGCTGTGGGGTGTCGGACTGCATCTCCACAAACTGTTCCCCCAAAGCGAATAACTGCTCCCACTCGAGGTGAAATACCGTAGGGTTGAGCCGCAGCAGATCTTCCTTCTGCGGCGTGAAGCAGTGGGTGCATTCCACCGTGCGGGAATAGCGCACACCGGTGCGCCGCAGGATATCCACCACCCGGCTGTCACTGGTACCGTAGGGGTAAGCCATGCCGATAACGGTATAGCCCGCCAGCTCGCTGAGCCGCAGACGATCCTCTTCCACCTCGCGGAAAACCGCCTCGTCGCCGAGCTTCAGCAGGTCGGGATGGGTCAGCGTGTGTGCCGCGATCTCATGCCCGGCATAGAGCGCCGCGACATCCTGCTGCGGTACACGGTTATAGCCGCCGAGCAGCCCGGAGTTGAGGTTGAAGGTGGCCTTCAGGCCATAACGGTTAAGCAGTTCGATCAGTCGAATGTCTTGTACCGCCCCGTCGTCGTAGCTGAAGGTAATCGCTTTGTTCTTCCCCTGAAACATGCTGTTTTTGCCTCCTAAATGCCGAGCACTTCGCGGTTGGTACCGTAGAAAATGTCGTCGTGTCCGGCGATCAGCCGGCAGAATTCTTCAAATTTTCCCCAGGTATCGTGAGCATCGAATTCATAGCTGTGTCCCCAGACGTAAAACAGCTGCGGGGTGTCGGGCTGCATCGCCACAAACTGTTCCCCCAGAGCGAATAACTGCTCCCACTCGAGATGGTAAACGGTCGGGTTAAAGCGGTAGAGATTGTCCTGCGGGGCAAACGAATGGGTGGAAGTAATGGTGCGGGAATATTTGACTCCGGTGCGCTCGCGGATCACCTGCGCTGCGTGATCGTTGTTGTTGACCCCGCCGCAGGGATAGGCCATGCCGAACACTTCATAGCCCGCTAGTTCGCTCAGCCGCAGACGGTCTTCCTCGACCTGCCGGACGATTTCTTCGTCTGTCTGCTCGGTCAGGTTCGGATGGGTAAGCGTATGTACCGCGATCTCGTGCCCCGTATACAGACTGCGCACTTCCTCCGGCTGCACCTTATTGTGCTGTGCTGTTGTTCCGCAGCAGGGCACTTCGCCCCGCAGACCGAGCAGCCCGGAATTGAGGTTGAAAGTGGCCTTCAGGCCGTAACGGCCGAACAGCTCGATAAGCCGGCGGTCCTGCGTCACGCCGTCGTCGTAGCTGAAGGTGATGGCCTTGTTTTTTTCCTGAAACATATTAGATACCGCCTTTATATGAATTTTACAAAAAGTATACCACGCTAAAGGCAAGCGGACAACCTTGGAAGAAAAGTCTTAAAAGAATAGGTTTTAAGATGACAAAAAACACGGAACAAGCCACATAAATATTTGAAAAAAGCGAGGATGATTTTCTGACTTAATGGAGAAAAGCGTATAATTTTACTTGACGGATAGGGAATGAAAACCTATAATTAAACAGATGTTTATTTGTTTCAGAAGGGAAAGGTGACGGTTATGATCGCAATTGCCAAGCCGTTTGTGGGGACGGAGGAGAAGGAAGCCGTCTGCAAAGTGATTGACAGCGGTATGATCGCCTGCGGTGCGGTCGTTGAACAATTCGAAAAGGAGTTTGCTGCTTATGCAGGGACAGAATATGGTATAGCCACGACCTCGGGAACCACTGCGCTGGAGGTGGCTATTCGCTCGCTGGGCATCGGTCCCGGGGATAAGGTTCTGACTACGCCGTTTTCGTTTATTGCCTCCACCAACGCTATCCTTTATGCGGGCGCTACGCCAGTGTTTGCGGACATTGACGAAAAAACGTTTAATATTTCGGTTGACGAAATGGAAAAGCAGCTGGCCCGGGATCCACAGATCAAAGCGGTTTTGATTGTGCATCTGTTTGGACAAGCCTGCGATATGGATACGATTCTGGCGTTTGTCCGGAAGCACAACCTTTTGCTGATCGAGGACTGTGCGCAGGCGCACGGCGCCATGTACAGGGGGCAGCGTGTCGGCACCTTTGGCGACGCGGCGGCCTTCAGCTTTTATCCGACGAAAAACATGACGACCGGTGAGGGCGGTATGGTGCTGACGCCGCATAAAGAGGTGGCTGAAAAGGCAAAGCTTCTGATCAATCACGGCATGAAGGTCCGCTATCACCACGATATCATCGGCTACAACTATCGCATGACGAATATGGCGGCGTCGATCGGGCTGTGCCAGCTGGCCAAGCTGGATCGTTTCAACGAGCTGCGCAACCGCAATGCGGATTATTATGCTGCGCATATTCATCACAGCGATATTGACACACCGGTGTGTGCTCAGGATCGTTATCACTGCTACCATCAGTATACCCTGCGCATCAAAAACGGCCGCAGGGATGCCTTCACCCAGTATCTTGCGGACAACGGAATCGGTTTCGGCGTATTTTATCCGCTGTCTATTCCGGAACAGCTGTGCTATAAGGAGATGTCCTTCCCGACACAGTATCCGGTGACCGATGTGATCAAAAATGAAGTGGTTTCGATCCCGGTGCATCCGCAGCTGACCACGGAAGAAGTGGAGACGGTGGCCCGGGTCATCAACGCATTTTGATCTTGAGAAAGGACGGGGCACCAATGTCTTCAAACGTATTTATCCATCCTTCCGCGCATGTATCGGAGCAGGCTTCCGTTGGAGCTGGAAGCAAGGTGTGGATTAACGCGCAGATACGCGAAAATGTTATGGTGGGCGAAAACTGCATCATCAGCAAAGACACCTACCTGGATTTTGACGTAAAAGTAGGAAATAACTGCAAAATCCAGAACGGCGTGTCGGTGTATCACGGCGTTACCATCGGCGACAATGTGTTCGTCGGGCCGAATGTGGCGTTTACCAACGATTACTATCCCCGTGCCTGCAATCCGGACTGGGAGGTTCGGGAAACGGTGCTGCGCGAGGGATGTTCGGTTGGTGCCAATGCGACTATCGTATGCGGGCATACGCTGGGTGAATACTGCATGGTGGGTGCGGGCAGCGTGGTAACTCACGATGTGCCGCCATACGCACTGGTGGTGGGAAATCCGGCCAGAATCATAGGGTATGTATGCCGCTGCGGGCAAAAGCTGGAAAACGGCGAATGCCCGAAGTGCCATACGCGCCCGCCGATCGAAAAGTGATGGATATGCAGAAAAAAGGAAATAAAACGATGATGATCTATATCCTGTTTGTGCTGTATATTGCCTGCTCGGCCGTGGGGCTTCTTCTGATCAAGGCGGGCGGAAATGATCTCGCCCTCGGTGTTCAGCAGGGCGTATTTCATCTGAATATAAGCTTGAAAATGCTTCTGGGCATGCTGTTTTATGTGTGCAGCTTTCTGCTGTTCACCTTCATTGTGCCCAAGTTCAACCTGACGTATATTTATCCCGTTGCGGCAGGCATATTGTACGTGGTCATAACGGTGGTCGGGGTGCTTTTCCTCAAGGAAAAGCTGACCGCTTGGCAGGTGGCGGGACTGATTCTGATCCTGCTGGGCGTTGTGGCGATCAATATTAAAAAGTAATGGGGAATTGGCTTGAAAACAGATATATCGGTTATCGTTCCCTTTCTGAATGAAGAAGAGAACATTTTCAGCCTGTGCGAAACGCTGGACGGCTATGCTGCCGGAAAGCCCTACCGGCTGGAGGTGCTCTTTGTTGATGACGGCTCCACCGATCGGTCGGTGGAGCGTCTGCGCGAATATGCGTTTCAGCATATTCAGGCGAGGATTCTCCGCCTGTCCCAGAATTATGGGTCGCATGCGGCGTTGCGTGCGGGGGTGGCACGGGCGCAGTCGGAATACTGCATGTTCTTTTCTGCAGACCTGCAGGAGCCGGTGGAGCTCATCGGGATGCTGTACGACAAGATTCGGGAAGGCTATGATCTCGTCGGCGTGCAGAAAGGCGAGGTGCAGATCGGCACTTTTGAAAAGCTGTTTTCGCGCATGTATGCCCGCCTGATCCAAAAGCATGCGGTGGCAAAGTTCCCCAAAGGCGGCATCAACAACGTTATGTTCAATGCCAAAATCCGCGACAATCTGAATCGCCATGTGGAAGCAAATTCCTCGATTTTTCTGCAGATTCTCAGCATGGGATACCGTTTCACTATGATTACCTGCAATTACAGGGAGAGGGAACGCGGCAAGTCGAAGTGGACGCTGAGCAAAAAGATCAAGCTGTTCATCGACTCCTTTGTGGCCTTTTCGTTTGCGCCGATACGCTTCATCAGCGTACTTGGCATGGTGCTGGCCTTTTTTGGCTTCCTGTTTGGCCTGGCGGTGGTTCTTATCCGGGTATTTCATCTGTATCCGCTTTCGCTGGGCTGGCCCACCCTGATTTCGGTGCTCACCATCGGATTCGGGATCACCAATATATCCCTTGGCATTATTGCGGAATATCTTTGGCGGACGCTGGATGCCGCCCGCGGGCGTCCGGTGTTTCTCCTGGATGAGGAGATTGTCCTGAACGGCGGTACAGCGGATCAAGTGAAAGGGGCGGACGAAAATGATTAATGTGGTTCAGGTCGGTTACGGGTATTGGGGCACTAATGTGGCGCGCAATCTGATGGCGGCCAAAAATGCAAATCTGTATGCCATCTGCGATTCACGGCAGGAGTGCCTGGACAAAGCCCGTAAGGTTTATCTGGATATGACCGAGTATGCTTTGGATTATAAGAAATATCTGGATGATCCGAAAGTAGATGCTTTTGCCGTGGTTATCCAGACGGAACCGAGCTATCAGGTCGCCTTGGATGTGCTGCGGTCGGGCAAGCATCTGTTTATCGAAAAGCCTATGGCTTCCAATGCCCAGCGCGCGGAGGATATCTGCCGTGCAGCGGAGGAAAATCGGCGGATCGTCCACTGTGACCATATTATGGTCTATCATCCGATCATCCGCTATATCAAAAAGATGGTGGACTCGGGTGAACTGGGAGATATGATCTATTTTGACGTGAGCAGGATCAATCTGGGGCCGATTCGCATGGATGTCAACTCCATGCTGGATCTGGCTGTGCACGATCTGGCGGTCATCGACTATCTGTCCGGAGGGAAAGAGCCGTATCATGTGGAGGCGATCGGCGAAAAATGTTACGGAGAACAGGAAACGCTGACTTACCTGACGATGAAATATCCCGGCTTTCTGGCGCACGTGAAATCCAGCTGGATTTCTCCGCTGAAGGAGCGGCGGGTTATGATCGGCGGAACCAAAAAGATGCTGATTTTTGATGACATGCGTCTGGTGGACAAGCTCACCATCTACGATCAGGGCATCGTGAAAAAGGATAAGGGTGATGAATACGGTGCCTATGAATTCAAGGTGCGCACCGGGGACATCCTGGTGCCGTATATTCCGCACGAAGACGCCCTGCGCAACAGTGTGGAGCATTTTGCCGACTGCGTGGAGAACGGCCGTCCGTCCCTTTCCGGCCCGGAACAGGCGCTGCGCGTAACCAAAATTCTCGATGCGGCGATGGCGAGACTGTAAATGCCTCCGGATTCTGAGAAATAAGCAGGAAGGACATGAAAACTATGCGGAATATTCCGGTTATCATTCCGTACTTCACACAGGAAGAGAGCCTGAAAATAGCGGAGTGCCTTAAAAGCGGATGGGTAGCCCAGGGGCCGCGGGTGGCCGAATTTGAAAAGGCGGTTGCCGCATACGAAGGCACGGGCTATGGGGTGGCCACGACCTCATGCACGACTGCGCTGCATTTGCTGATGGCAGCGCTCGGCCTTCACGAGGGACAGGATGTGCTGGTGCCTTCCTTCACGTTCGTGGCAACGGCGAATGCGGTGGAATACACAGGGGCGACGGCCGTCCTGGTGGATGTGATGACCGATACGTATTGTCTGGATGTCGGCTTTTTGGAAAGGTTTATTGAGGAAAACTACTGCCGCAGGGACGGCGGGATGTTCAATAAATGCACCGGCAACCACCTTTTCGGCGTGGTTGCGGTCAACCTGTTCGGCATGTGCGCGGATATTCCGGCGGTCAACGCTTTGGCGCGGGCGTATTCGATGCAGGTAATCGAGGACAGCGCCTGCGCGCTCGGCGCGTCAATCGACGGGGTGCATGAAGGCACTTTTGGCAACCCCTCCTGCCTGAGCTTTCACGCCCGCAAATCGATCACAACGGGCGAAGGCGGTATGGTGCTTACAGCGGATGCCGGCCTGGCGGAAAAGCTGCGCCGGCTGCGCAGCCACGGTGCCGCGGTTTCGGAGATCATGCGGCATCAGAATCATGGGTTCCTGATGCCGGAGTATAATGAGCTGGGCTTTAACTACCGTATGACCGATATTCAGGGTGCGGTTGGCTTGGCGCAGATCGAGAAGTTTGATTATATTCTGGAAAAACGGCGTGAGAAGGCGGCGCGGTACGACGAAATGCTTTCGCGGCGCTGTCCTTTCCTGAAAACGCCGCATGTGCCGGCCGGATATTATCACACATATCAGTCGTATGTGACGATGGTGGATTATGCGGCGCTGGGTTTGCCCGGCGTTCCGGAGGGCAACGCTTTCCGCAACCGGCTGATGGGATATCTGGAAGAGCATGGGGTGAGCACCCGGCAGGGCACACATGCTGTGCATATGCTGGGCTATTATCGGGATAAATACGGATATCGCCCGGCGTCGCTGCCGGGAGCTTATGCCTGCGATCTGCTGTCCCTGACGCTGCCGCTGTATGTGGAGTTGTCTGCGGACGACCACGAATATGTTGTGGAGCAGCTGGAAAAGGGCATGCAGGCGGTCCGGTAACGGCTTCCGGCGGATGCTGAAAAAGAAAGGGTGTTTTTACACGTGCCGAGAATCAAGGGGAAAAATGTTTGTGTTACCGGCGGAGCGGGATTTATAGGCAGTCATCTGACCGACCGGCTGCTGGCGGCCGGTGCGGCCAAGGTCGTGATCGTGGACAACTTTTTTCTGGGGAAGATGGAAAATATCCAGCCGGCGCTGGATCATTATGACAATGTGGTGGTTTATCGGGATGACGCCAGAAATTTCGGCGTGATGCAGGCGGTGATGGAGAAAGAGAACATCCAGGTGGTGTTCAATTTGGCGACTATCGCACTGAACTATTCCTTTTTCAACCCCTTTGATGCCTATATGGTCAATGTGGAGATCATGAATACACTGCTGGAGCTGCTTAAGCTGGGCGCATACGATACGCTGATCCATTCGTCGTCATCGGAGGCGTATGGTACTGCACAGTACTCTCCTATGGACGAAAATCACCCTATGCATCCCACTACGCCCTATGCGGCGGGGAAGGCCGCCGCGGATTTGATGGCACTGTCGTTTTACAATGTGCTGAATCTCGATATAGCGATCATTCGGCCCTTCAACAACTATGGTCCCCGTCAGAACGATCAGCAGCTGGCAGCGATTATTCCGTTGACGGCACGGCGGATTTTTCATGGCGAAAAGCCGGTTATCGAGGGAACCGGCGAACAGACGCGGGACTTTATCTATGTTGAGGATACGGCGCGGGCGTTTATTATGGCGTATGAAAATGAAAAAACGCGCGGCCGTGTAATCAATCTGGGCTCCGGGACGGAGATTTCCATGAACCGGCTGGTACAGGTCATCAGCGAGTACTATCACTATACCGGCGGCATTGACTACCGCGAGGCGCGCAAGGCGGATGTGCAGCGGCTGTGTGCCAGCGCCAAGCTTGCCCGGGAGCTGATCGGATTTGAGCCGGAGTTCACACTGGAATCCGGCCTCAAACGTACGCTCGACTGGTATCAGGAGAAAAACAGACATGACGGATAAGCCGCTTGAACAGGAATTCCTGGCCTTTCTGGAAAAACGGCGTCAGGAAATGAAGGAAAAATATGATCGCGTGCTGCCGACGGGAGAACTGCTGTTTAACCGGTATGACAAGGCGGAATATCTTGGCGCCGGAGACGGTACTTCGGTTTACGATACGAGCGTGATCATGGGGGACGTCCGGTTAGGCAGACATGTATGGGTAGGGCCATATACGCTTTTGGAAGGTGTACATGCGCCGGTGACAATCGGCGACTTTGTGAGCGTGAATTCCGGTGTACAGATCTACTCACACGATTCGACCAAATACTATGTTTCCGGCGGCAGGGTTCCTTTTAAGGAAGGTCCGGTGACGGTGGGCGATTATACGGTCATCGGCAGCATGTCGATGATTTCCTGTGGGGTGACGATCGGCTCGCACTGCGTTATCGGTGCGAACAGCCTGGTTACCCGGGATATCCCTGACGGTCATATTGCCGGCGGAACGCCCGCACGGCTGATCGGCAGGGTGGAATGGCAGGACGGCGATGTCCGATTCCGTTATTTTTAGGAGGGGTTTGTTTGCAGAAAATCAAAGGCAGATTGAAGGATAACTGGCTGTTTGCGCTGTTGGTGGGACTTTTTATTCTTTTCCTGGTGCCGATGGTGGCCATGTGCTTTTTGGCCGTTCCCGCATCGGATGATTTTGTGAACGCCAGCATAATGCGGGATCTTATGGAAAATGACTCGTCCCTGCTTACCTATTTTAAAAATGTGTTTTTACAGGCAAAGGATCTTTACGATACGATCCAGGGCGCGTTTACGATTGACGTGCTTATTTTTCTGAATCCTATTGCATATAATATTGGGCTGTATCCGGTGACATGCCTGCTTAACTTCATTGTGACGCTGGTTTGTGTTCTGGTATTGTCCCGCAGCATCATGAAACATGTGCTGCATTCCACGTGGAAAAACACCATTCTGCTATGGATGCTGTTTGTCTTTATGGTCACGCAGTTCGTGCGGGTTGAGGAGACGTACTACTGGTATGCGGGGTTTGTGGCCTACAATTTCCCGTTCTGCCTGTTCATGCTGTTTTGCGCGGCGCTGATCCGTATACAGTTTCAGAAAGAGAAACGTTTGCTTTTTGCCGTGCTTGCCTGCGTGCTGGGCTTTTTGGTCGGCGGTACGAATTATCCGTTGTCGCTGTTTGGCTGCTGCGCCGCGGCGTTGTTGCTTTTTGTCAATCTGATCAGCCGCAAGCGGCGTGAAGCCCTGTGGCAGCTGCCGCCCGTTGTTTTTCTTGTGGTTGGTTTTCTGATCAACGTCTTCGCGCCGGGAAACAGCATCCGAATGGGACGGTATGAGCAGCTTCACCCTGTCAAGGCGGTTTTTGAGTCTTTCTATTCCGCACTCGATTATCTTGCAGATTGGCTGACCGAAACCCCTATCCTCTTTTTGCTTGTGCTGTGCATTCCCTTTATGGCGGCCGCAGCCGGCCGGATGAAATTCCGCTTTCGGCTGCCGGGACTGCTTACGGTGGTGCTGTTTTGCCTGTATGCAGCTCTTTTCACCCCCGGCCTTTTCGGCATGGGTTCGGATTATATGCCGGAACGCTATCTGAATATGGTGTATGGGCTGCTGACCTGGATGCTTCTGGGACTATGTTTCTACTGGACGGGATGGCTGGTTAAAAGATTCGCCGTTGTTTCTTTGGATAAACCGATACGGTTCGGTGTCGCGCTGCTGGCGGCGGCCGTTTTACTGGTGCCGTTATCGACCCGCATGGTCGAGGATACGGTGACGGATATGGGCTCCCTGCTGGCGGCGGAGGAGATTGTCATGGGTCCCGCGCGCGCTTATCACAAGGAAGCGATGAAAGTGCTGGACACACTGGAGAACTCCCCAGAGGATACGGTGGTGATTCCCGGTTCCCTGCCGGCAACGGACTGCCTGCATGAGCTGGTGCTGATTAACGGACGCTGGGAAGTGAATGGGCTTAAGATGTTTTACCATAAAGAGATCATATGCGAGGAATAAGGAAAATCGGATTTTGTGCATTGCAAAAGGCGGA
>CAJKBW010000085.1 GCA_905198295.1 uncultured Oscillospiraceae bacterium | reverse complement strand
TGGGGTGGAAGATGGGACTCGAACCCACGGTCTCCAGTGCCACAAACTGGCGCTTTAACCAACTAAGCTACATCCACCATATTGGCGCGCCTGAAGGGACTCGAACCCCTGGCCCTCTGCTTAGAAGGCAGATGCTCTATCCAGCTGAGCTACAGGCGCATATACGCGCCTTCGCAAGACGCAAGAAAAATTTGGAGCGGGTGATGGGAATCGAACCCACACAACCAGCTTGGAAGGCTGGGGTTCTACCACTGAACTACACCCGCATCTTTAGCTATTTGCGGTGTTCCCATCCGGTTACGCCGACAGCGAAAATTATAATAGCACAACCCTGTATTTCTGTCAAGGGATTCCCCGACTTTTTTTCAAAAAACCGACCGCGCCGCCGCCATGCCGCATATACTGTCAACGGCCGGACCCTTTATATCCTTTACCGGCCGGAAGGAGCGGCAGCATGACCATCAGCCTGTGTATGATCGTCAAAAACGAAGAGGCCGTAATCGGACGGTGTCTGGATGCGGTACAGGACATTGCAGATGAAATTATTTTGGTAGACACCGGTTCAATCGATCGGACAGTTGATATAGCAAAGAAATATACAAATAGTATATATCATTATCCCTGGCGGGACGATTTTGCCGCCGCGCGGAACTTTGCGTTTTCCAAAGCCCGCATGGATTACCAGATGTGGCTGGATGCGGACGACGTCATTGAAGCGGAGGACCGGGCAAAATTTCTCGAATTCAAGCGGCACATGCCGGATGCGGATATCATTATGATGCCTTATCACACCGCCTTCGACCAAAACGGCCGACCGGTGTTTACCTGCTACCGGGAACGGCTGATGCGCCGCAGCTGCGGATTCCGCTGGGCCGGCGCCGTTCATGAGGCCATTGCACCGGCCGGCAAGGTGATTTACAGCGATATTGCGATATGCCATCGCAAGGAACAGGTGAACGAACCGGGCCGCAACCTGCGGATTCTGGAAAATCAGCTCCGGCAGGACGGCACACTTGAGCCGCGCATGCGGTTCTACCTCGGACGCGAGCTGCACGATACCGGCCGCGACAGAGAAGCCGCCGAACAGCTGGAAATCTTTCTGCGGGAACCGGACGCCTGGATCGAAAACCGCATTGACGCCTGCCTCACCCTGTCGGCCTGCTATCAGGCACTTGGCCAAACGGAGCGGATTTTACCCGCGCTGCTGCAGAGTCTGGAGTGGGATACCCCCCGGGCAGAGATCTGCTGTGCGGCGGGCACCTACTTTTTCAAGCAGCAGCGGCTTGAACAGGCCATTTTCTGGTATGATCTGGCAACGCACTGCACACGCCGGAACACCGGTGGTTTTTCTTCCCCAGACTGCTACGACTATCTGCCCTACATGCAGCTGTGCGTATGCTACGACCGTCTGGGCAACACCCCGATGGCGGAAATCTGCAACGAAAAGGCCGCCGCCTGTAAGCCGGACGATGAGGCGGTCGCCTACAACCGTGCCTATTTCGCCCGCTGGCATCTCGAACGCGAAGCCACGCCGGCACCGTCGGACTGATGGGCACCGTCGGAGCAGAGCATCACGACAGGGCACAAATTGTGTCATAACACCAAAATATGCTGTTTATCCCGTATAATGGCTCTGTTGTTATCCGTAAAAAAATCCCTCAGCAGGCAGCAGTATGGCTAATGGGCAGGCACCTGTCCGGAAGCTGCATTCGTACCGGCCGTTATCTGTGTACGCCGCCGCTGGCGCAGGACAATCTGTGTGCGAAGATGCAGGTTCACCACGGATTGCCCTGACCAGAAACAAGCTCCCGCGTAGCGAAAACGGAAAAAGCTATGTAACTGACCAGAAATTGATCGCCTTTGTGAATATACTGAAGGTGCCGGTTATCTGGCTACTCGGGGGCACCAACGATCCCACACCCAAACATTGATCCGCATAAGGACAACCACATATTCGCCTGATCGGAATTTCCCCTCAGACAAACCGATACCCAAAACCCATAAAAAAACAGGGACGGCAAATGCCGCCCTGTTTTTTATTTTGCCTGATAGTCAATAAGGGCCGAGAGCAGGTGCATCGCATACATCCGCGCCAGCCAGTCATTCGGATGATTGACGTTATTGCCGGTGCAGGCGATATAATCCTTGGTCTGCAAAATCTTCTCATGGGTGGAATAGATATCTACCGCGGCCACCCCCTCGGTCTCCAGCGCTCCATACGCAGCGGGCAGCTGCCCCTGGTTGAACATATAGCCGGACTTCCGATTCGGGACAATGCAGCTGCACACAATAAACTCGCAATCCGGATTTTCTGCCCGGATAGCCTCCATGATCGCCTGCACATTTTCCGCCGTCTGCACGCCGAGGCGCACCGAGTCATTCATGCCGAAACCGATGATCGCCAGATCGGTCTTGGTTTTGGCCACCTCAGGCGCCTGCTGCACTCCCCACGCGGAATCTTTGCCGCCGACCGACGGATTATAAATCGTCACCTCACCGCCGTATTCCGCTTCAAGGCCGTATTCCAACAGCTGCGGGAACATCGGCACCTGCGGCAGGCGGTTATATTTCGCGCTGGAATCGCAGCCTTCAAAAATACTGTCGCCAAAAACGGTGACATGCAGATCCTCACCATTTTGCAGCCTCTGCATCGTTTTCGGCAGGTTGGCTCCCTTAAAGCCCGTATTTGGGCCATCCCACTCGGTTTCCTCAAACACATAAGTTACCGCGATCTGCTTCTCATACAGCCATGAACCGATACAGTATACCTCTTCCCCGAACAGCATCCTGCCGTACTTATCCTGTTCGCTGTTGCTGAGCAGGTTGCCCAGTCCGTCCTTACCGGCGATGTCATCCGCCGTAAAATACGGGATGGACGAGCCTTCCAGCCAGCGGATGGTTTTGGTGCCCTCGTCCCATTCCCAGTCGACACCTTCGACATACTCCCTTTTCAGCGCGTTGTTCCGCACCGAAACGATACGCTTCGGGGTCAGCAGCAGATCACCGGTTTTGGAACCATCCTCCCGCTCAATCAGGCACAGCGATTCGTTATACATCACGTTGCCGTACCAGAATGGCTGCACCATTTGTGCCTTGTCAAAGGCGTATTCCACCTGCTCAGCCGGCTCGAGTTTGAACGGATAGTCCCGGCGCTCACCCGGCACAGCTGGTGCCGTCGTCGCACCGGTGACCGGCGTCTGTGAGGAAGCGCCATCCGCTGACGGCCCGTCAGACGCCGGAGTGGACGATTCGGCTGCCGGTGCACAACCGCACAGCAGCAGCGTAAACGCTCCGCAGGCTGCCAGGCACTTTTTCCACAACCTCTTGTTCATGTTTCCCTCTCCTTTACTAATTGTATAAATTTTATTTTTTATTCTTTTTGTTTTTGCGCGTTGACTGCAAAATCCTGCCTTCCGTAGCCGAGCTCCACCCGCACATATGACTGCTGCTGCCTCCGTATGGCCGGTTTCTCCTTCGTGCTGCAGGGCTGTACCTTTAGCCGATACGGTTGAACCGGAAGCTGTGCCACACCGCTCAAAAAAGGGGATAATGCCCGCCGGACCGACAGCGCACCCGCAGTGCACGCAGACTGCTTCACCGTGCAAAAAGGTTTCCCTTTCCCAAGACGATTGTTTTCTGTTTCACCATAACGGATTTTCACCCAAAATACAAGGTGATTTTTTGCCGGTATAGTTGTGATTTTTGCTTTTTTGGCTTGCGCAGGAGGAAAAACTGCGGTATCCTGTGGATAGGCTGCTCCGGTGAAATGCCAAGACCCGTCCGGACGGCCGGAAACATCTATATCCAACGGGAAAGGATGGCGGACATGAAAAACAGCATTGTCCAGGCCCGCCTGGTAATCCGCAGCTATATCGGGGCGCATCCGGTCGACGCCGAGGTGCTCCCGCTTCCTCTGACCGGCACGGCACAGGTGCAGGCGCAGCGATTCCCGCTGACCGCCCGCGTTGACTTCCATAAAGACAGCGGCGCCCTTCGCGGCAGCCTTGAGGCGATGTTCACCGGACAGACCGCGCTGACGGCGAGCGTGTCACTGGAATTCGTTCTGAACAGCTGGAGTCGGGAGGACTACCTGCTGATGCCGGCGGCGGTATACGCCGGCAACCGGTTCCGCAGCATCCCGCTCGCCTACCCGCCGTATGCGGTGATGACGCCCGACGAGGCGCTCGAGCCGCCGGTGACCATCACCGATATTCCGCGGCTGAGCGGCACCGACGCCCGCTCCCGCATCCAGCTGCTCGCCGGCGACATGTCCATCCCCGCCATCGGCTGCTTTTCTCCGGAACGCCGGCAGGCGCTGCTGCTGCTGACCGCACACGAAACCGCGGCCGGCTATACCGGCCTGTTTTTTGAAGAGGATCTGGATGCAGGTTCCGCTGTGCTGCGGCTGAGCGCACCGGGCGTGCGCGAAGATACACAGTATGTATTCGCCAATAACCGCTTCCCCTCCACCGACCGCGGCGTTACCTTCCGCGCAGGGGAGCGGATCCGGCTGCCGTTTTGCCTGTACACTTTTCCCGCCGACACGGTGGACGGGCTGTACGCGCAGCTGTTTGACGCCCGACGGGAATTCGACAGGGATGATAAGCCGCACTGTGTCCCCTTTTCCGCCGCTTACCGGGCAATCCGGGATAAGTACGAACGCTGCAACTACGACGCAGCAGGCGGCTACTACCGAGTCGGTGTGGACGGGGATCCCGTGTATAATGACTGGCAGACCGGCTGGATCGGCGGCGGTATCGTTCCCTATGTTTTCCTGCGCGAGCACGGCCTGCCGCATCAGCATGCCCTGAACAACCTGCGTTTCCTCTGGGAACGGCTGCAGCGCGAGTCTGGACATTTCGTGCCGATGTTCAGCGAAGGCCGCGAGATCAACGATACCTTCGGCCACGTAGATGGCCGGATGATTGCACTGACCCGGCGGGACGCTGACCTGCTGTTTTATCTGGCCAAGGCGCTGCCGCTGCTGCGCCGGTGCGGCGAGGGCCTCACCGAGGCCGAACAGAGCGTGCGGCGGCTGGCGGATGCCTTTGCGCAGACCTTTGCCCGCTACGGTCAGTTCGGCCAGTTCATCGACATCGATACCGGCGAAATCGTCACCGGCGGCACTGCCGCCGCAGGGCTTGTGCCCGGCGCGCTGATGTTGGCCGCCGAATGGTTTGACGACGATGCGCTGCGCGAAACCGCACGGCAGGCCGGAGAATACTACTACCGCACCTTCACCGCCAGAGGACTCACCAACGGCGGCCCGTGCGAAATTGCGCAGTGCCCCGACAGCGAATCGGCGTTTGCCCTGCTCGAAAGCGATGTGCTGCTGTACGAAACAACCGGGGACGCCGTCTGGCTGGCCCGCGCCGAGGAGGCCGCGCGGCAGGCGGCCAGCTGGGTGATATCGTACAATTTCCATATGCCGAAGGATTCTCTGACGGGACGGCTGGGCCTGCACACGACCGGAGCGGTGTTCGCCAATGCGCAGAATAAGCACGCCGCGCCCGGCATCTGCACCATGTCCGGTGACAGTCTGCTGCGGCTGTACCGCTGCACCGGCAAAACCGCCTATCTCGAGCTGCTGCGGGACATTTCGCACGCTATCCCGCAGTTCGTGTCACTCGCCGGCCGGCGGCTGATGACCTGGGACGGCGTTTTTCTGCCGGAGGGCTTCATCAACGAACGGGTGCAGCTCAGCGACTGGGAAGGCCGGGAAACCATCGGCGAGGTGCGCAGCGGCTCCTGCTGGCCGGAGGTTTCCATGCTGCTGACCTATGCAGAGGTGCCCGGCATCTATGCGGACCGGCACAGTGGTCTGGTGATGGCGCTCGATCACGTTGACTGTACCGCGCAGTGGCGGCTGGACGGTTCGCTGGCACTCGACATCCACAATCCCACCCGCTTCGACGCCGAGGTGCGCATCCTCGTGGACGGCGATCCGGCGGACGAGGCTCATCGGGTGCGGCGGGTCGCACCTGTATCCGCAGGGGAAACCGTTACTGTGACCATCGCCTGACCGAAACCAACTCAAAAAAATCCCTGCGGCAAAACTGCCGCAGGGATTTTTTTACAGCACCGCCAAGGCCAGCCATAGCACACCGGCAGTGGTCAGCAGTGCCGGCGCACTGCGGAAGGGACCCGGCAGGTCGCTGTTGTCCAGCCGATACCAGATGCCCGCGAACAGGCAACCGACGGCAAACAGAATCGCCGCGCCGGCAAGCTGCCAAAGCAGGGCCGGCCAGAGTGCGGCCGAACGGCAGGAGATCCACACTGTAAATGCGGCTGCCGCCATCCACACCCCGTCCGCAATGTCCGGTTTATACAGCCAGAACAGCGCCGCGACGGCTGTTATAAACGCAGCAGCAGCCGGCAGCCATTCGTCCGGAAATACCGGCCAGATCAGCCGCAGCAGGCTGAGCAGCACACCAGCGATCAGCGCAGTCAGCGCCGCTGCTGCCGCTGCGGGGATTCCCCGGGCCGGATACGGCGCTGCAGCAGGCTTTCCCCGCAGACAAAACAAGGCAAGAAACAGGCCAGCCGCAACCACGCCGCTGCCGCCGGCGGCAAAATCCGCCGACAGGCCTGCAGGCAGGACGCGCACCGCAAACATCGTGCCGTAGGCAAGCAGCTCCCGCACCGCACCGATGACCACCGGCGCAAGGGCGGCAAGATAGACCCGCCCGCTGGTGGGCGGTGTTTCGCTCCATTCCTCTGCCGCCGGCGCACAGCTGAACACCGCCGCGTAAAACAGCCACAGCGGCGGCAGGCGGTCTGTGAAAGCGGGCAGATACGTCAGCAGCAGTACCCGCGCCAGTGTTGCGAGAAAAGCAGCAGCAAGCAGCAGCGCGCCCTGCCGTATAGCAGAAGGCAGCGGGCGGAACAGCCGGGCAAGCGGAATCAGGATCAGCAGCAGCCATGCACCGAACACCGTCACCAGCAGCCCGCCGAAACCCGACACACCGGCCGCTGCACCCGTACACAGCAGCACCGTCGAGGCCGCCAGTCCGCGGCGATCCGCGGTCTTCAGGGAATTCGTCATCTTCCGGATCCTTCCTTTCTCCCGTCACCGAACCGCATCACGGACAAACCGATACGCGAGATTTGCCGCGCGGACCACCGCTTTGGAGGATACGGTCGCACCGGACACCGCGTCCACCGTGCCGCTGTCGCCGGGGACGGTGACCGTATTATCCCGGCCGGCCGCTTCGGCGAGAGCCTGTGATGCCAGCTCAACAAATTCCCCCACCGCAACCGACACACCGGCATAGGCGTCAGTTTTGCCGTCCGCCTCATTGTATACGAGTTTCGCCGGATCCTGTGCAGTCAGCAGCGCGTTTTCCATCGTCTGCGCCTGTTCATGCCAGCCGGGGCCGTCCTCGGTCATTACATACCGTCCGGCAAGCGATTCCGCTTTTTTGGTGGAATCACTGTCCCGCTTATCGGCGTCCCAGTTGACCGCCGTGATTTTTCCGCCGGATATGGTCAGCTCCACAAAAGCGCGGTAGCCGGCATTGTCATAGTCCAGCTTCTGCACCCGGTACTCACCGTCGGCCCACACCGTTTGGGCGGGCGGCGCGGACGTATCCCCCGGCTCATCAATACCGGTATAGCCGCCCACCGATGCTGGTGCGGCCAACGCGGTGAACTGGCGGTAAAAGGCTTCCTCCGTGACACGTGAGCCATAGCCCATCGTTTCGCTGTTCCGCCCGACCCGCAGGCCGATAAACTGCGCCGCGTCCGGCGAAAGCGCGGCTCTGACCTCCATATCGCCGCCGTAGCCCTTTACCTGCACCGTAACCGCATACCCGATCACCGCACCGGACGCATCCAGTGCGCGGTAGGCCGATACGATGCCTTCAGCATCCCGGGTATCCATCGTCTCATATCGTTCAGCCTCCAACAAGCCGGCAAAATCCTCCCGTACCGCCTGTTCTTCCTGCCGGACGGCAAGCGTTTCGGATACCATGTTCATCCCCCACAGCAGGCCGACCGACACCGCCCCGACAATCAACAGGTTGAGTACGGTTTTTCCCCACATTTTCATTCTTTATCCCTTCCTCTCGTCAAGCGGCGTGGCGGCCGATGCGCACGCCGTATACCCGCGGCATGGTCAGCCATTCGATCAGCGGCGCTGCGGCATTCATCAGCAGGATGGCAAAGCAGACCCCCTCTGGATACGGCCCCCAGATGCGCAGCACTGCAGTCAGGATGCCGACCCCCGCAGCAAACACGCATTCTCCCACCGGTGTTGTCGGCTTGGAAGTAAAATCGGTGACCATAAACACCGCGCCAAGCAGCAGGCCGCCGGACAGCAGCTGTGCGGCGGCCGCCCCGGTAAAGGGCGCCGAACCACCGAATATCCAGTACACCAGCGCAAAACTCCATACACAGGTTATCGGCACCCGCATACGGATGACCCCGCGCGCGCACAGATACACCATCCCGACGAGAATCAGCAGTGCGGAGGTTTCCCCCAGGCTGCCGTTCTCATAACCGAGGAACAGCGGCCACAGCGAGGTGTCCAGCCCGGCTTCAGCGATCGGCGTAGCCGAAGATACGGCGTCCGGGCGCACGTAGCCGCCCAGCGTCTGCGGCAGAGTAACCAGCAGCAGCGCACGGCCGGCCATCGCCGGGTTAAACAGATTGCGCCCGATACCTCCGGGCAGCTGCTTGACCACCGCGACGGCGAAAACACCGGCCAGCGCCGCCGCCCAGAGCGCCGTACCCGCCGGCAAAGACAGTCCCAGCAGCAGACCGGTCACCGCTCCGCTGCCGTCAAAGCCGCCGCGACCGCGAAGTTTCAGGCACAGCCAGTCCGCCAGAACGCACACTGCGGTAGTTGTCACCAGAACGGCCGCCGCCTGCCAGCGGAACAGCCACACTGCCCACACACATATCGGCAGCAGCGCGATTACCACATCAGTCATGATGGCCGATGTGGTGCGCTTTCTCCGGATATGCGGGGCAGCCATTTCCTGTTTTATCGCCAAAGCTCATCGCTTCCTTTCTCAATCAACAGCCGGGAAGACAGCGGTGCCGCATGACCGGCAGGCCGGACGCCAGCCCCGGCAGCCGGTCCTTCCGGCGGTACTGTCCTTCAATCGCGCAAGCCGCCTTATCGTTTCGCGGCGCGCGCCCGGGCGCGGATTCCCTCCCGCGCCATACCTACACGCGCGGCAAGCGGCCGCTTGGCCGGACAGGTATATGAGCAGCAGCCGCAGGATATACACTGCGCCGCGTGCAGCGCTTCACAGACATCCCGCCGGCCGGCAATCACCGCCGCGTCAATGGCAAATGGCTGGAGCCTCGATGGGCAGACCCGTGCACAGCCGCCGCAGCGGATGCAGGGCTGCTCGGTCCAGCCAGAACGCCCCAGCAGCATCAACCCGGATGTGGACTTGGTCATTGGTACGTCCAGCCGGTCGAGCACCCGGCCGGTCATCGGTCCGCCGAAAATGGCAGTCAATCCCTCGCCGCCCGCACCGCCGCAGAAGGCAAGCAGATCGCTGAGCAGCGTGCCCACCGGCGCATACACGTTGCCCGGGTGTGCCACCTGACCCGCCACCGTTACCAGCCGATGGGTCAGCGGGAAGCCTGCCATCGCGTCAGAAAGCGCGGCCGCAGTGGCAACGTTGTTCACGATCGCTCCCACGTCGGCAGGCAGACCGCCCTCCGGAACCTCGCGTCCCACCGCCGCCTGGATGAGCTGCCGCTCACCACCCTGCGGGTAACGGTTTGGCAGCTCTAGAATCTCCACCCCGAACGGCAGCGCCGCCTCCCGCAGTTTTTTCACTGCGTCCGGCTTATTGCTTTCTACGCAGATTTTTACCGCTGCGCCGGCCGCCTGTCCGAGCGCCACCGCGCCCGCCACCACCCGATCGGCATGCCGCACCATCAGCTGATGGTCACAGGTGAGATACGGCTCGCATTCGCAGCCGTTGACCAGCACCCAATGGATTGCCTTATCGGTTTCGTATTTTACCGCGGTCGGAAAGCCCGCACCGCCCATACCGATCAGGCCCGCTTCCCGCATGAGGGCGCGCAGGCCCTGTTCGCCGGGCAGGTACTTTAGTCCCGGTGCCGGGGTGTCGCAGCCGTCATTTTCCACCACTACGCACATCCCCTCGCCCTCCACACAGGGCCGGGGTTCCACCGCAGTGACCGTGCCGGAAACACTCGCGTGTACCGGCACTGACATTTTCCCGTCTGACCGGCCGATCAGCTCACCCTTCTTCACCGTCTGTCCCGGCTCCACCACCGGCAGTGCTGGCCTGGCCAGCCCCTGTGCCATCGGGATGACCACCTGCGGCGGGGCCAGGGTCTGTACCGGCAGGTTTGCCGTTTCCTCTTTATGCTCGGCCTGATGCGGAAGCGCAATGCCTCCGCTGAATTTCGCGCCCATCCGACCGCCTCCATTTCTTTATTCCTCATCCCGCCAGTACTCCGCAAAGCCTGGCGTCATTTCCCGGCTGCCATCTGCAAATATCCACAGGACATCGACGTTTGGCAGGTTCTCCGCTGCCTCCCGGGCGGCAGCATACGGCTGCGCAAACAGCGCAGTGGACAGGTAATCCGCCGCAAACGCATCCGGTGCCAGCACGCACACCGCTCGGCAGTAGCGTGCCGGATACAGGGTGGATTCTTCCAGGATATGCGCATAGTATATCCCGCTTGAGGCAAAATACTTCTGGTAATCCCCGCTGACCCCCAGACATCGGTCGGCAAGGGTGAGCGTCCCACTGTATTCCGGCACCTCCCGCCGGCCCGAAAGGTTGAGCACGGCGTCCGGCTCCCTCACTGCAACCGTCCAGCCGCCGCTTTCCGGCGGCGCACCGGCACACACCATCGTGCTTTCTCCAAAATCCAGCAAAAAACTGGTCACCCCCAGCTCGTGCAGCCGGACGGCTGCAGCGTCCGCTGCATAGCCCTTGCCCACTGCGCCGAGATCCAGCGACTGCGCCGGATCAGTAATGGTGATCTCGCCGTTTTCCGGATCCGCGTAAACCCGGCTGAGGGCGATATGTCCCCCAGCCCGCCGCAGCGCCGCCTCATCCGGCAGCACGCCCGATACACGGGCATCCTCCCAAAGCCGCAGCACTGCGCCCATCGCGATATTCGTCCCCGGCACTCGCTCGTACAGCGCCTGACAACGAGCTACCAGCATACACAGCTCTGTCGGACAGGCAACCGTGCCACCCGCTGCCGCGTTCACCCGGGATACTGCGCTGTCCGGCCGATGGATATCCAGCAGCGCCTCCTGCCGTTCCAGTTCCCCGCGCACCGCCTGCACCGCGCGGGTAAATTCCGCTTCGTCCATGCAGTACGCGATCAGCTGAACCACGGTATCCATCGCACCGACAAACTGGGTGGAAAATCTTGTCGGCGCCGAATCGGCCGCCTGTGCCATACAGCCGGTCAGTCCGGCAAATAGCATGGTCAATATTCCCAAAAATCTCCGGCGCATCTTTATCCCCCTTACCAAATCGTGGGTTTGTCCCGACATTCTCTTTTATTGTGCCCGGAATTGTGCTATAGTTTGTACAAAGTGAATGGTTTTTTCTCCGGCCGTTGAGAAACGGATGCGAAAGGATGCGATTTCCATGAAAAGAATCCCCTGGTTTTCCGGCGCGGCAGGGATCGCCTGCGCGCTGATGATGGCCGCCCTGCTGTCCGGCTGCTCCAAGGAACCGGCATCCAGCGAGCCGGATTCTGCCGCTGCTTCGAGCGACACCGCTATGTCTACCACCGTCGAAACCACCCCGACCGCTACGACCACCACCCTGCCGGGCGAGCCGGCGGCCTATCCGCTGCGCGGCTGGTGTTCGGAGGACAGCGTGTACGTACGCAGTGGGCCAGGCAAGGAATACGGCGCCATCGGCGGCGCACACAAGGGCGAGCAGTTCAGCGTGCTCGGCCGCGAAGGTGACTGGTACAAGGTCCAGCACGGCGAGGATGAGGGCTACATCAGCGCCCAGTTCATCCGCTTCAGCCTTGATGAGGCGATGGCTACTACGGCAGCGGAGACAACTACTACGGTGGCTCAATCGATGCCGGAGGAAAGCGCTGTCCCTGAAGCGTAAACCGCATAATTATACAGCAAAGGGCTGCCGCAAAAGCGGC
>CAJKBW010000084.1 GCA_905198295.1 uncultured Oscillospiraceae bacterium | reverse complement strand
AGAGTTTTTCTGTGCTTTCGGGTTCTACTTTTTCATTTTTACTTTACAGTGCCTTTCGCAAAATCATGACAAAATCTGCGTTACCGCTATTTTACCCTGCCGTTCTCCTCAAGTCAATAATCTGCCGGGCAATTCTTCGGAAAGATACACCCTTGCGCAAACCGGTTCGCCCCGCGGCCGGTAAAGAGCCTGCAATGCCCGGCAGCCTGTTTCCGCTTTACGCAAACCAAAAGCCTCCCGGCTGTGACCGGGAGGCCCGTTTCATACGTGATAGTGATGCGCTTTTTCGAGCATCATATCCTTGACCTTCATCAGCCGGGTGCGGCTGGCGCGGTCGTTTTCCTCGAGCTTCATGGTGATAAAGCGGATGGTTTCCTGCAGCCGCGGGATCATCACATGCTCAAGGGCATTGACCCGCCGCCGAGTCTTTTCGATCTCGGCCGCCATACGCTGGGTGGCTTTCTCCACTTCCGCAAGCCGCAGCAGCTCCGGCAGCAGCTCCGCCAGATTTTCCACCGCCCCGTCCAGCTCGAAAGAGGTAAACGCGAAGCCGTAGGAATACCGGTCAGCCTCATCCGCCGTGCGGGTGGTCAGGGAAAACGTCGGAATTTCCACGCTCATCACGTTGCGCACCGCCGTTTCGAGATATACCTCCTGCCGCGGCGAAAGCAGCGCAGTATCCATGACCTCTTTCTGCATCACCGCGCTGGCAAGCACAAAATGGCTGTTGGCCTCGCGTATGCCCTGCTCTACCCGCTCGCGCAGCACCTTGTTCTCCCGGATACGCTCCAGGAACTGCCGCATCAGTTCATCCCGCTTGTCCTTGAGCAGCTTGTGCCCGCGCAGCGCGGTATTCAGCTGCTTTTTCAGCCGGGTGAGCTCCATGCGGGTGGGATTGACGTTCATCACCGCCACCGGCGGTCACCTCCTTGCCGTTGTGTGCTTATTTGCCGTAATATCGGTCAAGCATATCGTCGCCGATCCGCTTGAGCTCGCTGCGCGGCAGAATGGACAGAAGCTTCCAGCCGAGATCCAGTGTTTCCTCCACACTGCGGTTGGTGTTATAGCCCTGCGAAACGTATTCCTTCTCAAACCGGTCGGCAAACTCCGCATACAGCTTATCGATGCTGGTCAGCGCCGCCTCGCCGAGGATGACCATCAGCTCCTTGGCGTCCTTGCCGCGGGCATACGCCGCGAACAGCTGGTTCATCGTGCTCGCGTGATCCTCGCGGGTGCGTCCCTTTCCGATGCCCTTGTCTTTGAGACGGGACAGCGAAGGCAGCACGTCGATCGGCGGCGTGATCCCCTTGCGGTACAGCTCGCGGCTCAAAATAATCTGCCCTTCGGTGATGTACCCGGTTAGATCGGGAATCGGATGGGTTTTGTCATCCTCCGGCATGGTCAGGATCGGGATCAGGGTGATCGAGCCGTCCTTGCCCTTGAGCCGGCCGGCCCGCTCGTACAGCGTCGCAAGGTCGGTATACATATAGCCGGGATAGCCGCGTCTTCCGGGCACCTCCTTGCGCGCGGCCGAAACCTCGCGCAGCGCGTCGGCGTAGTTGGTGATGTCGGTCATAATAACCAGCACCTGCATGCCAAGATCGAAAGCCAGGTATTCCGCGGCGGTCAGCGCCATTTTCGGGGTCGCGATACGCTCGATGGCCGGATCGTTCGCGAGGTTGACGAACATCACCGTGCGATCGATCGCGCCGGTTTCCCGGAAAGATTCGACGAAATAGTTGGATTCCTCAAAGGTGATGCCCATCGCGGCGAACACCACCGCAAACTGGCTGCCCTCGCCGCCGTCCGAACGCACTGTCGCCTGCCGGGCAATCTGGGCGGCGAGGTTGGCATGCGGCAGGCCGGAGGCCGAGAAAATCGGCAGCTTCTGGCCGCGCACCAGTGTGTTCAAGCCGTCGATGGCGGACACGCCGGTCTGAATGAATTCCTGCGGATAGTTGCGCGCCGCCGGATTCATCGGCGTGCCGTTGACATCCAGCCGCTTTTCCGGGATAATCTCCGGGCCGCCGTCGATCGGCCGTCCGAGCCCGTCGAATACGCGGGAGAGCATATCCGGCGACACCGGCAACTCCATCGACCGCCCCAGAAAGCGCACCTTGGAGTTGGCCAGATTGATGCCCGCCGCGCTTTCAAACAGCTGCACGAGCGCGTTGGAGCCATCCACCTCCAGCACGCGGCAGCGGCGGGTTTCGCCGCTGGGCAGCTCAATCTCGCCGAGTTCATTGAATTTGACGTTGTCCACATCGCTGATCATCATCAGCGGTCCCGCCACCTCACGGATGGTACGATATTCCTTGGGCATGGCCCTCTCCTGCCTTTCCGGATTCAGTTTGGCGTCATTCCGCCTGTGCCGCCTTGAGTGCCTGCGCAAGCTCCTCATCGAGATGCGCCATGCAGGCGGAAAATTCCTCTGCCGCATGACTTTCGGCAGCGTATTTCAAGCGGCCGATGCGCTCACGCGCCGGCAGTTCCACAATGGTATCGATATCCAGCCCCTGCGTGAGCGCCGCCTGTGCCTTGTCGTAAAAACCAAGAATAGCGGTCATCATCAGGTACTGCTTGTCGAGCGAAGTATAGGTATCGGTATCGTGAAAAGCATTCTGATGCAGGTAATCCTCACGGATCGAGCGCGCCGCCTCCAGCTTGAGCCGGTCGGGCGCAGACAGCGCATCCATGCCTACCAGCCGCACAATCTCCTCCAGCTCTGCCTCCTCCTGCAGAAGACCCATCAGCCGGCCGCGCAGGGCGTACCAGTCGTCCCGCACATTTTCGTTGAACCAGCCCGCGAGCGAATCCGCGTACAGCGAGTAGCTCGTCAGCCAGTTGACCGCCGGGAAATGCCGCTTATAGGCCAGTGAAGAATCGAGCCCCCAGAACACCTTGACGATGCGCAGGGTCGCCTGCGAAACCGGTTCAGAGATATCGCCGCCCGGAGGGGATACCGCGCCGATAACCGACAGCGCCCCTTCGGTTTCCCCCTCGCCGTTGACGATGACCCGGCCGGCGCGCTCATAAAACTGCGCAAGCCGGCTGCCGAGGTAGGCTGGGTAGCCCTCCTCGCCGGGCATCTCTTCCAGCCGTCCCGACATCTCGCGCAGCGCCTCCGCCCAGCGCGAGGTGGAATCCGCCATCAGCGCAACGGTGTAACCCATGTCGCGGAAGTATTCGGCAATAGTGATGCCCGTGTAGATCGATGCTTCCCGCGCCGCCACCGGCATATCCGAGGTGTTGGCGATAAGCACCGTGCGCTCCATCAGGGAATTTCCGGTGCGCGGATCCTTAAGTTCCGGGAATTCGTTGAGCACGTCGGTCATCTCGTTGCCGCGCTCCCCGCAGCCGATATAGACGATGATATCCGCCGCCGCCCATTTGGCCAGCTGGTGCTGCACCACCGTTTTGCCTGAGCCAAACGGTCCCGGCACCGCCGCGACGCCGCCCTTGGCGATCGGGAACAAGGTATCGATCACCCGCTGCCCGGTCACCAGCGGAATGTCCGGCGATAGCTTGCGCTTGTACGGCCGGCCGACCCGCACCGGCCAGCTCTGCATCAGCCGTACCGGTATTTCGCCGCCGTTGGCCGAAGTGATATGCCCGATCACGGCATCCACCGTGTAATCCCCCTCCGCCAGATCAGCCACTGTGCCGACGATGCCGTTGGGGGCGAGAATTTTATGCAGCACGACCGGCGTTTCCTGTACCGTGCCGAGCACGTCACCGCCTCGCACCGCGTCGCCGGCCTGCATGGACGGCGTAAAATGCCAGCGCTTTTCCCGGGACAGCGACGGCACCTCCACCCCGCGGTGCAGGTTGGTGCCGCTGACCCTCATGATTTCGGCCAGCGGACGCTGGATACCGTCAAAAATGGTGCCGATCAGGCCGGGACCAAGCTCGACGCTCAGCGGCTGTCCGGTGGATTCCACCGCTTCGCCCGGACCGAGACCGGAAGTTTCCTCGTATACCTGAATGGACGCACGATCACCGTGCATCTCGATAATTTCGCCGATCAGGCGCTGCCCGCTGACCCGCACGACATCGAACATGTTTGCCTCACGCATGCCCTCTGCGATAACCAGCGGCCCGGCCACTTTGGTGATGGTACCCGTTGTCATACTCCCATCCGGTCCTTTCCTCCGAAAATAATGTCCGAACCCACGGCCCGCTCCACCGATTCGCTCAGCCGCCGGATCCCCACGCCGGTATCGCCGGTCACGCCCGGAATCGGGATGACCGCCGGCAGCAGCTGGTCATCCAGCCGCTTAACGTCCTTTTCCAGCAGCACAAACAGCCGCTCGGTCAAAAACACCACGCCGTATTCCCCGCCCGAAGTCAGCCGGCGGAACAGCGGGCCGGCCTCTTCCTCGTGGTCGCAGGGAAAAATATCCAGCCCGAGGACGGCAAAGCCCTTGATGCTTTCGGTATCGCCCATAACCGCCACTCTAGCCATACAGCTCCCTCATCCTTTCCCGGATATCCGCCTCGCTCCGGCCCGCACGCAGCCCGGAGTACAGCAGACGCATGGTACGGATTTCCGTTTCCCTGGCGGCCAGATAGCCGAGCAGCGGTTCCGGTCCGAGGGTAGCCTGCCTGCCGCGACGGATGCAGGCCATCGCCTGATCCTCCGCGAACTTTTCAAACTGCGAGGGCGATTTTCGGTAAAGCTCGGCAGCCTGCCGGCTGCCCCAACGATCGGTGCGCTCGAGCCAGCCGAGCACTTCGTCTTCCCCTGCAGACGCCGCACGGATCAGCTCCGGATCCGGATCGCACAGCGCTTCTTTGAGAAACGCTGTATCCTTTCCGCATCGCGCTGCGCGCAGCGCGATGCGTGCATCCTGATAAAAAATCTGAATATCGATGTATTCGCACAAAAGCGCCACCCGTGAAGCCTGCGCCGCCTGCCGCTGTGCGGCCATCGCCGCATGGTCGAGAAGGCTGTCGCAGCCCTGCGGGTCAGCGGCATGCGCCAGACGGTCGTATGCTTTCTCAGCCGCCTGCGCCATCCCTTCGGGCAGCAGCGAGAATTTCCGGGTTTCCACCGCCTCGCGCAGCAGGTCAGCGCTCACTGTCGCCGGCTCCAGCAGCAGGTGGGCGTATGCGCGCCCGGACAGCACCCCTTTGATGGTCGCTTTCAGATTGTGATAATCCTGCCGGACGAGGAACGCGTCGTACAGGGAAAAATCCGGCGTGACGCCGCGCAGGTAATCCCACAGCCGGGCATTCTCCTGCCTCAGCAGTTCTTCCCCCTCGGCAAGCCCGGCCGCGTCTCCCCAGCCGCGGTCCCGCAGCGCCGCAGTCAGCTGCTCCGGCGTACGCAGCGCCAGAAGCGTCTCGCGCTCCTGTGCGGTCAGCAGGCCGCTTTCCCGCGCCCGGACACTCCCGCAGGCAAACGCATAGGACACCGCCATGCGCGTTCCCCCTTTCTTTCGGAAATCCTCATTCTTCCGCGAACAGTTCGCGGTTAAGCAGATCCTCAAGCCCCTCGCGCCGGGCGGCGCGCAGGGCGTCGAGGCTCAGATCGATTTCAATTTCGCCGTATTCCAGCCGCAGGCCGCCGTCAAACGGCGCCGGCTCCTCCGCCAGCCGCAGCGTTCCCCGATCCGGCTGAACCGCCTGCACAAAATCGGACGGCATACGCGCCAGATCCTCTGCACTCAGCCGCACAACGCCCTCGCCGGGCAGCGCAGACTCCCGCGCCAAACGCGCGAGCTGAGCAAAATATTCCGTCTCCGGCAGCTGCCGGATATACTCGGCCGCCTCATCCATTGCCGCATCAATCAGCTCCCTGCGGCGGCGCAGCAGCGCGTTGCGCACCGTCAGCGCCGCACCGGAGCGCGCCGCCCGGATAATGGCCTGTGCCTGCTTTTCCGCGCTATCCTGTGCCTGCACCCGACGCTGCGCGGCCTGCCCTTCGGCCTGTGCCAGCAGCGCTCCGGCTTTTGCCTCGGCTTCCGCCAGAATCTCCTGCGCCTGTTTTTCCGCATCCGCTTCGATGCAGGAAACGATTTTATCTCCGCCGGTCATCCGAATCGCCTCTTTCCTGTACGTCTTGGCGTGCCATAGCGATCAGATCGCCATACCGGCAATATTGATGGTGGACAGCAGCGAAACCAGAAACGCCAGCAGCGCATAGATTTCCACCAGAGTAACCGAAACCATCGCCTTCGAGAAATCGCCCGGCTTTTGCGCCACCAGGGAAATACCGGCCACTGCGGCGCGGCCCTGCGCAATACCGGACATCATACCGCCGATGCCGATCGGCAGCGAAGCGGCCAGATACAGCAGACCCTTGAAAAAGGAAATATCCGGGCTGCCGCCGAGAATGCCGATGTTCATCAGCATCATGATGGTCACGATGAAGCCGTACAGCCCCTGCGTGCCGGGCAGCAGCACCAAAACCAGCATTTTACCAAATTTGGAGGAATCCTCCGACAGCACCCCCATCGCGGCCTCCGTCGACATGCCCACGCCCTTGATCGAACCGATTCCGGCAAACGCCGTTGCGATTGCCGCCCCCAGAAGGGCAAACACCATACCCCAGTTCATACTTCCTTTTCCTCCTTGATTCTCACATATTGGCTATGGAAAGCGAAGGGCTGGAATTTCCGGCCGCCGCCCTCATAAAACTTGGAAAACAGCTCCACATACTGGAGCCGGATGGTGTGTACATACGCACCGAGTGCATTGATGCCGAAATTGATGCCGTGTCCGACGAGGAAAATCACCAGCATCGCGAGCGCACCGGCGACACTGCGGCCAAACATGGCACCGAGCATGTTGAAGACGGTGCCCATCACGCCGGTGGTCAGCCCCAGCGCCATCAGCCGGGAATAGGACATCAGATCGCTGACATAGCCGGTCACGTCATACAAACTCGCCAGCCCTGAAATCACCTTCATCGGCCCTTTTTTCTTGCGACCCTGCGTACAGACCAGTCCCAGCAGGGAGACGGCGGCAACAGCGCCGCCGATCGTCGTGAGCACCGGCAGCGAGACCATGCCGCCCGCAAGAATGCCGAACCCGAGCAGGGTGGTCATCCAAAACCCGACGTCAAATACCGCGCCCGCTTTATCGCCGGAGCGCCACAGCATGTAGAACTTGGCGCCGAGCCCCACCAGAATCTGCAAAAGCCCCAGGATCAGACTGAGCACCAGCAGCGTGACCGCATCGGTGATCGGATCCAACAGCTTCGGCATTACAAAATCCACACCGAAAAAGGTTTTGGCGATCACCGCCGGCGCATCCCCGAAAAAGCTGCCGAACACCAGTCCCCACAGCACCGTCGATACACCGCAGTACATAAACAGCTTGAGATTGCGCCGCATTGCGGCCTCCGGCCGGTATTTCTTCATCAGGAACCAGCAGCCGAAGACCAGAAGCAGGCCGTAACCGGCGTCGGAAAGCATCATCCCGAAAAACAGGTAATAGAAAAAGCTCATCACCGGCGTCGGATCGATATCCTGTGCATTCGGCATCGCGTACATTTCGGTAATCGACTCCGCCGGCGCCGCGAAGGCGTCGTTTTTGAGCAGCACCGGCGCTTTTTCCGGATCGGCGGGTTCTGTCTCCGCCACGACGGTAAACCGGCTTTCGAGCAGCGCTGTCAGCTGCGCTGCCGCAGCCTCCGGCACATAGCCGGACACCACAAAGGTGTTCCGCGAATGATCCAGCCGGCCGATCATGCGGTATTTCTCCGCGCGTATGGTATAGTAATCCGCCGTCATCTCGATCTGTTCACGATGCTCCGCCAGCCCGGCCAGCTTTTCGCGGATTTCGTCCGCCTGTTCGAGGGCCGCCGTCTGCGCCTTTTCAAGCGCAGCATATTCCTCCTGCGGGATCCCGCCGCCAAGCGCCGGCGGCCGGGCGAAGCCCAGCGCGCGCAGCGCCTGTTCCATTTCTTCCGCCTGCCCCTTCGGACAAAGCAGGAAAATACATGTCTGCTCAGCGGAAGCGCTGAGGATCTCGGCGTCGAATGCCCGTTCCGGCGCATCCAGCGCCGCATACAGCTCTTCGGTAGTAAAGGTTCCCGGCAGTGTGCCGATAAACGCGGTGGTTTTCACCGTTCCGGCAAACCGCAGCGGCACATCCAGCCGCATCCACGGCTCCAGCTGCGCCTGTGCGGAACGGATGCGTACCAGTTCTGCTGCACTCTCCGTCGCCTTTTTGCGCAGCGCCTGAATCTCATTGCAGACAGCCATAACCTCGCGGCTTTTTTCCGCACAGGCGGAAAACTCCTGTTCCGACACCTCGCGCCGTCCGGAAAGGGAGGCGAGCATCCCTTTTTTTGCCGGCGCGTATTCATCGAGAATTTCCAGCGCCTGCCGTGCGCTCGCTGCCATGCGGTCAAACGTGCCCGCTTCCTCCTCGCGGTCGATCCGGGTAAACCCCTCCGGTATCGCGCCGTCAAGCTCGAGGGAATCGGTGATCTCCACCGCCCCGAGACGCTGCAGCTGCTCGAGCAGCGCCTTGCGCTCGCTGCGCAGGGCGTACAGCCGGATTACCTGCATATTCTGTTTTGCCAAGCCGTATCACCACTCTTCTGCGCAAATGTATCCGCTCAAGTCCGCAGCAATTCCGCTGCTGCCAGCCGGACCGCCTCCGCCTTCCGGGACTGCACCCGCTCATTCAGGCGGCCGCATTGCTGTGCGCCTTCCTCCTCGGCCTGCCGCCGGATAGCCTCCGCTTCCCCGCGCGCCTTTTCCAGCCGCCGTGCCGTTTCCGCCCGGCAGTCCTCTTCGTTTTGGCGGTATATATCGTTCACCTGCGCCCGGGCCTCTTCCAGCCGCTGCGCTGCCTGCCGCTGTGCTTCGCGTATCGTCTCTTCCGCCCGGCTTTCGGCTTCCCGGATGCGTTCCACCATCTGCTGCGCCATCGCTGTCCCCCCCTTGCGGCGAATCGCCGTTCCTACATTTGATTACTCGGATATCTTATCCTATATTTTGGAAAATGTCCACAGTTTTGCCGAAAATTCATCATTTGTTATTATCTTTATCGATTTCTTTGTTTCTTATAACGATAAACCCCAAAAAAGAGCCGGGGAAAGATTAGCCTCTCTCCCCGGCCTGCGTTTATGCATGATGATCCGCGGATCACCGCGGTTTCCAGTTTGCCGCACAGTATTATTCCCACAGCATACAGCTGAACTCCGCCGTTCCCCGCTCCTGGCAGACTGCCCGCACTGCGGCGGCAGCCTTATTTCCCGGCGGGTGCTGCCGGCATGCATCCGCGCGCCGTTCGGTTTCCGTATGGCCTTCTGCGCGTTTGCCTTATGCCGCCAGCCGGCTCTAGCGGTCTTCCACAACCAGAGTCTGCATGCCGCCGGTGCCATCGGTATTGTCCAGCAGATACACTGTATAGTTGGTGTTGCTCTGCACATCCAGATACAGGGACAAAACCGTATCCGGAAGGGGAGCCATGCCGATAAATGCCGAATCCAGGCTCTCGATATCCATATAGGCGGGCATCGGCATCAGATTGGTCTGCGCAAAAATGAACTGGTATTCACCCGGCTGAATACGTTTGTAGCTCGTGGTTTCCTTAAAGCGGATATCCGCATAAATCACCCGTCCGTCGCCCAGCAGCACATCCATCGGCTGGCTGCCGTACGCCAGATTGCTGACACGGAAATTCGAAGAGCCGTCCTGCGGCGCACAGCAGATATCTGGAATCTGCAGCATATCCAACCCGCCCGTGCGGTTGATAATCGCAATGGTGGAAGTGCTTCCGGCTTCAAACGGGATGGTCTTCTGCATATACACATAGCCGCCCAGCCCGGCAACTGTGATAGTGCGGTAGCCAGCAAGAAAGCGTCCGTAATCCGAAATCTCCGAAAACGCCAGACGGTTCACCGCACGGCGATTGTTCACGAAAATGCGGAAAGGTGCATAGCCTACAGCAGCGTTGATAAAGCGAATCCTGGCGACACCGGGCCAGCCGGGAAGAACGTTTCCCCCTCCGGGGTTTGGCAGCGGGATCACCGGAAAATTGCCGCCCGCCGACGGGTTCGCAACCGGTCCTCCTTCTCCCGGATTCGGCAGCGGGATCACCGGATAATCTCCGTTCGCCGGCGGGTTCGCAACCGGCCCTCCCTCACCGGGGTTCGGCAGCGGAATCACCGGATAATCCCCGCTCGCCGGCGGGTTTGCAACCGGCCCTCCTTCTCCCGGATTCGGCAGCGGGATCACCGGTATGTTTTCGTTTTGGAAATCCATAAACAGCGATAAAGCGTGTGCTTTATCTTCCTCCTTTCCCTGAAAGTCTACTATCAGGTTATTCCGCTGTCTTCCGTTGCGTGCGCGCTGTACACAAAAGAAACCAGACAGCCTTCGCCAGCTACGGCATGCTGTCATTTCACGTGCCAAACCGTATACATATAGGAAAAGAGGACCGCGCCAAAGCGCGATCCTCTTTGTTTGCCCAAAAAAGAGAAATAACCTGTCCGGCCACCGGCCTGCCGGCGGCTGACGAATCTCTTTTACAAAAAATGCTTCCGGAGTTCATCGCCCGGCACAGCGCTCAAATAGGCCGGCGGCACATCAAACACCGTCTTGCACCCGTTTTGCCCCTCACAATTCATCCGGTAAGCCGCGCGGGCATAGGCGACCAGAATCGACGAGGTGAACTCCGGATTGGAGTCCAGCTTCAGGCTGTATTCAATAATGTGCTTGTTCTCGTGATCCCATCCGGTCTTGCCGCAGCGGATAACAAAGCCGCCGTGAGGGATCCCGCTGTGGTTCTTCTTCAGCTCTTCCTCGTTGATAAAATGGACGGTGGTATCATAATCCGCAAAATAATTGGGCATGGTTTTGATCTCGCGCTCAATCCGCGCCTTGTCCGCGCCCTCCTCCGCGACTACAAAGCATTCACGGGTATGCTTCTGACGCACAGTCAGCTCGGGGTTTTCTCCGCGCCGTACCGCTTCCAGTGCACTGTCTACCGGAATAGTGTACTGCCGGGCGTCCCGCACCCCCTCAATCCTGCGCACCGCATCGGAATGTCCCTGACTGACGCCCTTGCCCCAGAAGGTGTAATCCGCCCCATCCGGCAGAATGGCACTCGCGTACATGCGGTTCAGGGAGAACATACCGGGATCCCATCCCACCGAGATAATGCCAACCTTGCCCCCCTGCCGGGCTGCGGCATCGACAGCGTCAAAATGCTCCGGGATGCGCGCATGGGTGTCAAAGCTGTCCACCACATTAAACAGCCGGGCGTACTGCGGTGTCTGCACCGGCAGGTCGGTGGCACTGCCGCCGCAGAGGATCAGAACGTCAATCTTATCCGCCATCTGCACCGCCATGTCCGCCGTGTATACCGGAACATCGGGTGTCAGGATTTTTACGTCTTTCGGATCACGCCGGGTAAAAACAGCGGCAAGCTCCATATCCGGATTCTGCCGCAGAGCGCATTCCACACCGCGGCCCAGGTTACCGTAACCAAGAATACCGATTCGTATGCTCATTGCAATTCCGTCCCTTCAAACACAGCAAAATATTGTCTGAATTATAACGGAATCACGGGGAAATGTCAAATGGGTTCCCGGCACAACCCCTCTAAAGCGGCAAAGAATAAACCGGATTCTGCGGCAGGTTTTTCAGTGCCGACAAAACTGTATCTCTGCAAGCATCAAAGTCCGTAAGAAAAGATATATAAAAAAATTCCGCGTGCCTGCGACGCGCGGACTCTCCTCCTTCTGAAGTTGAAAAAAAGATATTTTTGGATTTTCGGAGGTGGGAGTTGAACTCTCTCGAACTCGCAAAAAGTTGGTAGCGACAGCGAGCCGTCGTGAGCACGCTTGCAAGCGAGCAGGCAAGCCGAGCGTGACTTTTTGCGAAAAGGAGGAACAGTGGAACAGGTGACTGATTTTTATGAAATAAAAAATCGGAACGAGCGTAACTCGTTCCGACGTGGCGGAGAAGGAGGGACTCGAACCCTCGCGCCGGTTACCCGACCTACGCCCTTAGCAGGGGCGCCTCGTCACCAACTTGAGTACTTCTCCATATAAGGAAACCGCATGCGGTGAGCAGACGGTCAGCCTTTCTTCAATTGATGCCGCAGACACCCCTGTTGTTGAAAGAAAGGTGGCGGAGAGGAAGGGATTCGAACCCTTGGCTCTTGCGAGTCACTGGTTTTCAAGACCAGCTCCTTAAACCGCTCGGACATCTCTCCGTACGCGTCTGCAACGCCCATTATG
>CAJKBW010000083.1 GCA_905198295.1 uncultured Oscillospiraceae bacterium | reverse complement strand
CGACACCACCTCGATCGGGCTGTCCATCACGTCGGCAAACATCTGCACCCATACCGCAGAACGCGCGGCGCCGCCGGCCAGGCGCAGGCGGTCCAGCCGCGGATTGTGTACCCGCAGACGGTCAATGTGGGTGCGGTGGGAATACACCACTCCTTCAAACACCGCCCGCAGCAGGTCCGCCGTGTCATCAGCCTGACTCAGCCCGGCCAGCACTGCCTGTTCCACGCCGTCCTCGTTGCTGCCGTAAAGGAAGGGGAGAAAAATGGCACGGCTACCGGCCGGATCGCAGGCCTCCACCAGCCGGTCGGCCAGCGGATACAGGGACTCCCCACGCTGCAGCGCCGCCCACTGCGCCTCCCCCATAAAGTGCTTGACCGCCCAGCTTAGGTTGCCGGCCGATGTAGGGCTGCTTTCCTCAATGAGGTAATATTCCGGCAGGCAGAACAGCGAATTGAGGGTGGTGCCATCGGATGGAACCGGCGTGTGGGAAATGTACTCGTTGATGCTCCAGGTACCGGTAACGGCACACAGCCGGTCCTCGGTGGAAACATCCATCGCAATCGCGCATGCGTCGATATCAAACATACCACCGCATACCGGCGTGCCCGCCGGGATTCCGGTGAGCGCTGCCGCCTCGGCAGTCACCCGTCCGCACATATCGGCCGACGCCCGCAGCGGCGGCAGCGCCTCCCATACTTCTGGTATGCCGTAAAGCCGCAGCAGCTCGCGGTCAAACTGCCGCGTATGCAGGTTGAGCAGGCTGGTGCCTGAGGAATCGGTATATTCGGCAAACGCCTCCCCGGTCAGCCGGAACCGCAGGTAATCCTTGGCCTCAAAAACCCAACGGATGTTTTCATACACCGCCGGTCGGTTGTCCCGGAACCACCGCAGCAGGGCAGCCGGTTGACAATCCAGCACCCGCTGCATTGTGTACGCCCGCGCCTTTTCAGCGGTACCGTCCGTCTGCCAGTGTGCGGCCACCGCAGCGGCACGGTGGTCGGTGGACGCGACCCCCGGCGCAGCGGGACGACCGTCACGTCCCCATAAATACAGCCCCTTGCCGTGGCCAGTACAGCCGACCCCTGCAATTTCCGCCGGAGAAATGCCGGCGGCAGCCAACGCCTTCCGGATGCAGCGCGCCGCCGCCATCCACAATTCTTCCATATCCCGGTCGCACCAGCCCGGCTGCGGGCAGGTCTGCGGCGTATTCTCTCCCGCGCTGGCCAGCTGCCGGCCGGCGGCATCAAATACCGCCGCTTTGGTCATGGTGCCGCCGTTATCGACCCCAATGAAATACCGTTTCATGCCTTTTGCACCTCCAGCATCGGTCGGTAATATGCGTGCACGGCCTTCAGCCGCGCCTTCCAGTCGTCGCCGCTGCGATACCAGCACTCCGCGGTAAACCGCCGCACTCCCTGGGCCTTCAGCCCGTCGATAACCGCCGGAAAATCCACCCGGCCTTCCCCCGGAAACAGGTCCCGGAAAACACCGTGCACTGTCTCCTTGAGGTGGACGGCAGCAATGTGGCCGCGGCCGCAGCACATGTCGGCCAGCACCGCAGCGGTATCTCCGCCGCAGGCGTTGCAGACATTGCCGGTATCGGGATAAACCTGCAGCCAGGGGGAATCCGCCAACCGGACAAAATGCATTGCCTTGCTGACGGTATCGAGGATCGGCTCGCCGGCCGGTGAAACGCACTCCATCGTTTCAAAGCCGAGCATCACCCCTGCACCGGCCGCCCATTCCACGCCGCGCAGCAGGTTATCCGTGAACCGTTTAACGGTATCGGGGGTGGAAGGCTCATAATATACATCGTAGCCCGCCAGTTGGATCAGCCGCACCCCAAGCTCACCGGCGAGGGCGATTGCCCGCTGCAGGATGTCCATCCCCCTGCGCACGGTTTCAGGATCAGCCGAACCGAGCGGATACCGGCGGTGCCCGCTCAGGCACAGGGTGCCCACCGGGATGCCCGCACGCCGGGCAGCCTGCCGCAGCGCCTCGGTCTGCGCCGAGCCCCATGCGAGCCGGGCGAGCCTTTGGTCGCTTTCATCCACGCTCAACTCGAAGCTGTCGAATCCCGCCCGCGCGGCATTGTCCAGTTTTTCCTCAAGAACGATGGCGTCCGGCTGAGCCTTTTCATAAAGTCCCAGAATGCACGTGTTCATCCTTCCGCCTCCGCCGCGGGAACGGCAGGATACCACGGGAAATGCTTAAGCATGACGAGCGGCTCGCACAGGCTGGTGTTTTTCACCACGACACCCTTTGACGCCGCATCATAGGACACAAAGAACTCGTCCGCGCTCGCCTGGCCGTACCGCAGCATGCAGGCTGCCTCGGCCTGAAGGCCGTTGACGGTGCCCTGTCCCTGTGTGAGGATGCAGCCGTATGGCGTGTCGTCCCGGATCACCGCCTGCTCCCCCGGATAAACGGTCAGCTCCTTGGCCGCAATGTACGGGTTTCCGTAAGCAATCCACTTTTCGCAGTGGGCGTCATCCTGTGTACAGACGACCGGCGGGCGGAAGAAATGTTTGCGGTAATCCGGATCCACGTTTTTCTCCCAATCCATCAGGCTGATGACATAATCGAGATCCTGCTGCTTGTCGGGCGGGCAGTTCTCCACCAGCATCTCATACGGATAAATCTCGTTTTCCACAACGTTTTCATACACCGAATTGACATCGCTGTTCCACTGCGGTTCATAGGTCAGGTAGGAGCCCGGCGCATGCACGACACCCGGTGCGGTGTACCAGCCGGTTCCCAGCTGGATGCGGTAGGCACGGGACAGCTCGGTGATACGGGTATCCCCGGCGGTATAGCCGGCCAGCCGTTCTTTCACCTCATCCTTGGTCACCTCCGGTGAAAACCCGAAGTAGGTGTACGGCGACGTACCCGCATAGTTGTTGAGCTGCGGCGGATAGTAATAGGCCTCAGGCTTGCCGATGCGGCCGACCCGGGCGGCGTCCTCAAACCCCAGATGCAGATGATGGAACAGCGGCCCTTCATAATCGAAGAATTTGGAATACATCGGCCAGGTACCGTAGCGTTCCATCATGGCATCGCCGAGCAGATCGGCTCCCAACTGCTCAACAAAATCCCTGAGAGCCACTTTTCCGCCCTCTACCGGGACATAGCTCATACCCTCATCGGGTGCAGCTTTCGGTCCGTTCATGCAGCAAATAATAGAGGAAAACCATCTCTCCTTAATCGATCCGCGTTCGGTACCCAGCGCAAAATAGTCGTCCGGATGCAGCCGCAGCCGGCGGCCGGCGGTTCCGAACCGCCGCGGCACGAAAACCGGCAGCAGCCGCAGAATCCCGCCGTTTTGTTGCAGAATGTTGTTAAGTTCCTTGTTGGTCATGTTATAACCCTTCTTTCTTTATGATTGGGATACGCCGGCGAAAATCATCTCCCGTAGCCTATGGACAAAGTAGGTATAATCCTGATAGGATAATTCGGGTGGAATCAGATGATCCAGAGCGGGGAAATAGCCCGGTTTGTTGATCAGCGGGCGGATGCGCTCCAGTTCCGCATCGATCGCCGCAGGACCTTTGGCGATCTCCTGTTTGTCGATTCCTCCCTGCATGGCCATATACGGATAACGTTGGCGCAGATCGCGTATATCGCTTTCCGCCGTTACCTCAAAAGGCATCATCATATTGATACCCGCCTCATGAAATATCTGTATCAGCATTTCGCAGTTGCCGTCGGTATCCACCTGCAAAACCGGGATACCGTGTTCATCGGCGAATTTTTTCAGCTTGCGGTAATTGGGAAGCATAAATTCACGGATAATATCGGGCGACAGTAATGACCCTTGTTTGCCTGACATATCTTCCCAGATGTGCAAAATATCCACCTGAATATCGGCACATATTTTTTCGTAAATAGCGATCCAGAAATCGGTCAAATAATCCATTATATCGTGAACCAGTGCAGGATCGTCGTAAAACGCATACAGACTGCCCTCCACCCCCATCAGATCGCGCAAAGTCCCGTACAGTCCGCAGGGGAATATGCCGATTTGAACAGGTGCATCAATGGTTTTCCAAGCGGCTACACGTTCTTTCCAATCGGAAGGAAACCGACGTGGATCATGGGGATCGAGACGTTCTTTTTTCAGCGCTTCCCACTCTTCGCGGCAAGTAACGGGAGATTTCAGTATTTTGGGAATACCGTCCCGCCCCACAGCCCGTTCAATGATCTGCCCCAGCCAGTCCATCTCCACGACGGTATCCCCTTTATGTTCAATGACATGCGCATCAAACCCCGGACAATGCAGCGGATTAACCGTTTCACTAACCTTAATAACCTGCGGATCAAAGCCAAAGCCTTGCAGCCAGGCGACTTCCGGATTTTTGACGCCCTGCGCAGCCCATACCGTCAATGTCTCCACCCATGGTCCAAAGTAAAACATAAACGGGGAACGATCAATCGGCTTCCCCAACGCACAGTTAATATAACGCTCCCGATTTGTCATAGCAGCTCCTCTTTTCTTATGAATATATTAATATTCATATCATGAAGTCCATACAAATGCAGCCGGATTGTTGCGGTAAAAGCATTGGGATTTTGTCAATTTTTTGCATAACATAAAAGCCCGCACCTAAAAGGTGCGGGCTTCAAATGATCAACTACTTATTTTCGGTTTTATGCGCCGCTTTAATCCAGCGCCGATAGGCAGCGGCTGACATACCCGTTGTACGCTTAAACAGACTGTTGAAATGAGAAGGATTATCATATCCTACATATAATGCAATATCCTGTATGGACATTTGGGTATCGGCCAGCAGTCGTTTGGCCTCTTCGATACGCCGGCCGATAAGGTAATGAATCGGTGAATATCCTGTTTCCTCTTTAAAAATATGAGACAAATAAAAACGGCTAATATAATGAGCACCGGCGATATCCTTAAGCTGTAAAGACTCGGTAAAATGCGCGTCGATGTAGGATTTAACCTCACGGATAATCGGGGATGCCGACTTTTCCTTTCCCGAATCTTCTGCCAGTCCGAGCAGACGCAGAAGATAAACCGAAATCACCCGCAAATAGCCCTCGCACACCAGTGCAGTACCATCCTGTGCATCCCGGCATTCGCTGTATATGCCCTCCATCAGGGTCACCATACGTTCGTAAAGCTCTCCGGTATGCAGCACCGGCTGCTGCCGGATCCGTTCGATGGCACGCGCTTCTATTTCCGGTGCGAACAGCCGCAGCGCCGCACAGTAATACGTCTCCCCGCCGGCATGCTGCGGATACAGCTCCTCGTGTTCGACCCCCCGTGCGAACAGGATCAGGTCACCGGTTTTGACGGTATAGGAAACCCCGTCAATGGTGAACGACGCATACCCACCGGTCATCAGCACCAGCTCGGTGAACAGCCCGTGGCTGTGGGCGCGAATAAAATAATCCCCACTGCGGCAGTTGACATGTCCGGTGTACATCAGCACCGGTGGCTCAGTCCCGCCGGCCGTCGTTCCTACGGCATGTGCCGCGATATTCATGGGATTCCCTCCTTTATCTGCCCGTCTGCCGGAAGCATCTTCTGTTTTGATTATACGGTATCCGCGGGTGCCCGTCAAGACCGCCGGTGTGATCGAAGCGCTGCGGCGGCAAAGCCGGTTCGGCTCTCCCCATGCGAAAACGCTTACTGTTATAATCCTGCCGGCGGCGGACAAGCTAACGGCAGAGCCGACCGGCTGCCGCTGCTCTGCGCGGTACGGCCACCGGCAAAAAAACCGTATTTCGTATGCAGAAAGGCGGACAGCCATGAACGAGAACCTTTATGATACCGTCATTATCGGCGGAGGGCCTGCCGGCTACACCGCAGCGTTATACTGCGCGCGCAGCGGTTTGTCGGTGCTGGTGCTGGAAAAGATGACGCCCGGCGGACAGATGGCCTCCACCGGGCAGGTGGACAATTATCCGGGATTTGACGAGGGCATCGATGGCTTTACGCTCGGGGAACGCATGCGTAAAAGCGCCGAACGTTTCGGCGCACAGACCCGTTTTGCCGAGGTCACGGCTGTGGACCTGCACGCGCAGCCCAAGCGTCTCACCACAGCCGACGGGGATATCCTTGCCCAAACGGTGATTGCCGCCACCGGCGCCTATCCGCGGGAACTCGGGCTGCCCGAGGAAGCCAGCCTGCGCGGGCGCGGCGTATCGTACTGTGCAGCCTGCGACGGTATGCTGTATAAGGATAAATCGGTGGTGGTGGCCGGCGGCGGCAACAGCGCAGCCGAGGATGCGCTTTATCTGGCCAGACTGTGCCGCAAGGTATATCTTGTTCACCGTCGGGACAACCTGCGCGCTGCGGCGGTATACCGCCGTGCACTCCAGGACAGTGCCGTGGAGTTTTTGTGGAACTGCCGCATTGCGGAAATTCTGCACGACGAACGGGTAACCGGTGTCCAACTCGAGGATGTGCATACCGGCGACCGCCGCGCGCTGGCGTGCGACGGCGTATTTGTCGCCATCGGGCGGGTACCGGATACCGCCCTGTTCCGCAGCCAGCTCGCCGTCGATGACGCCGGCTGCCTGTGCGCGGACGAAACCACCCGCACCGGCATACCGGGAGTATTCGCGGTCGGCGACGTGCGGACAAAGCCGCTGCGCCAGATCGTTACCGCAGCTGCGGATGGCGCGGTTGCCTCACGGTATGTGGAGGAATATCTCCTGCAGACGCAGCTGCAATAAAAAACGGGGGCAGGCATCTCTACCCACCCCCGTGCATTATTCGGTTATTCCGCCGCCCTCCGGAGATTCTCCAAACTCATCCGTACCGCTTCGAGCGGATCGCCAATCGGCTGATCCATTTCGACGATGCCCCACGGAATGCCCATTTTGTCGCCCTGCCGGACGATGCTCATGACATCCACCGTACCGGTCATCAGGGTGGGATTCGGATCCTCATGGGTCACCGGATCCTTGTCGAGCATGTCCTTCAGGTGCACAAGCACGATCCGGTCGGCATACTGCGCCATCAGCGCCGCGGGATCGTACCCGGCAAATTTCACCCAGTAGGTGTCCAACTCAAACTTCAGCGCCGGGCAGAGCGCCATCAGCCGCGCATAGCGGTCATCCACGAACTCAAAATCATGGTTGTGGTAGGACAGCTCAATGCCGGATGCAGCCAGCGTCTTCTGGATTCCGTTGATCATATCGGCGGTCGCCTCGATATTGTCGGCGCTCAGCCGTTCCGGATCCATCCACGGCAGGGTAATCCTCGTCATGCCGAGCTCTCCGGCAATGCGGATCCATTTTTCCGCGTCGGCCTGTAAATCCTGGTAGCCGACGTGCGCGCTGATCACCGTCAGGCCGTTGCGGCGCACCGCCTGCACCATTTCGTCCGGCGTAAGATCACCGAATCCGGCCAGTTCCACGCCCGTATACCCCATCTGCGCGACCTGTTCAAGCGTCTGTGCCATGTGCTTATCGGTCAGCTGCCGCAGGGTGTACATCTGTAATCCATACTGCATATCGTTTTTCCTCCTCGGACAAACCGGTTATTTTTTCTTGAGAATGACCAGCGTCACCACGACCACGCCTGCCAGAAATACGCCGAGGCAGATCAGCACGATAATCACCGGCATCATACTGTTCTGATCACCATCCGCCGTGGAGTCATCCTCGGCCGGCACGGATTCCTCGGGATCCGGCACGCCGCTGAGGCCTACATAGTCGATGTAAACCCCCTCGCCGCCGATTCCCTGAATAACCAGCGTGGAGCCGGTCGGCACGTTGAGGGTGGCGCTCATGTCGGTATACGTATCGGTGGCCTTCAGATCCAGCTCGACGCTGTTTTTCCCGTTGACCGTCAAGCGGATCCGGCTGTCCGCATCCGCCCGGTAATGCACCTTGATACGGGCGCCGCCACGGATGCCCTGCATGGTAATAGTATCTTCTTCGCCGGTCAGCCCGGCCACTGCCTGGCCGTTGGAAGCGGCCTCATCGGTGACCACTTCCGCCCTGCCGGCCAGCACGCCGTTTTCGGTTTCCAGCTGCGGATATGCACCGATCATATCCAGCGTCACCGCACCGGTTTCCAGCTGAAGGCGCAGATTAGCCCCTTTTACCACCGTCTGCGAGACGAATACAATGGTGTAGCCGGACGACGCGGGCAGCGTGATTTCCTGCTTTTTCTCGTCGTTAATATATAACCCCACCACCGCGTCTGCATCCGCCCTGTAGGTCAGGCCGATCTGGTTGAGCGCCGCACATTCGTAAAACGCGATGCCGTCGCCGGCAGTCTTGAGTTCCACCGCCATCCGGTCGGAAGCTGCCTCATCCGCGACCGCTGCGGCATTACCAACACGGTAACCGGTTTCGGCCTGTGCCTGCCCTTCCAGCGGATACACCAGACTCCAGTCCATCACCGCAGCAGGGCTGCCCTCCTCTTTATACAGGTTATACCCGAAATACAGCCATCCACGGAACTCGTCGAACTGCTCATAGAAGTCGAGGGTGGCCTTGATCGCCTTGATCTTGGCTTCCTTATCCTTCACTAAACCGGCAGTCTGGTTGGGCACAACGCCGTTGTTGTACTCGAGAGTGTGGAAACCGCTTTCAATCACCAACGGTTTTCCCGGATACTGGCTGAGATAGGTATTCATCGAGATGGCCAGCCGGTTGGCGTTGATCAGCTCTTCGCCCGGAGCCGAAGCCTCCGGCAGCTTGGTGCTGTTGAGCGGATAGGAATAGTTGTTCATGAAATAGCCGTCCGCACCGGAGGAGACATAGGACGGAGTCTTGAAGCTGTTGTCCCAGCCATAGAAAACGCTCAGGTACAGCTGCGCGTCGGTAAAGCCGTAGGACGCAGTGGTTTCGCGCATCCGTTTGACAAACGCCCCGGCGTATTCCACCTGCCGCTGCTTCGACTGCTCGCCGTTGATGCCGCCTTCCAGCTTCTGCTGAACCTGCGGGTCATCGACCGGCATGTTCAGCGCAAAATACGCTACCTGCTGACGCTTACCGTCCCCGCAGACATATTCGATGAGTTTCTGATAGGTATTGAAAACATAATCGAGATCAGAAACCTGGAACGCAAAGGTATCGCTGTACGCCTCGATGCGCACCACCACCTTCATGCCCAGCCGGGCCAGCTCTTCAAACAGGAAATCCTTGTTTTCGTTGCTGTCCCCGTTGTCAAACCCTTCCAGGCCGTAAATGTTGAGGGTGTTGATATTGTAGCCGTATTTCATGTTTTCGAGCTCGCGGGTGATCCAGGCGTGAACATCGCCTTCCTTTTTCAGGTCCAGCACGGCGCCGCTGAAAAAGGTGTCCGGATCCACAAATGCTTCATACGGGGCCATCGCATTGACCGGCTGTTCCGCGGCAGCGGACGCGCCGAATCCGGGAACCAGCAGGAGGGCGCTCATCAGCGCCGCCAGCCCGCCTGCCAGCAGACGTTTCCTCATCATCCTAAAACCATTCCTTTCTTCCGGATAGCCGGATTTGGGTTCATCGGGAATCTGCGCTTTTCCGCTGTCCGGTCATCCCGCCGTCTTGGCCTTATGACGCAGCACCAGCCAGAACGCTGTCAGCCCGCCAAGCACCGCTGTCAGCCCGCCGAGCACACCCAGCGCGATTTTGGTTGCCAGCGGCATGCCGGAGGTCTGTTTTGCCTCACTGCTTTCGTCCGGATCCGACGACGCCCCTGCCGAGGTGACCGCATCCGTTCCGGAGGCAGGGGTGCTGCCGTTTTCATCTCCGGGCGCTTCCGGCCCGGTCGCCGGTGCGCTGCCGTCGGCCGGGGAGGTGGTACCGTCCCCGCCGGTGGTCTGGCTGTCTGTTGGCCGACCGCCGGTAGGTCCGTCCGTCGCGGCCGGCGGATTCGTCGTTGTGGCCCAGTCGTCCCCGTCCGGGTAGTTGAGGGTCCAGTCCATCACCGCCGGCGGATTACCCTCCTCCTTATACAGGTTGTATCCGAAATACAGCGCCCCGCGGAAATTCGGTACCGCCTCGCGGTAATAATCGAGCGTCGCCTTGATAGCGCGGGCTTTTGCCGCCCGGTTGGCCACCAGTCCGGCGGTCTGGTTGGGCTTTTTGCCGCCGTTGTATTCCAGCGTATGGAAGCCGAATTCCACCACCAGCGGCTTATCCGGATAATCCTTGAGGAATTTGCTCACCGAAATGGACAGCCGCGTACGGTTGATCAGATCGGCGTCGGACGCAGTTTCGTCCGGGATGGCATTGTCGTTCTTGGGGTAGGTGTAGTTGTTCATGAAATAGCCGTCCGCGCCCGCAGAGGCATAGGACGGGATCTTGAAGCTGTTGTCCCAGCCATAGAAAATGCTCAGGTACATCTGGGCATCGTTGAAACCGCGCTTGGCGGTTTCCTCCCGCATGCGCTTAACAAACGCCTCGGCATAGGTCACCTGACTGGATATAAACACAGAGGAATTCAGCCCGCCGGTATTCTGCTGCACCCGGGGATCGTCGACCGGCATGTTCAGCGAAAAGTATGCCACCTGTTCCCGGTGCTCGGGCCGGCAGACCAGATCCAGCAGATCGTCGTATATGTTGATAATATACGGCAGATCCGCCTCACGGAAGGCAAAATCCTGGCTGTACGCCTCAATGCGCACCACCGCCTGCATGCCGAGCCTTTTGAGCTCGTCAAACAGCTTTTCGGTATGCCGGAAGCTTTCCAGCCCGTACAGATTGACCGTGTTGATGTTGTACTCGTTTTTCATGGTGGAAAGCTCGCTGGTAATCCAGGAGGAGACATCGCCGTCCCGCTTGAGTTCGAGCATCGCACCACTGTAAAAAGAATCCGGAGAAACCCACGCCTCATAGGGCGCCATCGCGCTGAGCGCGCCCGCGGGCATGGCGGAAAACCCCATGCCCAGAACCGCCGCTGTCGTAACCATAGCTGCAAGACCTTTCTTAAACATAAATTTGACTGCCTTTCCGGCCTGTGTCTGCCGTTCTTCCGGTTCAGCCCACAATGCCTGAACGTTCAAAATTTTCCACAAAGAACTTCTGTGCGCCCACAAACACCAGCATCAGCGGGGCCACAGCCAGCAGGGATGCCGCGTTCTTGAGGATGGAGGTATAGGCGGGATCGTTGACATAAGCACCGGTAATCACGGTGATCATATTGTCAATCCGGTAAAGATTGCGGGAGATGAAATCAAAGTCGGGGGTAAGGATGGCGGCATAGAATTCGTCGTTCCACTGCCACACGAAGGAGAACACCGCAATAGTGACCAGAATCGGCACCGCGTTAGGCAGCATGATGCGGTAAAAGGTCTTGAACGGCGAAGCGCCGTCCACATGTGCCGCTTCCTCCAGTTCAGTGGGCATGTTGCGGAAGAACTGGGTCATCAGATAGATGTACAGACCGTTGCGCACCCCCACCCCGCACAGCGAGCGGATGAAGATCGGCCAGTAGGTGTTGATCAGGCCGACCTTGCCGGTGAGCATCTCGACCAGCCCGAAGGGGTTGAAAAAACGCGTCTGGGCGTACATGCCCATCATGTAGGTCTGCGGCGGCACCACAAGAGTGAACACCGCAAGGACAAACAGCAGCTTGGACCCGGGAAACTTCAGCTTGACAAACGCATACGCGGCCAGGCAGCAGGAAAACATCTGCAAAAGCGTGCATACCACACTGACGAACACCGTATTGGCCAGCGCCGTCGGGTATTTCATGGCGTTAAAGGAAAAGGCAAAATTGTCAAGAGTGGGATTTTTTGCAACCCAGCGCACCGCCACATCGTTCATATCCGAGCGGCTCATGATGGAGACGCTGAACTTGACGATCAGCGGATAAACGATGATAAAGGAAATGCCGATGACCAGCAGCATGCGGATCAGCTTCCAGGTGAAGGCGCGGCTTTTGCTTGCCGCCAGCCGGTAGACGCGCTGTCTTTCATCCGCGTCATGCACGCTGCGCCGCAGGGTATTGGTAAATTTCATAAAGCCGCACCTCCTTACCGCTGCTTATCATAGGTGAACACCAGCCGTGAGCCGATCAGGGCCACCCGGCTGCTCACCGAAACCGACCAGCCGGCGGCGGAAATCGCCAGTCTGGCCGGTTTCGACACCTATTCCGCTTTTTACCGGGCTTTCAAGCTGGCCAGCGGCATGTCTGCCAACCAGTATCGCGCCGCCCATCCGGGTCATTCCTCCGGAGACAGAGCACACACTGACAAGTAAACGGAAAACCGCCGCCCGTTCGGGCGGCGGTTTCGTCGTCGGTCAGATCCGGTATATGCCTTTTCCGCCGGCGTTCCAAAAGGGCGTGGCCACAATTCCTGCCAAATT